>JAAYBF010000223.1 GCA_012718975.1 Solirubrobacterales bacterium | reverse complement strand
TCCAGCGGCGGGCCGGGGCCCACAGTCGCTGTCAACCGGCGCGGCGGGTGGAAGTAGCGGTGGGGCGGGACCGGGCGGGCGCTGACCGTCCATAGAATCGCCGCGGTGACGGCCCGTCCCAAGCGCGCCTGGCGCCTGTTCCGCCCGATCCTCGCCGGCGCGACCGCGCGCGACCGCGCGACCGCGGCGCTCGCCGTCGGCGCGGCGACGCTGCTGGTCGGCGTGGCGGGCGTGGCGCTCTACGGCGACCACGGCGAGCGCGCCTGGATCGTCGCGCCGATCGCCGCGTCGGCGGTGCTGCTGTTCGTGGTGCCGTCGAGCCCGCTCGCCCAGCCGTGGCCGGTGGTGGGCGGCAACGCGATCTCCGCGCTGGTCGGCGTCGCGGTCGCCCACGTCCTCGGCGGCGGGCCCGCCGCCTGTGCGCTGGCGGTGACGCTCGCGGTCGCGGCGATGTCGCTCACGCGCTCGCTGCACCCGCCCGGCGGGGCGATGGCGCTCACCGCCACGCTCGGCGGGCCGGCGGTCGAGTCGGCCGACTGGCTGCTGCCGCTGACGCCGGTCGCGACCGGCGCGCTGGCGCTGGTCGCCGCCGGCTGGGCTTTCAACCGGCTGCTCGGCCACGCCTACCCGCACCGCGCGCCGGCGCCCGCCGCGCGACCGCCGAGCAGCGACCCGGCCCCGTCACGGCGCGTCGGGCTGCGTCCCGACGACGTCGACGCGGTGCTCGCCGAGATGGGCGAGGCCTTCGACATCGACCGCGACGACCTCGCCGCCCTGCTCGGCGAGCTCGAGGCGCGGGTGGTCTCACGCGAGCGGTCCGGCCTGCGCTGCGGCGACATCATGTCGCGCGACGTGATCTCCGTCGCGCGCGACGCCGAGCCGGCCGTCGCCCGCGCCCTGCTGCTCGACTCCGGCGTGCGGCTGCTGCCGGTGCTCGACGGCGAGCGCCGGCCGGTCGGCGGGGTCGGCCTGCGCGAGCTGGCGCGGCCCGCCGACGCGGTCGCGGCGGTGATGTCGCCGCCGCTGACCGTCGAGCCCGAGGACCCCGTGACCGCGCTCGTCGGCCCGCTGACCGACGGCCGCCGCCACGCGGCGATGGTCGTCGACGGCGACGGCCGCCTCGCCGGACTGGTCGCCCAGGCCGACCTGCTCGCCGCGCTCGCCCGGCCCGCCGCGGCCGCGGCCGGCACCGCCTGAGCGGCCGCCGCCGAACGCAGGGGGGCGGAGCGGCCGGCTCGCTCCACCGAGAGGGCACAGGTCCTTCTCGAATCAGGAGCTAGCGATGCAGCGTTCCCAATGGCAGGCAGTGGAGTTCCGCCACCTCGCGGCGCTCTCGGCGGTGGCCCGCGAGGGCTCTTTCCGGGCGGCGGCCGAGAGCCTCGGCTACGTGCAGTCGGCCGTGTCCGAGCAGATCGCGGCGCTCGAGGCGATCGTCGGCGCCACGGTCCTCGAGCGGCGGCGCGGCTCCGCGCCCGGGGCGCTCACCCCGGCCGGCGAGCTGCTGCTGCGCCACAGCGACCAGATCATCCAGCGGCTCGCGACCGCCGGCGCCGAGCTGGAGGCGCTGCGCGACGGCCGCCGCGGCCGGCTGCGCGTCGGCGCGTTCGAGTCGATCGGCGTGCGGCTGCTGCCCTCGGTGCTGCGCGAGCTCGACCACGAGCTGCCCGACATCGAGGTCGAGGTGGTCTGGTCCGACGACGGCGACGAGTTCGAGGAGCTGGTCGAGAGCGGCCGGCTCGACGTCGCGTTCGGCAGCCCTCCGTCGCCCGACTCGGCGTTCGAGACCCGCAAGCTGATGTCGGACCCCTACGTCCTGCTGACCCCCGCGCGCGCCCCGCTCGCCAAGCGCGGAACGCCGCCGAGCGCGCCGAGCCTGAGCGCGATCGACCTGATCCGCTGCGGAGACGGACGGCGTGCCGAGCTGGTCGACGCGGCGCTGCGCGCGCACGGCGTCGACCCGCGCTACCGCCTCGGCGCCCCCTGCAACGCGGGCGTCCAGGCGCTGGTCGCCGGCGGGGTCGGGTCGGCGATCGTGCCGCGGCTGACCGTCGACGAGACCGACGAGCGCGTCGCGCTGGTCGCGCTCGACGGGATCGTCCCGCCCCGCACGATCGCGCTGTTCTGGCGCTCCCCGGACCGCCCCGCCGTGCGGCGGCTCGTGGAGATCGCCGCCCGTCAGCGCCTCCGCCTCAGCCCGCCGCGGCTCGCCGCCCGTCTCGCCGCCTGATCCGGCCCCCGAGGACGACGCCATGTCCGACGAGCTGCCCAGCCGCCGCCCCGCCCGGCCCGGCCCCGACCCCGCCTGGGAGTCCGAGGACCCCTGGGAGGGGATCGCCGACGAGGACCCCCCGCCTGGCGCCGGCGCGCCCGCCGACGACCCCTGGGACGCTGCGGCGGACCCCTGGACCGAGGGCCCGCAGGACCCGGCGCCGGCCGCCGGCGACGACCCCGCCGACGACCCGTGGGCGCTGCCCGAGCCGCCCGACCCGGGCGAGCCGGACGACCCCGCCGAGGGGCGGCCACCTTCGGCCGGCGCGCCGTCCGCCGCCGCGCCGGACGCCTCCCCAGCCGACCCTGCTGCCGCGCCGCCCGCTGGTGACCCGCCCGCCGTCGCGCCCGCCCGCGCGCCCCTGCCGCGCCGCGGCCGGCCGGCGAGGCGGCGGCGTGGCCGTCGCCTGACGCGCCGGGCACGCCGTTCGCGCGGGCGGCGTCACCGCTCGGCGCTCGCCTCCTACCTGCGGCTCGCCCTCTGCGCCGTCGCGGTCGCCGCCGCGGGAGTCGCCGTTCTCGCCGTCCCAGGCGGCGACGAGCGCCGCGAGCCGGTCGCGACCACCTTCGAGACCGCGCGCGTGCCCGACAGCGACCCGCAGGTCGTGCGCGACCTGGCCGAGCGCCGCGTGCACGCGAACCCCGGCCGAAGCGGCAACGAACGCGGCGGGACCCGCCGCACCGCTGCGGTCGCCGAGGCTCGACGCGCCGCCCGCCGCGCGGCGCGGACGGCGCCGGCCGTCCGCCGCCGCCCCGCACGGCCCCGCACAGCCCG
>JAAYBF010000035.1 GCA_012718975.1 Solirubrobacterales bacterium | reverse complement strand
TCTCCGTTGCGCGGGCCGGCTGGCGCTGCCTAGTATTCGCCCCCATGCGTACTCGTCATCTGATCGCGGCCGGCCTGGCCGGCCTCGCGCTGACCGCCGCCGGCTGCGGCAGCGACACCACCACCGCTGAGTTCACCGTCGACGCGCCGCCGGCGAGCGAGTCGGCGTCCGACGGCGCCGAGGAGGCCGCCGCGTCGAACAAGCCCGACGTGAAGGTGCCGTCCGGCAAGCCGCCGAAGCAGCTCCAGATCCGCGACATCAAGGAGGGCTCCGGTCCGGCGGTCAAGGCGGGCGACAGCGTGTCGGTCAACTACGTCGGGGTCGCCTACTCGACGAAGGAGGAGTTCGACAACTCCTACGACCGCGGTGCCCCGTTCGATCTCACCGTCGGCCAGGGCGACGTGATCGCCGGCTGGGACGAGGGCCTGATCGGCATGAAGGCCGGCGGCCGTCGCGAGCTGATCATCCCGCCCAACAAGGCCTACGGCGCCCAGGGCAGCCCGCCCACCATCGGCCCCAACGAGACCCTCGTCTTCGTCATCGACCTCGTCTCGATCGACTAGCCCGCCCGCCGGACGCGCTCCAGCATGGAGGTTGTGCTTCGGACTACGACGCCTGAGGGAGTCGAGGTGGTGCTCTTCGCGATCGTGTACGCGAAGATCCTCGAGGAGCATGCCGCTGTCGCCGATCTTGCGCTGATAGATCGAGCTGTTCGGCAGCCCGACGAGCGTCACCCCGATCCGCGTCCCGGGCGGGAGCGCTTCTTCCGTCGCGAGGCCGATGTCTGGGTGCTGGCCGTGGTTGAGTTCGGCGAGCAGCCTGCCATCATCGTTACCGTGTTCTCAACCGATCAGCCTCCTAGCTGACATGGCAATCGCGATCGTTCACGTATCGGCAGCAGACCTCCGGCTCGATGGCACCTATGAGCCGATCGGGGATGTTCTCTATTTGTCGAGCGCTGACGACGACAAGCGAGCGCCGGCTCAACAGACGCCCGAGGGACACGCCGTCCGACTCGACGATCAGGGGAGGATCACCCACCTGACGGCGATCAACGCCAAGTGGCTGCTCGATCGCGACGGCGAGCTAGTCGCGACGCTTCGGGACGGCAGGCGCCTACTGCTGGCCCGCGACGACGTCGCTGACGCACTCCGCTGAGTCAGCCCCGCCGCGCCACGAGCGCGGCGGCGGCGGCGTCCTCGAGGCGGTCGTCGCCCCAGAAGAGCTGGTCGCCGACGGCGACGGTGGGGACGCCGATCACGCCGCGGGCGGCGGCCTCCTCGGTGGCGGCGCGCAGCCGGTCCTTGACGGACTTGGTCTCGATCCCCTTGACGATCGCGTTGGGGTGCAGCTCGCAGGCCGCGGCGGCGATCAGGACGTTGTCGACCTCGGCGAGGTCGCGTCCGGCGCAGAACGCCTGACGGAATGCCGCCAGCGCGAAGGCGACCGTGCGGCCCGCCTGCTGGGCGAACGTCGCCGCGCGCATCGCCGCCAGCGAGTTGGACGGCCACGGGTCCGGCCAGCGGACCGGCAGCAGGCCGTACCCGGCGGCCCGCCGCTCGATCTCCGCCATCCCGTCGGCGCGCGCGTCGGTCCGCGCCCACGAGCCGCCACCGGTCTGCTGCCAGATGCCGCCGAGCAGGATCGGCTGCCACACCGCGGGCTCGCCCAGCACGTCGTGGATCCGCTCGGCGGTCAGCCACGCGTACGGCGAGCCGAGGTCGAAGTAGAAGACCGGCGGATCGGCTGCCGCCTCGCCGCCGGTCTCCTGCTCGGCCCCGTTTGGTGTCGCTGGCTCGGTCATCGGGAGCCCGCGGTCACCGGCGGGCCCCCGGGACGGTAACGCGCAGCGGGCGTGACGTGCCGGCCGCGAACGGGTAGCCGGCCTCGGCGGGCACCCGCGCGCGCATCCGGTAGGTCGCCGTGCGGGGTGAGGCGCCGAAGCGGTAGCGGAACGACCACCGTCCGCGGCGGTCGGAGCGGACCGCCGAGATCGTCCGCCAGCGGCCGCGGAAGTGGGCCTGCACCTCGACGAGCTTCCCCGCGCGGGGCACCGCCCCGCCGAGCACCCGGCCGCGGAAGCGGACCACCCGGCCCGCGACGGCGACAGCCCGCCACGGTCCGCGTGCGGCCTTGCGCCGCAGCTGGCGGACCGCCCGCACCGCCGGCCCGCCCGCCGCGATCGTCGCCTGCGCCGGCACCCGCAGCTCGACCGCCGCCTCGCTCGCGCGGTGGCGGCCGTCGCCGGCGTAGCGCAGCCGCACCGTCGCCGACCGGCGGGCGGTCAGCACCGTCGCGACCGCGCCCGCGGCGTCGGTGCGCAGCGCCGGCAGCCCGGTCTCCCGCCCGTCGGCGGACACCAGCGTCGCGGCGATCTCCGCACCGGCGAGCGGCCGTCCCGCCGCGGTGGTTGCGGTTGCGCGCAGCACCACCTGGCCGCCGCGCGCCACCCGCGCGGCCTGCCGGCGGACCGTCGCCACCGTCCGGCAGCGCGCTGCCTTCGCCGGCTTGCAGCCCGGCCTCGCCCGCCGCGCGCGGACCAGCAGGTGCCCGGCCAGCCGCGTCGCCGCCCGCACCGGCAGCGTCCGCACGCCGCCGTAGCCGACACCCGCGTTGCCGGCCCCGTCGGTCGCCCGCGCCCGCAGCTCGTAGGCGCCGTCGAGGTCGTCGGACAGCTCGGCGTGCAGCCGCCCGCCGCGCAGCGCCGTCGGCAACGCCCGCCAGTCGCCGCGGCCGTGATACCCACGCAGCTCGATCCGGCCGCCGGCCACGCCGGACAGGTCCGAGACCGCG
>JAAYBF010000222.1 GCA_012718975.1 Solirubrobacterales bacterium | reverse complement strand
TAGCGGTCCCAGGCCCGGGCGAAGCGGGCATAGCTGGTGCGACCGCCGTTGCGGTGCGCGGCGAGCATCGGGCAGACCCCGCCGGCGGGCGACGAGTAGGCGCCGACGATGATCGGATTGCGGGCGATCGCGTCGAGCATCGCCCGGCGGGTGGCGAGCGGCATCTCGTCGATGGCGGCGCGCAGCTCGCGCGCGGGCCGGCGGCGCGGGGTCCTCATCGGCTCTGGGACGGTTCGGTTGCCATACGATGCCGCGACGCGGCCGCTCGAGGGTACGGCGGGCCGTCGGCGACATCAAGCTCGTTCCTGCGGGTGAAAGGAGACTTGCATGCGGTTGGGTCTGCACGTTGGGTACTGGGGACTGGGACTGACTCCCGAGCAACAGCTCGAGATCGTCCGCGAGGCCGAGTCGGCCGGGTTCGACTCCGTCTGGGCGGCCGAGGCCTACGGGTCCGACACCGCGACCGTGCTGGCCTGGCTGGCTTCGCAGACGACCCGGATCAAGCTCGGCTCGGCGATCTTCCAGATGCCGGCGCGCACCCCGGCTATGACGGCGATGACCGCCGCGACGATCGACCAGCTCTCCGACGGGCGGATGATCCTCGGGATCGGCTCGTCCGGCCCCCAGGTCGCCGAGGGCTGGCACGGCCAGCCGTTCGCCCGCCAGCTGCGGCGCACGCGCGAGTACGTCGAGATCCTGCGCAAGGCGCTCGCCCGCGAGCGGCTCGAGTACCACGGCGAGATCTACGAGCTGCCGCTGCCCGACGGCCCCGGCAAGGCGCTCAAGCTGATGATCGCCCCGGTCCAGGAGCGGATGCCGATCTACATCGCCGCGATCGGCCCGAAGAACACGACGCTGACCGGCGAGATCGCCGACGGCTGGCTGCCGACCTTCTTCTCCCCCGAGCACGTCGCCGAGTTCCGCACGCTGCTCGAGGAGGGCGCCGCGCGCGCCGGCGGCGACAAGCGGATCGACGACAGCTTCGACATCGCGCCGAACGTGAACGTCTGCATCGACGACGACATCGACCGTGCCCGCGACGCGGTGCGGCCGCTGCTGGCGCTCTACGTCGGCGGCATGGGCTCGCGCAAGCAGAACTTCTACAACGCGCTGGTCCGCCGCTACGGCTTCGAGGAGGCCGCCGACGAGGTCCAGGACCTCTACCTCGAGGGCAAGCGCGAGGAGGCGGCCGCGGCGCTGCCGGCCGAGATGATCGACATGACCTCGCTCGTCGGCCCGAAGGAGCGCGTCAAGGAGCGGCTCGAGGTCTACCGCGAGGCGGGCGTCGGGACGCTGGTCGCGACGCCGACCGTCTTCGACGCCGAGGGCCGGCTGCGGATGATCCGCGAGCTGGCGGAGATGCTCTGAGCGCGACCGCCGCGGAGCATCGGGCGCCGGCCCGCCCCGACGCGACGGGCCGGCGCTTCCTGATCGCCGCGTTCGGCGACCCCGGCCACGCGTTCCCGGCGATCGCGCTCGGCGCGGCGCTGCACCGCCGCGGCCACGCCGTCTGCGTCCAGACCTGGAAGCGCTGGCGCGCCGACGTCGAGCGCGAGGGGGTCCAGTTCGCGCCGGCGCCGGAGTACTCGGTCTTCCCGGTGACCGGCCGCGACCTCACCCCCTACGAGGCGGCGGTCGAGGCGACCCGCACGACCGTGCCGCTGCTGCGCGACTTCGACCCCGACGTGGTGGTGGCCGACATCCTGACCGCCGTCGGCGGGCTCGCCGCCGGGGTCGAGCGACGGCCGTTCGCGACGCTGATCCCACACGTGCTGCCGACCTCGGAGGCCGGGCTGCCGCCGTACTCGATCGGGGCGCGGCTGCCGCGCAGCGCCCTCGGCCGGCGTGGCTGGGCACTGCTGCAGCCGCTGCTGCGCCGCGGCGAGGAGCGCGGCCGCGACGAGCTCAACGGGGCTCGCGCACGGGTCGGGCTCGCGCCGCTGGACTACACCCACAACGGCATCTCGCGCGACCTGGCGCTCGTCGCCACGTTCCCCCAGCTCGAGTACCCGCGCCGCGACTGGCACCCGGCGTTCAAGGTGACCGGCCCGCTGCTCTGGGAGCGGCCCGCCGAGCCGGTCGAGGCGCCGGGCGGCGACGCGCCGCTGGTGCTGGTGGCGCCGAGCACCTCGCAGGACCCCGACGGGCGGATGGTGGCCGCCGCCCTGGACGGCCTCGCGCGCGAGCCGGTACGTGTCCTGGCGACCACCAACCGCCCCGGCCAGCCGCTGCCGGAGCGGGTGCCCGGGAACGCGAAGGTCGTCGACTGGCTCTCCTACGGCGCGACGATGCCGCGCTGCGCCACGGTCGTCTGCCACGCCGGGCACGGCACCGTCGCGCGCGCTCTGTCCTACGGCGTACCGGTCGTCGGCGCGCCGGCCGCCGGGGACATGGCCGAGAACGCGGCGCGGATCGCCTGGGCCGGCTGCGGCGTCTCGCTGCCGCGGCGGATGGTGACCCCGCGCGGCATCCGCCTGGCGGTACGGCGCGCGCTCGCCGACGGCGCGATCCGCTCCCGGGCGGGCGAGCTGGCCGCCTGGGCGGCGGCCAACGACGGCGGGACGACCGCCGCCGCCGAGCTCGAGCGCTTCGCCGCGCGCGTCGCGCCCAGCCGCGCGAGCTAGGGCGTCCGCTCGGACGACGCGTCGGCGACCGCGGCAACCTCCGCGGCGGCCGCCGGGCAGACGTCGCCCTCCTCCTCCTGCGCCCCGGGCAGGCGTCCGAGCAGCTCGGCGAGCTGCTCGACCTCCCCTGGGGCGAGGTGGCGCTCGAAGAGCGCCCGGATCGAGCCCGTGTGCCCGCAGGAGGCGGCCCGGAGCCGCTCGCGGCCGGCGTCGGTGAGGCGCGCGTAGCTCACGCGCAGGTCGGTGGCGCACGCGGCCTTCTCGACCAGGCCGGCCTGCTCGAGCCCCTCGAGCAGGCGCGTGACGCCCGACGGGGTCAGGGCGAGCCGCTCGGCGAGCACGCCGCGCTTGAGCTGCTGGTCCTCCGCGGTCGAGAGGACGTGCAGCGCCTCGTAGGCGGTGATCGAGATGCCGTGCGCCTCCTGCAGCTCGGCCGCCAGCTCGCGCTTGGTCGCCGCCGCCGCCCGCAGCAGGCGCGACCACGCCTGCTGGGCGGGGCCGCTCTCAGACTCCGCGGAAGACGCTTGAGTTATCAATACTTGATCGATCAATTGCTTCTGCTAAGTTTGCTTGCAGACTCAACTATAGCTCCCACCCAGGAGGTAGCAACCATGAGCACAAGCACTATCGCAGCGCCGGCCGGCACCTGGCAACTCGACCCCGTCCACTCGACCGCCGGCTTCGAGGTCGGCTACGCGACCGGCACCTTCAAGGGCCTCTTCCGCGAGGTCGACGGCAGCCTCGAGCTCGGCGACGACGGCGCGAAGCTCGCCGGCTCCGCACAGGTCGCCAGCGTAGACGTGCGCGACGAGAACCTCGCCGCCCACCTCCAGTCGCCCGACTTCTTCGACGCCGAGAACCATCCGTCGATCGCCTTCGAGGCCGACCGGGTCGCGCTCGGCGGCGACCGCGCCGAGGTCGCCGGCCGGCTGACGTTGCGCGGCGTCACCCGCGACGTCGTCGCGACCGGCAGCGCCACCGATGCGCTGACCGACGCCTTCGGCAACGAGCGCGTCGGCCTGGTGCTCGAGACCACCGTCGACCGCACCGCCTTCGGCCTGAACTGGAACATGGACCTGCCCGGCGGCGGCAAGGCGCTCGAGGACGACGTGACGATCAAGGTCGAGCTCTACTTCGTCAAGGCGGCCTGACGGTGCGCGTCCTCGCGATCTCCGGGAGCCTGCGGCGCAACTCCCACAACACGGCGCTGCTGCGCGCCGCGGCCGAGCACGCCCCCGCGGGCGTCGAGGTGGAGCGGTGGCAGGGCCTCGAGGCGATCCCGCCCTACAGCGAGGACGACGACGGCGATGGCGCTCCGGCGGCGGTGACCGAGCTGCGGTCGCTGCTCGCCGGCGCCGACGCGGTGCTGTTCTCCACCCCGGAGTACAACCACTCGATCCCCGGCGCGCTCAAGAACGCGATCGACTGGGTGTCGCGCCCGGTCGCGACCAACCCGCTGCGCGGCAAGCCGGTCGCGGTCGTCGGCGCGAGCACCGGGATGTTCGGCGCCGTCTGGGCCCAGGCCGAGCTGCGCAAGGTCCTGGGCGCCCTCGGCGCGCGGGTGCTCGACGCCGAGCTGGCCGTGGCCCACGCCCACATGCGCGTCGACGGCGGCCGCTTGGCCGCCGACGACGAGGCGCGTGCCCTGCTCGCCGAGCGGATCGAGCAGCTGGCCGCGGCGGTCGGCGAGGTCGAGCGGGCGGCCGCCGAGCGGACGGCGGCGTAGAGTCGGCGCCGACGCCGGAGCCGAGGAGGATCGAGTGACCGACCACAGCCAGTACCCCGAACTCGGGGCGCTCGCCCACCGGGTGCGCGAGCCGGCGGGCGACCCGGAGGGGCTGCTGGTGCTCCACCACGGCCGCGCGACCTCCGAGGACGACCTCTTCCCGCTGCTCGACCTGCTCGACCCCGACCGCCGGCTGATCGGCGTCACGCCGCGCGGCCCGCTGGCGCTGCCGCCCGGGGGCGCGCACTGGTACGTCGTTCCGCGCGTCGGATACCCGGACCCCGAGACGTTCTCGGCGACCTACGCGACGCTGGGCGCCTGGCACGACGCGCTCGCCGCGGCGACCGGCGTCCCGCCCGAGCGGACGGTGCTCGGCGGCTTCTCGCAGGGCACCGTGATGAGCTACGCGCTCGGCCTCGGGCCGGACCGCCCGCGCCCGGCGGGCATCCTGGCGATGAGCGGCTTCGTGCCGACCGTGCCGGGCTGGACCCCGGATCTCGACCGCCCCCTCCCCCGCGTCGCGATCGGCCACGGCAGCGCCGACCCGATCATCGGCGTCGAGTTCGCCCGCTCGGCGCGCGACCTGCTCGAGGGCGCAGGTGCCGACGTCCTCTACCGCGAGTACCCGCTCGCCCACTCGGTCGACGGCCACTTCCTCGGCGAGGCCGCGGCCTGGCTGGCCGATGTCGTTCCCTCCTGAGGCCGTCCCGTCCAGCTCCGGGGGTGGGACTCGAACCCACAACCTCTCGGTTAACAGCCGAGCGCATCTGCCAATTGAGCTACCCCGGATCGGTCGCGACAGGCCGAGATACGTTGGTCGCCTCGGAACCGCTCGCGAGCGTCACGATACCGCCCTCGACCTCGGCGTGGCAGTTGGCGCACAGCAGCACGCACTTGGCGGCCTCGACCCTGGCCTTCGCGAGCGAGCGCGTCACCCCCGCCGCCGAGAGCGAGAACGCCTTCGAGCGCGGATCGAGGTGATGGAACTCGAGCGCCCCGAGGTAGCGGTCGTAGCCGCAGACGCAGCAGCGGCCCCCGGCCTCTTGGACGAGTATCCGCTTGACGCGCCTTCTACGTCGGGCGACCGCCTCCGACGCGCAGCGCCCGCAGCGATAGCGCTCGCCCCGCCGATGGAATGTGACCTGCCCGTGCCGTTCGCAGGTCAGCAGCGCCGCAGGGGCACCGTCAACCTGGGTTCCCCGCTCGCGGCGCCGCGTCATCCGTCCGGTCTCCAAGCCCAACCGCCCCATCCAGTACCGCACCGTCGACGGGCTCACCCCGAGCGCCCCCGCAGCGGCGTTCTGAGACATTCCGGCCGCGACGAGACGCCGAAGCTCGTCGCCGTCCACTCCGCGCGGGGCGTGGCGATCTCGGCGTGCCGCAGCCAGGCCGTGCTTGCGGACCCAGTACCCGACCGTCGATGGGTGCTTGCCCACGCGCACGCCGATCTGGGCGAGCGACTCCCCCTGAGACAGCCAGCGCTCGAGCTCCTCGCGACCCACGAACACATGTTCCCATCCGCGCCGGACGGAGCATACGCTGTGTCAGGTCGGGTCGTCCATGCTGTCGCGCAGGGCGCCGGCGCGGCCGGAGTCGCGGAGCATGTGCAGCGTCTGGACCTCGATCTGGCGGACGCGCTCGCGGGTGAGGCCGACCTCCTTGCCGATCTCCTCGAGCGTCAGCGGGCCGACGTCGCCGAGGCCGTAGCGCAGCTCGATCACCGCGCGCTCGCGCGGCGGCAGGCTCTCCAGGACGGCGCGGACGTCGGAGTCGCGCAGCTCGCGCGCGACGACCTCGAGCGGACGGGCGGCCGCGTCGTCGGCGACGAAGTCGGCCAGCTCGGTGGTGTCCTCGCCGCTGCCGACCGGCGTCTCGAGCGACACAGGCTCCTGGCCGAGCTCGAGCAGGTACTCGACCTTGTCCTCGGCGAGGTCGAGCTTCGCCGCGATCTCGGCCGTCGTGGGGTCGCGCTCGAGCTGCTGGGCGAGCTCGCGCCGGGCGGCGTGGACGCGGTTCATCCGCTCGACCATGTGCACCGGGATGCGGATCGTGCGCGACTGGTCGGCGAGCGCGCGGGTCATCGCCTGGCGGATCCACCAGGTGGCATACGTCGAGAACTTAAAGCCACGCCGCCAGTCGAACTTCTCGACCGCCCGGATCAGCCCCATGTTGCCCTCCTGGATCAGGTCGAGCAGGGTCAGGCCGCGGCCCTGGTAGCGCTTGGCGATCGAGACCACCAGGCGCAGGTTCGCCTCGATCAGCGCGTTCTTGGCCGCCATGTCGTTCTGCTCGATCCGCCGCGCGAGGCGGACCTCGTCGTCGCGCGTCAGCAGCGGCACCCGGCCGATCCGCTGGAGGTAGAGGCGCACCGCGTCCTCGGTCCCGCCCGCCGGCGGCGCCGCCGGCAGCCCGGCGGTCACGACGCCCCCCTCGTGGAACTCGTCGTACGCGTCCGCGGCGGCGCCGATCTCGGCGTCGGCGTCCTCGGGCGGCGGCTGCGCGGCCTCGTCGGAATCGGCCATCTCAGCTCACCTCCCCCATCACCGCGTCCATGTCACGGCGCACCTGCTGGCGGGCGGCGGCGAGCTCGGACAGCGCCGGTCCGGCCTCGGGGTCGTGGCGGGCGTGGCGGATCGCGCGATCGATCCGCCGCTGCTCGAGGGTGAGGAACCCCATCTGGAGGTCGCTCGCGCGCGTGTCGCGGCGGTCCTCGGCGCTGAGGGCGATCCCCGCGACCAGCGACCCGAGCTGGTCGTCACCCTGGTCCAGCCCCTCGAGCGGGTCGTCGAAGTGGGCCACGAGGTGGGCGTGGACCCGCCGCAGCACGTCGGCGGAGAAGTGGTCGTCGGTCAGCCGCTCGAGGTAGTCGCGCCCGGGCGGTCCGGACGCCAGGCAGTTGGCGAGGAAGATCCGCTCCGCCTCCAGCGCGGCCGCGCCGGGCCCGGCGGCAGGGGCCCGCTCGCTCGCGGCGGGCGCCCCGCGGCCGTCCCACTCCCGCTCGGGGCCCGGGTCGCCCCAGTCGGGACCCGGATCGCCGCCGGCGGCGGGCTGAGGCCGGCGCTCGGCCGGCGGGCGCCGCGGCGCCTGGGCGACGGCGGTGACGACGTAGTCGTCGGGCAGGTCGAGCCGGTCGGCGACCAGCTGGACGAGGTGGTCGCGGCGGGCGCTGCGCGCCGGCGTCTCGGCGATCAGGTCGCGCGCCTGGGCCAGCGCGCGGTCGCGGCCCTCCGGCGTGCCCAAAGCCGCCTCCGCGAGCACCCGCCGGACCGCGAACTCGACCACCGAGAGCGCCCCGTCGAGGCGGCCGACGATCGCCTCGGCGCCGTCGTCGGCGACCAGCTCCGCCGGGTCGCGGCCGTCGGGGAGCTGGACCACGCGCAGCTCGACGTCGCGGTCCTCGGCCGCCTTGGCGGCGCGCAGCATCGCCTGCTGGCCCGAGCTGTCGGCGTCCAGCGCGAGGTAGACGACGCCCTCGCCGCCGGCGGCGCGCGCCAGCTCGGCGAGCTGGTGGTCGGTCAGCGCGGTGCCCATGATCGCGACGGTCTCGACGATCCCCGCCTGGTGCAGCGCGAGCGCGTCGGTGTAGCCCTCGACGGCGACCACGCGTGCCGCCTTCGCGGCCGCCACGCGCGCCTTGTCGATGCCGAACAGCTGGCGGCCCTTGTGGAAGATCTCGTTCTCGGCGGTGTTGATGTACTTCGCCGGCTCGTCGGGGTCGAGCGTGCGGGCGCCGAAGCCGAGCACGCGGCCGCGCGCGTCGGCGAGCGGGAAGACGATCCGCTCGCGGAAGCGGTCGACGCCGCCGTCGCCGGAGCGGCGGCGCTGGGCGAGCCCGGCCGCCAGCAGCTCCTCGAGGCTGAAGCCGTCACGCCGGGCCCCGGTCAGCAGCCGGTCCCAGCCGGCCGGCGCCCAGCCGACGCGGAACGCGCGCAGCGTCTCCTCGGCGAAGCCGCGGCCGGCGAGGTAGTCGCGTGCGTGCGCGGCCTCCTGGGAATCCCATAGGTACCTCTCGTAGAACGCCGTGGTTCGCTCCAGCAGCGCAAGCAGCCGCCCACGGCGGCGGCGGCGCTCCTGCTCCTCGGCGCTCTCGCTCTCGCGCTCGAGCTCGACCCGGTAGCGCTCGGCGAGCGCCTCGACCGCCTCGGCGAAGTCGAGCGCCTCGGTCTCGCGCACGAAGGCGATCGCGTCGCCGCCGACGCCGCAGCCGAAGCAGTGGTAGAGGCCGCGGTCGGCCTCGACCGAGAACGACGGCGTGCGCTCGTCGTGGAACGGGCAGAGGCCGACCCAGCGCGAGCCGACGCGGCGCAGGTCGGTCCTGGTGCCGACGAGGTCGACCATGTCGACGGCCTCGCGCAGCCGCTCGATCGACGCCTGGGTGTAGCGGGCCATCAGTAGCCCTCCGGCAGGGTCAGGTCGGCGAACGCGCGGATCGCGAAACGGTCGGTCATGCCGGCGAGGTAGTCGGTCACCCGCTCGTGGTCGGCGGCGCCGGGGACGGCCGCGGCGGGCAGGTGCTCGGCGTAGTGCTCGAAGAGCGTGCGCAGCAGCCGCTCGATCCGCGGCCGCTCGCGCTGGGCGTCGGCGGCGAGGTAGACGCGGTCGAACATGAACTTGCGCAGCCGCAGCATCGCGCCGCCGACCGCGTCGCCCTGGACGATGTCGCCGGCCTCCGACGAGCACTCGATCAGGTCGCGCACGAGCGTCTCGATCCGCTCCGAGCCGCTGCCGCCGAGCGTGGCGATCTCCGCGGCGGGGAGGTCGTCGCGCGCGATCACCCCGGCGCGCAGGGCGTCGTCGATGTCGTGGTTGATGTAGGCGACACGGTCGACGATCCGGACGATCCTCCCCTCGAGCGTCGCGGGACGCCCGGGGCCGGTGTGGTTGAGGATGCCGTCGAGGACCTGTTCTGTCAGGTTCAGCCCCGCCCCGTCGCGCTCGAGCCGCTGCACGACGCGCAGCGAGTGGACGTTGTGACGGAAGCGGACGCCGTAGCGCTCCTCGAGGCAGTCGTCGAGCACGGTCTCGCCGATGTGGCCGAACGGCGGGTGGCCGAGGTCGTGGCCGAGGCCGATCGCCTCGGTGAGGTCCTCGTTGAGCCCGAGCGCCCGCGCGACGTTGCGCGCGATCCCGCACGCCTCGAGCGTGTGGGTCAGGCGCGTGCGGTAGTGGTCGCCCTCGGGCGCGATGAAGACCTGGGTCTTGTGCTTGAGCCGGCGGAACGCCTTGCAGTGCACGATCCGGTCGCGGTCGCGCTGGAACGGCGTGCGGTGCGCGGCGTCGGGCTCGGGCCGCTCGCGCAGCGCCGGGTAGGAGCGCGTGGCCGGCGGCGAGAGCAGCCGCTCCTCGTGCTCGGCGACGCGGGCGGCGAAGGCGGGTTGGTCGCTGGCGCGGACCATCCCACGGATTGTCTCAGGAGCGAGGACGGATGCCGCGCACGTAGGCGGTCTTCTCCTGCGAGAACTCGAGCGCGCCGGCCTCGCCGAGCTCGCGACCGAAGCCGCTGTCCTTGCCGCCGCCGAAGGGCGCGCCGGCCGTCTGCTCGAGGTAGCTGTTGACCCAGACCGTGCCCGCCTCGAGCTCGTTGACGAACCGCAGCGCCCGGCCGAGGTCGGCCGTCCAGACCCCGGCCGCGAGGCCGTAGCGGGTCGCGTTGGCCTTGCGCAGCGCCTCGTCGTCGCCGTCGAAGGAGTCGAGGCAGAGCACCGGGCCGAAGACCTCCTCGCGCCAGACCTCCATCCGCTCGTCGATGCGGTCGAGCAGCGTCGGCGGGTAGTAGAAGCCGCCCTCGGGCGCCGATCCGCGCGCCCAGACGCGCGCGCCGTCGCCGAGCGCACGCTCGACGAACCCGGACACGCGCTCGCGCTGGCGGGCGCTGATCAGCGGGCCGATCTCCGAGGCCGGATCGGTCCCCGGCCCGACGCGCAGGCTCTCGATCCGCGCGGCGGCGAGCTCGCGGAAGTCCTCGTAGATCTCGCGCTGGACCAGCAGCCGCGCGCCGGCGCAGCACTCCTGGCCCGAGTTGACCAGCGCCCCCATCAGGATCGCGTCGAGCGAGCCGGCGTAGTCGGCGTCGGCGAAGACGAGGTTGGGGCTCTTGCCGCCCAGCTCGAGCACCCCGGCGCGCCCGCTGCCGGCCAGCCGCGCCAGGACGGCGCGGCCGGTCGCCGTCGAGCCGGTGAAGCTGACCTTGTCGACGCCGTGCGCGCCCGCCAGCGCGGCGCCGGTGTCGGGGCCGCCGCAGACGACGTTCAGGCAGCCCGGCGGCAGGCCGGCCTCGAACGCCAGCCGGCCGAGCTCGAGCGCGGTCAGCGGCGTCTCAGGCGCCGGCTTTAGCACCACCGCGCAGCCGGCTGCGAGCGCCGGGGCGACCTTCACGGCGGCCAGCACGATCGGGTAGTTCCAGGCGGCGATCGCGCCGACGACGCCGACCGGCTCGAGCCGCGTGTAGCAGAGCAGGGCCGGGTCGGGCGTCGGGATCTGGCGGCCGGCGGCCCGGGTCGGATAGCCGGAGTAGTAGTGGAACGCCTCGACGGCGAAGTCGACGTCGAGGCCGGCGTTGGCCGCCGTCTTGCCGGTGTTGCGCGCCTCGATCGCCGCGAGCCGGTCGCGGTCGCGCTCGATCAGGTCGCCGATCCGGCGCAGGACGCGCTCGCGCTCGTAGGGCGCCAGCGCCCACCACTCGCGCTGGCCGGCGCGCGCGGCGGCCACCGCCGCGTCGATGTCGGCCCCGTCGCCGTCGGGCACCGTCGCCAGCGGCGCGGCCGCGTCGGCGTCGAATACCTCCAGCCGCGCGCCGTCGCCCGCGCCGACCTCCTCCCCGCCGATCAGGTGCCCGTGCGCGTCGTTCATCGAACCGCTCCTCCCGCCTTCCGTCCCGGCCGCGTCCGGTAACCAGCGGGGACGCCCGCGAGCACCCCCAGCGCGGCGATGCCGGTGTCCACCCCGGCGAGGCTGAGCGCGTGCCAGAGGGTCACCTGGTTGGCCACCAGCAGCGGCGCCGCCAGGCGCGGCGCCAGCTCCGCGTGGATCTCGATCCCCCAGACCGCCGTGTCGGCCAGCAGCACCGGCACACCGTCGCCGACGCGCTCGAGCGCGGCCGCGACGGCGGCGGCGTCGAGCCGCTCCGAAGCCGACGGGCCGGTGCAGCCGAGCGGCACCGTCGCGCTGACGGCGATGCCCCACTCGCCGAGGAACGCGGCGAACGCGGCGGCGGCCGGCTCGGGATAGGGCGCTACGGCGACGACCTCGTCGATGCCGAGCGCGTCGAGCGCCTCGACGAACGCCAGCGAGGTGCTGGTCGCGGGCGCCGCGGCGGCGGCCTCGATCGCGGCCAGCTGGTCGAGCGCGCCCGCGCGGCCGACGACGAACGAGCCGCTCGTGCACGCCCAGGCGACCGCGTCGGGCCGCCAGCGGGCCAGCCGGCGGGCGCCGGCGGTCAGCGCCGCCGTGTCGGCGGTGGCGCGCAGCGCGGGCAGCGAGTGGTCGTCGCTGGAGGCGGTGATCACCTGCCAGAGCGCGACCGGCGGGCGCGCTGCGGCGGCGACGTCCTGGACCTCGCCGGGCAGCTCGTGCAGCGGCGAGAGCAGCCCGAGCCGGGTCACGGCCACACCTGCAGCTCTCCGCCGCCGGCGACCGCCAGAACCTGGCCGGTGATCCCGGCCGCCGCGGGTCCCAGCAGCCAGGCGGCGGTCGCGGCGACGTCGGCGGGCTCGGCGAGCCGCCCGAGTGGGAGCGCCGCGGCGAGGGCGGCCTCGGCGGCCGCCGTGTCGAGCCCCCGCTGGGCGCGCAGGCCGCGGACGCGCGCCTGGTGCAGCGCGTCGCCGGCCAGCGGGCCGCACCCGATCGCGTTGGCGGCGACCGCCGGCCCCTCCTCGGCGGCGAGCGTGCGCATCAGCGCGACGACGGCGCGGGCACCCGCGGCGACGTGGGCGGTCGCGGCGCGCGCGAGGATGGCTGTCGCCGAGGTCACGTAGACGACCCGGCCGCCGCCGGCGCGCAGGTCGGCGAGCAGCGCCTGGGTCTGCAGCAACGGCGCCCGGTAGGCGGCCGCGACGGCGGCGTCGAGCTCGGCGGGCGCGAGCTCCGCGAACGTGGCGGCGGTCAGCGGGGGCGGCGCGCAGACCAGCGCGCCGACCGGCCCGCCGAGCGCGGTCCGGGCCGCCTCGGCGAGCGTCGCGGCCTGCGCGGGCGAGCCGGCGGCGTCGACCGCGACGGCGCGCGCCCCGGCGGCCGCGAGTCCGTCGGCCAGCGCGGCGCGCAGCGGCGTCGCGGCGCCGGCTACCGCCACGGCCAGACCGCCGAGCGCAGCGCCGCTCATCCCATCTCCTGGCCGCCGCTGATGTTGAGCGCCTGGCCGGTCACGAACGCGGCCGCGTCGGAGGCGAGGTAGGCGACCAGCTCGGCGACCTCCTCGGGCCGGCCGAGGCGGCCGGCCGGGATCTCGCGCGCGGCGTCGGCCTTGACCCCCTCGAGCGTCGCCGCGGGATCGCTGCGGCGGGCGTGCTCGAGGTCGGCGAGGAAGATCGGCGTGTCGACCATCCCCGGGCAGACGCAGTTGACGGTCACCGCCGGGGCCTCCTCGAGCGCGACCGCCTGCGCCCAGCCGATCAGCGCCGCCTTGGCCGCCGAGTAGTGGGCGAGCCCGGCGGGCGGGGTCTTGGCGTTCAGCGACGAGAACGCGACCAGCCGCCCCCAGCCGCGCTCGCGCATCGCCGGCAGCACCGCGCGGGCGACCGCGACGGTGCCGCCTAGGCTGACCGCCAGGACGGCGTCGGCATCGGAGACGTCGAGCTCGGCCAGCGGCGCGAAGTTGCCGATGCCGGCGCAGCAGACCGCTACGTCGACGGGCCCGTGGGCGGCCGCGAGCGCCGCGACGCCGGCACCGACCGCGGCTGCGTCGGTGACGTCGATCCGCGCGGGGACGGCCCGACCGCCGCCGGCGCGGGCCTCCGCCGCGGTGCGCTCCGCGCTCGCGCCGTCGATGTCGGTCGCAAGCACCGTCGCCCCCCGCGCGGCGAGCGCGAGCGCCGTCGCCCGGCCCATTCCCGACCCGGCGCCGGTGACCAGCGCGACCCGGCCGGCCGGCCCGTTGCCCGTAGCGTTGTGCTGGTCCGCTCCCTCGTTCACCCCGCCCTCGCTTCCGCTCGCCCGATCATGCCACCGCCGGGCGGTCGAGCGCCAGCCCCGTCTCGGGATCGAAGTAGTCGAGCCGGTCGGGAACGAGCGCGACGGCGACCGGGTCGCCGGGGACCGCGGCGACGCCGCGCCCGAACCGCCCGACGACGGTCGCGGCGGCGCCGCCCTCCCCCGCCCCCGCCAGCTCGACGTGGACGAGCGTCTCGGCGCCGAGCAGCTCGGCGAGCGCGACCGTGCCCGGGATCCCGGCGGCGCCGCCCGGCGCGAGCGCGAAGCCGTCGGCCGGCACGCCGACGACCAGCTCGCCGCCGACCGCCGCTCGCAGGGCCGGCCGCGCCGCCTCCGCGCCGGCGCCGAGCGCCACGGCGACCCCGCCGATCACGCACTCCAGCTCGCCGTCGCGGCCCTCGCCGAGCCGCCCGCGCAGCAGGCTCGCCGGCGGGCTGCCGATAAAGCGCGCCACGAAGGTGTCTGCGGGCCGCTCGTAGAGCGCCGCCGGGGTGTCGCACTGGCGGATCCGGCCGGCGTCCATGACCGCGACGCGCCGCCCCATCGTCAGCGCCTCGACCTGGTCGTGGGTGACGTAGACCATCGTCGCGCCGAGCCGCGCCTGCAGCCGGACGATCTCGCCGCGCATCTGGACGCGCAGCCGGGCGTCGAGGTTGGACAGCGGCTCGTCCATCAGGAAGGCGCGCGGCTCGCGGACGATCGCCCGGCCCATCGCCACCCGCTGGCGTTGGCCGCCGGAGAGCTGGCGCGGGCGGCGGTCGAGCAGCTCCTCGAGCTCGAGCAGGCGGGCGATCTCGCGCACCCGCCGGTCACGCTCGGCCCGGGCCACGCCGCGGGCCCGCAGCCCGAACGACAGGTTGCGCGCGACGGTCATGCTCGGGTAGAGCGCGTAGCTCTGGAAGACCATCGCCACGTCGCGGGCGGCGGGCTCGAGCGCGCCGACGTCCTCGCCGTCGATCTCGACCGTGCCGTCGGTCAGGCGCTCCAGCCCGGCGATCGCCCGCAGCGCGGTCGTCTTGCCGCACCCGGACGGCCCGACGAGCACCATCAGCTCGCCGTCGGCGACCGCGAGGTCGACGCCGCGCAGCGCCTCGGCGCCGCCCGGGTAGGCCTTGCGCGCGCCGATCAGCGCCAGCGACGCCACACCGGCCCCCTCACCGCTCGCCGCCCTCGACCAGCCCGCGCACGACCGCCCGCCGGGCGACCGCGAAGGCGACCGCGAGCGGGAGGATCGAGATCGTCACCCCGGCCATCAGCAGCGGCACGTTCTGAGTGCCGGCGCGGCTCGGGCCGAGCAGCGCGAGCCCGACCATCAGCGTCGTGAGCTGCTCGGCCTGCCAGAGCACCAGCGGGATCAGCAGGTCGTTCCAGGCGTAGATCGCCGAGACAAGGAACGTCGTCGCGAGTGCGGGCCGGGCGAGCGGCAGCGCGATCTCGCGGAACTGGCGCCAGCGCGATGCGCCGTCGACCTCGGCGGCCTCGAACAGCTCGGAGGGCAGCTCGCGCATGTAGGTGTGCAGCAGGAAGATCGCGAACGGCAGCAGCAGCCCGGCCTCGGCGAGGATCGCCGACGGCAGCCGGTCGACGAGGCCGAGGTCGGTCATCAGCACCGACAGCGGCACGATCACGACGATCGCCGGGATCGCCATCGTCGCGACCACGCCGGCCAGCAGCAGCCCGCGCCCGGCGAAGCGCAGGCGCGTGAAGCCGAACGCCGCGCCCGCCGCCAGCGCGGTGGCGATCGCCGCCGCCGAGAGGCTGAGCACGGCGCTGTTGACGAACATCCGGTCGAAGCCCAGCTCGGTCCAGACGGTGCGGTAGTTCTCGAACGTAGGCGAGAGCGTCGGCAGCAGCGCGGCGCCGTCGAAGTCGGCCGCGCGCTCGAACGAGGCGATCAGCATCACATAGAGCGGCAGCAGGCAGACGGCGGCCAGCGCGATCAGGAAGCCGTGGTCGGCGACCGCCCCGAGCGCGCCGCGCCAGCCGTGCGGGCGGCGCCGCGGGGCGGGCGGCTCGGGCGTGCCGCCGGCGCTGTCGGGCGGCCAGCTCACAGCAGCGCCTCGCGCCGGGCGGAGTGGACGCGGTAGGCGGCGACCGCGAGCGCCGCGACCAGCAGGAAGACGGCGACCGCCGAGGCGAGCCCGACGAGCTGCTCGTCGAACTGCAGCCGGTAGAGCAGGTACTCGAGCGTGTAGGTAGCGCGGTCGGGCCCGCCGCGGGTGAGGATCACGACGTAGGCGAAGGTCCAGGAGAACGCCTCGATGAAGCCGAGCACGGCGGCGAAGGCGATGATCCCGCGCATGCCCGGCACCGCGACCTGCCAGTAGGTCCGCCACCAGCCGGCGCCGTCGACCGCGGCGGCGTCGAGCAGCGTGCGGTCGATGCTCGCCATCCGGGCGGTGAGCAGCAGCACGGTGAAGCCGATCCGCTTCCACAGCACCACCCCCAGCACCGACCAGATCGCGACGTCGGCGTCGGTCAGCCACGGCTGGGCGAGCGCGCCCGCGCCGGCGCCGCGCAGCAGCTCGTTGAGCGGCCCGCCGGCGCTGAGCACGTAGAGGAAGACGACCGCGATCGAGGCGACCGCAGGCAGGAACGGAACGAAGATCGCCAGCTCGTAGAGGCGGCCGCCGCGCAGGCCGCGGTAGAGCACGCCGGTCACCACGAGCGCGATCGCGATGCTCAGCGGCACGCTCAGCAGCAGGATCAGGTTGTTGGTGAACGCGCGCCAGAACAGCTCGTCGGAGAGCAGCTGCCGGTAATTGTCCAGTCCGACAAAGGAGCCGTCGAGGAACGTCGTGCGGTCGGTGAGGCTCCACTCGACCACCCGCACCAGCGGGTAGGCGACGATCAGCCCGACGAGCGCCAGCCCGGGCGCCAGCCAGCCGGCGCCGCGCGCCGCCCGCGCCGTCGCGGCCGCCGCCGCCCTCATTCACCCCTCGATCGAATCCAGGTAATCCCGGAACTCCGCCGCCTGCGCACCGTTTCTCTCACGGTACTGCTCGTTGCGGCGCTCCAGCTCGGCACGCAGCTGCGCCGGGTCCTCGCCGTCGAAGGCGCGCGGCGCGAGCTCCATCACGTTCGCGACGCCGATCGTCGGGATGTAGTTGCGCGGCCAGGTCGCGACCTTGCCGTCGCCGGGCTCGACGAGCAGGTCCCACGACGCGCGCGCCAGCTCGCCGAGCTTGCCGGGATCGAAGCGGCGGTTGCACGGCAGCTCCCCGGTCACCTGGTTGAACAGCTCCAGCTGGGCGGGCTCCTGCATGAAGTCCACGACCCTGCCGGCCGCCTCCTGGTTCTCGCCGAAGCTGGTCATCAGCACCAGGTCGCCGGCGACCGCGACCGGCGCCGCGTAGCGACCGGGACCGCCCCAGTAGCCGACGATCTGGAACCGCTCCGGGCTCTCGCCGAAGATCGCCCCGGGAGCGAAGATCGCGAACGCCCCCTCGCCGTCGAGGAACCGCTCGAGCGCCTGCTGGTCGGTGATGTCGTTGACGTCGGCGTTGACGTAGCGCTTGGCGCTCAGCTCGCCGAACCGCTCGATCCAGGCGGAGATCACCGGCTCGTCGGTCGGCAGCTCGCCGAGCAGGTTCTCGCCGAGCTGCTTGACCGAGTCCATGAACTCCATGCTGATCGCCTGCGCCCACTTGTCGGCGGCGAAGCCGTCGGCGACGCCGATCGTCAGCGGCGTCTGGCCGTCGCGGCGGATCCGCTCGCAGGCCGCCATGAAGGCGTCCCAGGACTCCAGCCGGCGGCCGACCTCGACCCCGGCGCTGCGCAGGTGGTCGCGGTTGGCCACCAGCAGCGCCTGCTCGGCGTAGAACGGAGCGCCCCAGTAGCGGCCGTCGATCGGGTTGGTGAACAGCCAGTCGTCGGTCGCGCCGGCGGCGACGTGGTCCTCGACCGGCGTCAGGGCGTCCTGGGCGATGAACTCGTAGGTGAACCAGTCCGGGAACCAGGTCTCCAGCTCCGCCCCCCGGCGGGCGGCGTGGGCGGACTGCAGCCGCGCCTGCATGTTCGCGTAGGGCACGAGCTGGAGGTCGGTCAGTCGCGCGTCGACGTCGGAGGCCGCGAGCCTGTCGGCGAGCTGCTCCCAGTAGCGCTTCATGCTGCCCGGCCGGCCGGCGTACTCGAAGTCGAACACCGCCGCGACGTCGCGACCCTCCGCCCCTGACGAGGTGTCGCCGCCGCAGGCCGTGAGGTAGAGGGCGCCGAGGCCCGCCGCCCCGAGGCCCAGCGCCTGGCGCCTGGTGACCGCCCGATCGAGACCGTTGCCCATCTCCACCTCCCTCCCCGCGACCGTGAGGGCCGGTCCGCGGGATAAACCGACTGTGCCTGTCGCAAGCCGGATCCGCTGTCGCGGTCCGCCGAGCGGGCGGCCCCTGCCGCCGCGGCGACCATATCCGACCCGGCCCGAGATGGAAACACGCCGACTTACTGCAACGGCCCGCTCGCCGTCGGGGGGGTTTGCATCCGTGACCGACGCATGTACCATGGCCCCAGCGCATTGGTCAGTCCAATTTCAGAGGCTGAACTTCCTTGAGCCGACTTCTCCACTTCGATCCGACACGGTCCGCGGCTGTGCCGCGACCCCGGATCGAGACAGCACCGGCTGCGACCGTCTCCGGCACACATCACGGACCGAACCCTCCCCGTGAGCCCGCCGGCTACGGCACGTAGAGCCACGCTCGCCGGCGGCGGCACGCCCCTCCCTCCGGGCGCCGCCGCCGGTGCCGGTGCTGGCGTCACCACGACAGTGGGCACTTTGGCGAAACGGCATTCCCCGCCGTGCGGCATGGTTAGACTCGCCGCGTGGATACCGCGGCGGACAGGGCGGCTAGCGGGATTCGCGCACTCATCGCGTCGGGGGACTACGGGCCGGGCGACCGGCTGCCGGCGGAGCGCGACCTCGCCCAGGAGCTCGGCGTCTCGCGCCCTGCGCTGCGCGAGGGCATCGGGCGGCTGCGCAGCGGCGGCGTGCTCGACTCGCGCCGCGGCTCGGGCAC
This sequence comes from Solirubrobacterales bacterium, assembly GCA_012718975.1. Classification (GTDB taxonomy): domain Bacteria; phylum Actinomycetota; class Thermoleophilia; order Solirubrobacterales; family Thermoleophilaceae; genus JAAYBF01. Next base: position 2,826 of record JAAYBF010000222.1, on the reverse strand, counting down.
CTACGTCGGCGTCGCCGACCTCGACGGCGTCTACGACATCCGCCTGCGGCTCGAGCCGCTCGCCGCGGAGAAGGCCGCGCGCCACCGCAGTCCCGCCGAGCTGGCGGAGATGGAGGAGGTCGTCGGCCGGATGGCGGCCGAGATCGACGACCCCGACGCGTTCAACATCCTCGACGCGCGCTTCCACGCCTTCGTCGCCGAGGCGAGCCGGTCGACGGTGCTGGTCAGCACGCTCGAGCAGCTCTCCGAGCTGGCGCTGCTGACCCGCAGCGTGATCGCCACCAACCGCCGCTTCCGCGTAACCTCGCTGACCGACGTCGAGCGCGTGCTCGGCGCGATCGACCGCCAGCACCCGAAGCGAGCCGCCAACGCCATGGAGCGCCACATCCGCGCAGTCCGAGCCGACTACTTCAGCGTCGTCACCGGCGACCGCCCGGCCGCCCGCGGAGCCGACGGGTAGATGGCCGCCGAGATCGTCCTCGCCCGCCACGGCGAGACCGAGTGGAGCCGCGACCTGCGCCACACCGGCCGCACCGACGTGCCGCTCACCGAGCACGGGCGCGAGCAGGCCGCCGCGCTCGCGCCGCGGCTCGCCGAGCGCGACTTCGCGCGCGTGCTGGTCAGCCCGCTCGGCCGCGCCGTCGAGACCTGCGCGCTGGCGGGCCTCGGCGACCGCGCCGAGCGCCGGCCCGAGCTGGTCGAGGTCGACTACGGCTCGGCCGAGGGCCTGACCACCGAGCAGATCCGCGCGACCACGCCCGGCTGGACCGTCTGGACCCACCACACGCCCGGCGCGGAGACGCTCGAGCAGGTCGGCGAGCGGCTCGCCCCGCTAGTTGCCGAGCTGGCGGCCGCCGACGGCGACGTCGCCGTCTTCGCCCACGGCCACGTGCTGCGGATCCTCGCCGCGCTCTGGATCGAGCTGCCGCCCCAGGGCGGCTCCCGCCTCGCCCTGCAGACCGGGCGGCTGAGCACACTCGGCTGGGAGCGCGAGACGCGCTGCATCCGCGCCTGGAACGGCTGACTAGGCGACGCGGCGCAGGCGCACGTGGGCGTGGTGCTCGAGCGTCTCGGCGATCGCCCGGTCGGCCTGCCCGAGCGCGACGTCGGAGGCGGTCGGGGCCTGCGCGAGCGGGCGGCCGAGGGCGGCGACGAGGAAGCCGTGGGCCTCCCCGCCGAGCGGGAACGCGCCCGCCTCACAGGCCGGGCAGACGGTCCCGCCGGCGGCCGGCGAGAAGCCCGCGAGGTGCTCGGCCTCGCCGCAGGCGGCGCATGACGCCAGCTCGGGCGCGAAGCCGGCCGCGAGCAGCAGCTTGAGCCGGAACGCGAGCGACTGGGCGCGCGTCGCCGCGTCCGGGGCGCGGTCGAGCAGCGCGAGCTGGTTGCAGAGCAGGTGGTAGGCGGCGGGGTTGGGGTCGCTGGAGTCGAGCAGGCGCAGCACCGACTCGCACGCCTGCGACGCCCGCTCCAGCGACGCGCGCCGCTCCCACAGCCCCGGATGGGCGCTGACGGTGTCGACCGAGGTGACCGTGCAGAGGTCGCCGCGGCCGCGGCGCAGCACCAGCCGCACGCGCGCCAGCGGCTCGAGCCGACCGCCCATCCGCGAGCGTGCCCGCCGCACGCCCTTTGCGATCGCCCCGACCCGCCCGTGGTCGACCGTGTAGAGGTGGAGGATCCGGTCGGCCTCGCCATAGCGGATCGAGCGCAGCACCACGGCCTCGGTCTTGAACGTGGCGGGCATAGCCGCCGAATGCTCCCGCCCGCCCCGGACGGCACGCCGGCCGCCGGCGCGAGCGGCGCGAACGGCCGAGCGGCGTGTGGAGTTTTCTTGGAGGTGACCCCCAAGGAAACTCCACGCGGCCCTGAGCGAGACGCTCAGGCCCCGCGCGGGCGGCGCTGGCAGCGCGGGCAGACGTAGGTGCCGCGGCCGGCGGCGCGCAGCTTGACGACGGTCGCGCCGCAGCGCGGGCAGGGCTCGCCCTCGCGGCGGTGGACGAGGAAGCGGTCCTGGAAGCTGCCGCGCGCGCCGTCGGGGTGGCGGAAGTCGTCGATCGAGGCGCCGCGCGCGTCGATCCCCGCCTGCAGCGACTCGACGACCGCGCCGTGGAGCGCCTCGATCTGGGCGGCGCGCAGCGTCCCGACCGGCCGCAGCGGGTGGATGCGGGCGCGGAAGAGCGCCTCGTCGGCGTAGATGTTGCCGACGCCGGCGATCCGCTCCTGGGAGAGCAGGAACGCCTTGACCGGCGCGCGCCGGCCGCGGGCGAGCTCGCGCAGCGCCGCGGGGGTGAAGTCGGGGCCGAGCGGCTCGACGCCGAGGCGGGCGTCGAAGTAGGCGTCGCGGGCGGCGTCGCCGAGCAGGACCAGGCCGGTGCCGAAGCGGCGCGGGTCGGTGAATAGGACGGTCGCCCCGTCGTCGAGGGCGATCCGCACGCGCACGTAGGGCCGCTCGGCGTCGTCGCCGGGCGGGACGTACAGCAGGTTGCCGGTCATCCGCAGGTGCATGACGAGGTGGACCTCGCCGGCCAGCTCGAAGTCGAAGTACTTGCCGCGGCGGCCGACGCGCTCGATCCGCCGGCCCGCGAGCGCGTCGGCCAGCTCGCCCGGCGCGGCGGGTTCGCACCAGCGCGCGTCGGGCACCTCGAAGGCCGCGATCCGCCGCCCCTGGAGGTGCGGCGCGAGCTTGCCGCGGATGGTCTCGACCTCGGGCAGCTCGGGCATCGGCGGGCTTCTATCAGGTCGGCGGCGGCGGCCGCCGCCGCGCTCAGCCGGCCGTCGCCCGCGGGTGGGCGCTGAAGTAGACGTCCTTGAGCCGCTCGCTGGAGAGGT
>JAAYBF010000221.1 GCA_012718975.1 Solirubrobacterales bacterium | reverse complement strand
GCGCCCCTACCTCGTCGCGCTCGTCGCGCTCGACCCGGACGAGCTGGCCGCCTTCGCCGCCGAGCACGGCCTCGAGCCCGACGCGGTACCCGCCTCGCCCCAGATGCGCGCCGCCGTCCAGGAGGCCGTCGACGCCGTCAACGCCACCGTCGGCCCGGTCGAGCAGGTCAAGTACTTCGAGATCCTCCCCCACGACCTCTCGCAGGAGACCGGCGAGCTGACCCCCACCCTCAAGGTCAAGCGCAACGTCGTCGCCGAGAAGTTCGCCCCGCTCGTCGACGCCATCTACGCCCGCGCGGGCGAGTAGCTAGGCCAGCGCCTTCTCGAGCGCGGAGAGCAGGCGGTTGGTGGCGCCGGTGTCGCGGATCGCGACGCGGACGTGGTCGTCGGCGCCGAGCGGGCCGCCCGGGGCGACGGTGACCGACTCGCGCTCGAGCCGGTTGGCGAGCGCGGCGCCCGAGAGCCCGGCGGCGGCGAGCCAGAGGAAGTTCGCCTGCGAGGGGGTGAAGTCGACGGCCAGCGCGCCGAGCGCCGCCTCGAGCCGGTGGCGCTCCTCGATCACCGCGGCGCGGCGGCGGCCGACCTCGGGGTCGCTGATCTTCAGCGCCTGCGCGACCGCCGCCTGGGTGAGCGCGTTGACGCCGAGCACCGGGGCGATCGCGTCGAGCAGCTGGGCAGCCGCGTCGGAGCCGACCGCGTAGCCGGCCCGCAGCCCCGACAGCCCGTAGATCTTCGAGAAGGTCCGCACCACCAGCAGCCGCGGGAAGGCGTCTGTGAGCCGCAGCACGGCGTCGAGCGGCTCGGCGTCCTGGAAGTGGACGAGCGCCTCGTCGACGACGAGCGTCGCCCGCTCCGGCAGCTCGGCGGCCAGCGCGGCGATCCGCTCGGCGGTCACGTGGCTGCCGGTCGGGTCGTTGGGGTTGCAGATCACGACCATCCGCGTGCGGTCGGTGACCGCGGCGGCGAGCGCGGCGAGGTCCTGGCCGTCGGCGCCGGTGTCGACGGCGACCGGCCGCCCACCGGCGCGGGCGGCCATCAGCGGGTAGAGCGGATAGCTCGGCCACGGGGTGACCAGCTCGTCGCCCGGCCCCAGCAGCACCAGCGCGGCGGCCTGCAGCAGCTCGGAGGCGCCGTTGCCGACGACGATCCGCTCCGGAGCGACTTCGTGGCGCTCGGCGAGCAGCCGGCGGATCCCGGCGGCGTGGCGGCTCGGGTAGCCGTTGACCCGCCCGCGCGCGGTGTAGATCGACGCGTTGACGACCTCGGCGTCGGGCAGCTCGGGCCACTCGGTGCTCGACAGGTCGAGCTGCGGCGCCCGCTCGAGCGCCAGCCGCTTCTCGCGCGCGCGGCGGGCGCGGCGCTCCTTGTTGAGCTCCTCCTCGTCGACGTCCTCGAACTGGCGGTAGTAGTCGAGCAGCCCCATCCGCTACCCCGGCGCGATCGACGGGCCGGGGCCCTGGATGACGAGGAACCAGAAGGTGAAGATCACGACCGCGACCGCGACCGAGATCGCGAAGATCGCCTCCAGCGCGCCGCGCTGCTGGTCGTGGCCGGCGGCGCGGCGGACGACCTTCCACGCGTTGTCGACCCGCTTGGCGACCGCGACGGTGACCATCAGCGAGGCGAGCGTGCCGATCAGGATCGTCCCGACCCCGGCCGACACCGAGTCGGTCCAGTACTGGACCTGCGAGCCGAACCAGAACCAGAACAGCGGCTGGGGCCCGAACAGGCTGAGGCAGAGCAGGCCCTCCAGCGCGAGCAGGCCGGCGGCGACGGCCTCGTCGGCGCGCCGGCGGCCCGCGCCGCCGCGCTGCGGCTGGCCGCGGTAGCGGACGCCGCGCGCCTCGCTGGGCCGCCTGACGAACAGACCCCCACTCTCTGTCGGATCGTTACGCGCCACCGCCGAGACAGACTAGGGCACGCGGACGTTCCCGTCTCGCGGGCCGGGCCGCTCAGCCCTGCTCGGACTGGCGCAGCAGCGCGCTCGTCGTCTGCTCGAGGATCCGCCGCCAGGCGGCGGTCTTCTCACGCTCGCGGGCGAGCTTGGAGACGACCTTGCGCACGCGCGTCGCCGAGATCTCGATCCCGTGCTTGGCGCAGACGGCCTTGAGGTCGTCGTAGTCCTCGGCGAGGCGCACGGTCACCGACTCGAAGCCGTGGCGGGCGATCTCGACGCGCTGGGTGAAGTCCATGATGTGGGTCTCGAACATCAGCTCGTCGTTGGGCCGCGGCTCGATCAGGACGATGTCCACGCCCGGGTAGCGCTCCTTCCAGCGGCTGACGGCGTCGTGGAGGCGCTGGTGGGCGAGCAGCTTGAACGTCTGGTAGCCGATCTGGGCGAGCCCCATGTCGGCGACGCGGCGGACGCGGCTGCCGAGCGCGGTCGGCCGCTGGCGCTGGAAGTCGTTGACGTAGGGCACGAGCGGGTTGACGACGACGATCAGCTTGGCGCCCCGCTCGACGGCGATGTCGATGTTGGTGGTCGAGCGGATGCCGCCGTCGACGAGGTCGCGGCCGTCGACCTTGACCGGCTTGTAGACCATCGGCAGCGCCGTCGATGCGCTGACGGCCTTGGCGATCGTCACGTGGTCCCAGCCGTCGCCGCCGAGCACGATCCGCTCGCAGGTGTCGAGGTCGGTGGCGGTCAGGTACAGCTCGCGCTCGAGCTCGCGGAAGTCGTTGACGCGGCCCTGCTCGGAGAGCACGCCGTCGAGGTAGCGCTCGACGCCGCGCGTGCTGTAGAGGCCGGACGGCAGGTGCTGGGCGATCTCGGCGGCGAGGTCGACGACCGACAGCTCGCGGACCTGGCCGACGAGCGAGCGGGCGGCGAGCAGCGTGCGCCACGGCAGCAAGGCGGCCGTCTGGATGAACTCGCCGTAGTTGGGGCGCATCAGCTGCGAGCGGTCGACGTCGCGGAACGGGCTCGGCGGCTGCTGGTTGACGACCCGCATCATCTCCTCGGGCGTGACGCCGTTGGCGAGCAGGCTGCTGACGAACGAGCCGGCGCTGGTGCCGACGAAGACGTCGAAGTCGTTTACCGTTCGGTTGACGGCGAGCAGGTCGAGCGCCCTCAGCGCGCCGATCTCGTAGACGCCGCCGGTGAAGCCGCCGCCGCCGAGCACGAGCGCGGTGCGCGACCGCTTCTTCGGCCGCCGGCGCCGGCTGGCCCCGCGCGTCTTGGCGCCCTTGGCGGGCGGCTTCTCGAGCTTGACGACATCGCCCATGACCTCCCATTATCGCGGACCGTCGGCCGTACCACCGCACCCCGGCGCGCTGTAGCGTGTTCTGCCGGTGCAGATGCGCGGATCCGCCACATCGCCGCGTCGGGGAGTCGCCACGGCGCTGGCGCTCGTCGTCGCCCTGCTCGCCGCCACGCCCGCCGCCGCCCAGGAGGGCGACCTCGGCGCCCGCCTGGCCGGCGCGATCGCCGGCGCCGGCTCCTACAGCGGCGCCTACGTCGTCAACGCCGACACAGGGCGACCCGTGCTGCGCTGGCGCCACACCACCCCGCGCGTCCTGGCCTCCAACACCAAGCTGTTCACCACCGCCGCCGCCTTCGACCGCTTCGGCGTCCGCGGCACGCTCGCGACGGAGGTCCGCGGCGTCGGCGAGGTCGGCCGGCGCGGAGTCTGGCGCGGACCGCTGTACCTGGTCGGCGGCGGCGACCCGACCTTCGGCAGCGAGAGCTTCTCCGGGCGCGCCTACGGGACGCCGGTCCCGTCCGTCGAGGATCTCGCGCTGGAGCTCCAGCAGGCCGGGATCCGCCGTGTGGCCGGCCGCGTGATCGGCGACGAGTCCGGCTTCGACGGCCGCCGCGGCGGCCCCGACTCCGGCTGGCACACGTCCTACTGGATCGGCGGCCCGCTCAGCGCGCTCGGGTTCAACCGCGGGCTCGGCAACGAGAGCGGCACCAGCTTCCAGGCGGATCCGGCGTCCTTCGCGGCCGCCCGCCTGACCGACGCCCTGCGCCAGCGCGGCATCGCCGTGACTCGCACGCCACGCTCCGGACGAGCCCCCAGCGATGCCGAGAGGGTCGCCGCGGTGCGGTCGCCGCCGATGTACCGGCTCGCCCGCCTGGTCAACAAGCCGTCCGACAACTACGCGGCCGAGATGCTCGTCAAGGCGTCCTCGCTCGACGCCGGCGGCCGCGGCAGGACGACCGCCGGCGCCCGGCTCGCGGCAAACTTCGCCGCCCGGCTCGGCGCCGGTCCGGCGCGGCTCGCCGACGGCTCCGGCCTCTCCCGCCTCAACCGCGCATCCCCGCAGCGGGTGGTCGCGCTGCTGCTGGGGATGCGCGAGCGCGAGGACGGGAAGCCGTTCATGCGCTCGCTCGCGATCGCCGGCCGCGACGGCACGCTCTCCTCCCGCATGCGCTCCGGCCCCGCTCGCGGCCGCTGCCGCGCGAAGACGGGAACCCTGACCGGCGTCACCGCGCTGTCGGGCTTCTGCCGCGCCCGCTCCGGCGCCCTCTACGCCTACTCGATCCTCATGAACGGCGTCGACACCTACTCCGGCCGCTACATCCAGGACCGGATGCTCCAGGCCATCGCCGGCGTCCGCTAGCCCAGCAGCTCCAACAAGCGCTGCTCGTCGAGGATCTCGGTCCCCAGCTTCTCCGCCTTGGCGAGCTTCGACCCCGCGTCGGCGCCCGCGACCAGGTAGTCGGTCTTCTTCGACACCGACCCGGTCACCTTCCCGCCGGCCGCCTCGATCCGCTCCTTGGCCTCCTCGCGGGTGAGGCTCGGCAGCGTGCCGGTCAGCACGAGCGTCCGGCCGGCGAGCGGGCCTTCGACCTCGCCGGGCGCCGGCCCCTCCTCCTCGAGCGTGAGCCCGGCGGCGCGCAGCCGCCCGATCAGCTCGCGGGTGGCGGTCTCGCTGAGCGTCTCGGCGATCTGCTCGGCGAGGATCGGGCCGATCCCCGGCACGGCCTCGATCTCCTCCGGGGTGGCGTCGAGCAGCGCGTCGACGGTGCGGAAGTGGGCGGCGAGGTTGCGTGCGTTGACGCCGCCCACCCCCTGGATGCCGAGCCCGAAGAGAACCCGGTGGAAGGGCTGGGACTTCGACCGCTCGATCGCCTCGACGAGGTTGCGCGCCGAGTCGGGCCCGAACCGCTCGAGCTCGACGAGCCGCTCCTCGGTGAGGTCGTAGATCCCCGCGATCCCGTCGATGACCCCGGCGCGCAGGAACTGCAGCACGCGCTCCTCGCCGAGGCCCTCGATGTCCATCGCGCCGCGGCTGACGAACTGCTTGACGGTCTGGAAGAGCTGGCCGGGGCAGCCGGCGCGGTTGGGGCAGATGGTCCAGACGCCGCCCTCGGGCTTGACGGTCTCGGTGTCGCAGGCGGGGCAGCGCTCCGGCGGCGTGGGCACGGGTCCGCGGCCGCGCCGCTTCTGGGCCTGCGGCGTCGGCGAGACCACACGCGGGATGACGTCGCCGGCCCGCGTGACGATCACCTCGTCGCCCTCGCGGACGTCCTTGCGCGCGATGTCCTCCTCGTTGTGGAGGGTGGCGAGCTTGACGGTGACGCCGGTGACCTGGACGGGCTCGAGCTCGGCAAAGGGGACCATGTGGCCGGTGCGCCCGACGTTCCAGGCGACGCGCCGCAGCAGCGTGGTCGCGGTCATGGGCGGGAACTTCCAGGCGATCGCGCCGCGCGGCTCGCGGCCGACGACCCCGAGCGCGCGCTGATAGGCGAGGTCGTCGACCTTGACGACGACCCCGTCGATCTCGTAGTCGAGGCCCTCCCGCCGCTCCTCCCAGGCGCGGCAGGCAACGACGACGGCGTCGAGGTCGTCGTGGCGGGCGAGGTCGGGGCTGACCGGGAATCCGTGCTCGCGCAGCCACTCCATCGACTCCCAGTGGGTCTCGAAGGAGAGCCCCTCGAGCGCGCCGATCGAGTAGGCCCAGAGCGCCAGCGGCCGCGCGGCGGCGAGTGCCGGGTCCAACTGGCGGATCGAGCCCGCGGCGGTGTTGCGCGGGTTGGCGTAGGTCGGCTCGCCGGCGGCGGCGCGCTCCTCGTTGAGCTTGGCGAAGTCGGCGCGCGGGATGTAGATCTCGCCGCGAACCTCGAGCAGCGCCGGCGCGCCCGCGACGGTCTTGGGGACGGTGTCGACGGTGCGCAGGTTCTGGGTGACGTCCTCGCCGACCTCGCCGTCGCCGCGGGTCGCGCCGCGGACCAGCTCGCCGTCGCGGTAGAGCAGCGAGATCGCCAGCCCGTCGATCTTCGGCTCGGTGACCATCGCCACCGGCTCGGGCGGCTCCAGCTCGGCCCGCTCGGCGTAGCGCGCGGTCCGCTCGGCCCAGGCGCGCAGCTCCTCCTCGGAGCGCGCGTTGGCGAGCGAGAGCATCCGCTGCTCGTGGCGGACGGGCTCGAACCGCTGCAGCGGGCTGGCGCCGACGCGCCCGGTCGGCGAGTCCGCGACGGCGAGATCGGGGTGGGCGGCCTCGAGCGCGCGCAGCTCGTCGAGCAGCGCGTCGTAGACGTCGTCGCCGACCTCGGGCTCGTCGAGCTCGTAGTAGAGCCGGTTGTGGTGGGCGATCTGAGCGCGCAGCTCGGCGGCGCGCCCGGCGGGGTCGGTGCTCACACCTCGCGCGCCGCGGGGGCGATCAGGCGGTCGAACTCGTAGGCGGAGAGCGTCTCCACCGCGGCGCGGTCGGTCAGGTCGAAGTGCAGCGGCGTGACCGCGATCCGGCTCTCGGCGATCGCCGCGAAGTCGGTGCCGTCCTCGGCGTGGTAGCCGGGGCTGTCGCCGTAGATGCGGTAGCGCTTGCGCCCGTCGTGCTCCTCGGCGAGCTCGAGCGAGTCGCGGTAGATCCGCTTGCCCAGGCGGCAGACGCGGACGCCGACGGGGTCGCTGGCGGGGCAGTTGACGTTGAGCAGCGTGCCCTTGGGCAGCTCGTAGTCCTGCAGCTCGTCGACGAGGCGGGCGACGAAGCCGGCGGCGGCGGCGAAGTTCTCCGGCTCCCAGGCGCGGCCGATGCGGAAGTCCATCTCGCCGTGGTCGGCCTGCTGGGAGACGGCGATCGCCGGGACGTCGAGCAGGATGCCCTCGAGCGCGGCGGCGACGGTGCCGGAGTAGGTGATGTCGTCGCCGAGGTTCGAGCCGTGGTTGATCCCTGAGACGATCAGCTCGGGACGGAACTCGATCAGCCCGAGCGCCGCGAAGCGGACGCAGTCGACGGGGGTGCCGTCGGTGGCGTAGCCGATCGTGCCGTCGCCGAGCTCGACCTCCTCGACCCAGAGCGGCGAGCGGGTGGTGATGCTGCGCGCGGTGGCCGAGCGGTTGGAGTCGGGCGCGATGACGGCGAGCTCGATGCCGGGCAGCTCCTGGAGCGCGCGCCGGATGGCGTGCAGACCGGTCGCCTGGATGCCGTCGTCGTTGGTGAGCAGGACCTTCATCGCAGTCCCCGAGGATAGTCCCCGCCCCGGCCGCCGCTCACGCGTAGCGGACCGACTCCAGGTAGAGGCCGTGCGCGCGGGCGGTGTCGCCCGCCTCGATCCGCGGCCGGCCCTCGAGCAGGCGCGCGAAGTCGTCGGGGGTGCCGCGCCCGGCGGCGATCGTGAGCATCGTCCCGACGAGGATGCGGACCATGCTGCGCATGAACGCGTCCGCCTCGATCCAGAGCGCCAGCACGGCGTCGGGCTCGTCGGTCCACTCGGCGCGCAGGACGCGGCGGTGGAAGTGGACGTGGTAGGTGTCGGTCGGCGTGAAGGCGGTGAAGTCGTGGACTCCGGCGGTCAGCTCGGCGCAGCGGTCGAGCGCCGCACGGTCGATCCGCTTGCGCCAGTGCAGCGCCCGGCCGCGCTCGAGCGGCCGCTCGACCCGTCCGGGCAGGACGCGGTAGCGGTAGGTGCGCGACAGCGCGTCGCGGCGGGCGTCGAAGCCGTCGGGGGCGGGCTCGCTGGCGAGGACGCGCACGTCGGCCGGCAGGCTGGCGTTGATCCGCTCGACGCCGAGCGGATCGCCGGGGTGGGAGGCGACCTGTCCACGCGCGTGGACGCCGGCGTCGGTGCGCCCTGCGGCGGTGACGGGGATGGCCCGCCCGCCGCGCAGCGCGAGCGCCTCCTCGAGCACGCCCTGGACGGTCCGCTCGCCGGGCTGGACCGCCCAGCCCGCGAACCGCCGGCCGTCGTACTCGATGGTGAGCTTGGCGCTCAACCGCGCTTGCGAGCGACGACCACGAGGTACTCGGCCTCGACCGAGAACGGGCCGTCGCCGCCCGCCCACCTGCGCGCCAGCTCGACGAAGTCGGCGCGCATCCTGGCGTAGAGGTCGGGCGGCATCGCCTCGCGCGCGGCCACCTGCATCGGCGCGCTGCGCTCCATGAACGCGACCCAGTCCTCGGGCGAGTCGCCCGACCAGGGCAGCGTCCGCCGCTCCATCTCGATCGAGTTGGCGAGCTCGCCGATGCGCTCGCGCACGACGTCCTCCTCGCCCCAGAGGCTGTGCGCGGGCGCGTCGCTCGGTGGCCCGTAGCCGCGGCCGATCGCGAACATCTCCTCCGCGATCCCGCCGGGCACCCAGGCGACCAGGCCGACGGTGTTGCCGGGCCGTACGACGCGGAACAGCTCGCGCGCGACGATGTCGGGGCGCGGCGCCATCACAGCGCCGAAGACCGACCCGACGCACTCGAAGCGGCCGTCGTCGAAGGGCAGCTCCTCGGCGTCGGCCTCGACCCACTCGACGTCGTAGCCCTCGGCGACGCTGCGCGCGCGGCCGCGCTCGACCATCCCGGGCGAGATGTCGGAGGCGACGACGCTCGCCCCCTCGAAGGCGCAGGCGAGCGCGAAGTTCCCGTCGCCGGCGGCCACGTCGAGGACCTCCTGGCCGGCGCCGACGGCGCAGGCGTCGCAGAGCGCCTGGGCGGCGGGCCGCAGCACCTCCGACAGGCCGGCGTACTCGCCCTTGCCCCAGTTCGCGGCCGCGCCGCGCTTGATCGCCTCGACGTCCATCTCAGACCTCCAGCACGTATCCGTCGGGACCCAGGTTGCGCACGAGCGTGTCGCCGATCCGCGACTCCTGGGTCCACATCTCGTGGATGTGCCCGCACAGCACCGCCCGCGCGCCGGTCCGCTCGGCCGCCGCGGCGACCGCCACCGACCCGAGCCCCTTGTCCACATGGCCCTTCGGCGGCGAGTGGCTGAGCAGCACCGCCCCGTCCGGCAGGTCGGCCAGCTTCGCCTCCGCCTCCTCCTCGGTCAGGTCGAAGCTCCACTCCCACGGCGTCGTCGGGATCCCCCCGCCGATCCCGTAGAACCAAACCCCACCGATCTCCGTCCCGGACCCGTGCAGCACCGTCACCCCATCCCAGCCGGCGACCGCCGCCCGCAACGCATCCTCGGTCTCGTTGTTGCCCGGCACCAGCACCACCGGCACCTCGACCCCCCGCAACGGCGCCACCGTCTCCACCAAGCCCTCATGCACGCTCGCGAAGTCCCCGACGCCAGCTACCGCATCGACCTCCCCAGCCGCAGCCACCAACGCCTCGACCGCCCCCACGTCGCAATGCACATCCGAAAACGCCAGAACTCTCATGGGAGGGCAGCCTACTCCGCCGGCCTCCGCGGGTGGCGACGGTGGCTCAGACCAGCTCGAGCACGACCATCTCGGTCGCGTCGGACTTGCGTGGCCCGAGCTTCGAGATGCGCAGGTAGCCGCCGGGCCGCTCGGAGTACCGCGGCGCGATCTCCTCGAACAGCTTGTAGACGACGCCCTTGTCCTGTCCGAGCCGCGCCATCGCGAGCCGGCGCGAGTGCTGGTCGCCCTTCTTGGCGAGGGTGATCAGCCGCTCCAGTTCCGGCTTGACCGCCTTGGCCTTGGCCTGGGTGGTCTTGATCCGCTCATGGTCGATGACCTCGCGCGAGAGGTTCATCAGCAGCGCCTTGCGGTGGGCGGAGTCGCGGCTGAGCTTTCCCTTTTGCTTCTGGTGGCGCATGGCGAACCCGAGCAGTGTACGTGGTCTGCGCCGCTCAGGCGGTCCGCAGCGACAGCCCGCGCGCCTCGAGGGTCTCGATGACCTCCTCGATCGACTTGCGGCCGAAGTTGGGGATCGCGTTGAGCTCGGACTCGGACTTCTGGATCAGGTCGCCGACGGTCTGGACGCCGGCGCGCTTGAGGCAGTTGTAGGAGCGCACGCCCAGCTCGAGCTCCTCGATCAGGATGTCGTCCATCCCGTCGCCGCTGCCGCCGCCGGCGCCGAGCTCGGCGCCCGGCGCGGTGGCGCCGCCGCCGACGAGCGCCGCGCCGGCCTCACGCAGCGCCTCGACGCGCTCGGGCTCGCTGAAGATCGCCAGGTACTTGATCAGCGTCTCGGCGGCCTCGCGCAGCGCGGCGTGCGGGTCGAGCGATCCGTCGGTCTCGATGTCGAGCGTGAGCTTGTCGTAGTCGGTCCGCTGGCCGACGCGGGCGGACTCAACGGAGTAGGCGACGCGCTTGACGGGCGAGAAGATCGAGTCGATCGGGATGACGCCGATCGGCTGGTCGGGCGACTTGTTGTCCTCGGCGGGCGAGTAGCCGCTGCCGTGGCCGATCGTCAGGTAGACCTCGAGCTTGGTCTTCTTCTCGAGCGTGGCGATGTGGGTCTCGGGGTTGAGGATCTCGACGCCGGAGGGCAGGTCGATGTCGCCGGCGGTGACCTCGCCGGGGCCGGTCACCACGAGCGGCGCCTCGACCTCCGAGGCGTCGGAGTGCATCCGGCAGACGATCTCCTTGAGGTTGAGGACGACGTAGGTGACGTCCTCCTTGACCCCGGCGATCGTCGAGAACTCGTGCGCGACGCCCTCGATCCGCACGCTGGTGACCGCCGCACCGGTCAGCGAGGAGAGCAGCACCCGGCGCAGCGAGTTGCCGAACGTGTAGCCGAAGCCGCGATCGAGCGGCTCGATCGTGAACGTCCCACGCGTGTCGGAGACGTTCTCGGCGGAGATCTGGGGGGTCTGGAACTCGATCATGGCGGGTGTCCTTCGCGTTGGTGCGCGCGCGGCCGCCGGCGAGCGGCGCGCGCGGCTTGGACTTCTACTTCGAGTAAAGCTCGACGATGAGCTGCTCTTGCACCGGCACGGCGATCTCGTCGCGCTCGGGGCGGCGGAGCACCTTCGCGGTGAGGCCGTCGTGGTCGGCCTGCAGCCACGCGGGGACCACGGACACCAGCTCGGTGGCGTCGCGGATCACCTGATCGCCCTTGAAGCCGGGCGCGAGCGAGATCACGTCGTCGGGACGCACCTGGTACGAGGGGATGTCGACGCGGCGGCCGTTGACCATCCAGTGGCCGTGGCGCACGAACTGGCGCGCCTGGCGCCGGGAGGCGGCGAAGCCGAGGCGGACGAGCACGTTGTCGAGCCGCGACTCGAGGATCCGCAGCAGGTTCTCGCCGGTGACGCCCTCCTGGCGGGAGGCGCGGTCGTAGTAGCCGCGGAACTGCTTCTCGAGCACTCCGTAGTAGCGGCGCGCCTTCTGCTTCTCACGCAGCTGGACGCGGTACTCCGACTGGCGCGGACGGCCGCGGCCGTGGTCGCCGGGCGGGTAGTTGCGGCGCTCGATCGCGCACTTGTCGGTGAGGCAGCGCTCGCCCTTGAGGAACAGCTTGGTGCCCTCGCGGCGGCACTGCTTGCACTGGTTGCCGGTGTCGCGCGCCATCGTCAGACCCTCCGCCGCTTGCGGGGGCGGCAGCCGTTGTGGGCCTGCGGGGTGACGTCGCGGATGCCGGTGACCTCGAGGCCGGCGGCCTGGAGCGAGCGGATCGCGGTGTCGCGGCCGGAGCCGGGGCCCTTGACGAAGACCTCGACCTTCTCGAGGCCCTGCTCGATGCCCTTCTTGGCGGCCGCGTCGGCGGTGACCTGGGCGGCGAACGGCGTCGACTTGCGCGAGCCCTTGAAGCCGGCGCCGCCGGCGGACTCCCAGGCGATGACGTTGCCCTCGCGATCGGTCAGCGACACGATCGTGTTGTTGAAGCTGGTCTTGATGTGGGCCTGGCCGAGCGGGATGTTCTTCTTGGCCTTGCGGCGCCCGCGCGGGCGCCCCGGACGCTGCGCCGCCATCAGCGGGCGCCTCCGGTGACCGCGGCTCCCCTGTGTCGCGTCACTTGCTCACCTTCTTCTTGCCGGCCACCTGCATGCGCTTCGGGCCCTTGCGGGTACGGCCGTTGGTCTTGGTCCGCTGCCCGCGTACCGGCAGCCCGCGCCGGTGCCGCAAACCGCGGTAGGCGCCGATCTCCATCAGGCGCTTGACGTTCTGAGAGTGCTCGCGCCGCAGATCGCCCTCGACCGTGAGGTCGGCGTCGATCGCGTCGCGCAGCTTGATGACCTCGTCGTCGGTGAGGTCCTTGACGTAGGTGTTGGGGTCCACCCCGGCCTTGGCGAGCACGACCTTCGCCTGCGAGCGGCCGATGCCGTAGATGTAGGTGAGCCCGATCTCGACCCTCTTGTTGAGGGGGATGTTGATTCCTGCGATCCGCGCCATCGTGTACGTCAGCCCTGCCGCTGCTTGTGACGGGGGTTCTGGCAGATCACGAGAACGGCGCCGTTGCGGCGGATCACCTTGCACTTCTCACACATGGGTTTGACCGAAGCTCGGACCTTCATCGCTACCTTCCGTATGGAGAGAATCAGCGCAGGGCCCAGGAGTCGGCCGAGCGCCAGCGGGGCACGATAGCAGGCTCGCGCCAGCGTGCAACGCTCGCCTTCAACGGCCCCCGGCGGACTGGGCGGCGACCGCCGCCTCCGCCCCGTCCTCGAGGTGCCAGGGGGTCAGTATGCGCGGCCCGTCGGCCGTCACCGCGACGGTGTGCTCGAAGTGGGCCGCGAGCGAGCCGTCCTCGGAGTAGACCGACCAGTTGTCGGGCGCCAGGCGGACCTCGGGGCCGCCGGCGTTGACCATCGGCTCGATCGCGAGCACCATCCCCTCCTCGAGCAGCGGCCCGGTGCCGGGCGTGCCGTAGTTGGGGATCTGCGGGTCCTCGTGCATCGCGCGGCCGACGCCGTGGCCGACGAGCGAGCGGATGATCGAGAAGCCGGCCGCCTCGACGCGGCGCTGGACGGCGGCCGAGACGTCGCCGAGGCGGTTGCCCGGGCGGACCTGCTCGACGGCGTCGAAGAGCGAGGCGCGGGTGGTCTCCAGCAGCGCGGCGGCGATCTCGCTGACCTGGCCGATCGCCAGCGTCACGGCCGCGTCGGCGATCCAGCCGTCGAGGTCGACGCCGATGTCGAGCGCGAGCACGTCGCCGCGGGCGAGCGTGTAGTCGCCCGGGATCCCGTGGACGACCATCGAGTTCGGCGACGCGCAGATCGAGCCGGGAAACCCGTTGTAGCCCTTGAAGGCGGGGGTCGCGCCCTGGGAGCGGATGTAGCGCTCGGCGGCCTCGTCGAGCTCGGCGGTGGTCACCCCGGGGCGCGCCTTGGCGCGCAGGATCTGGTGGCAGCGCGCGAGGATCCGCCCGGAGGCGGCCATCTGCTCGACCTCCTCCGGTGACTTGCGGATGATCGCCATCGCTAGAGCTGTTCCTCGAGGCGCAGCGTCGCGAGCGTCGCGCGGATGTGCGCGTGGACCTCGTCGGGCGAGCGGCTGCCGTCGAAGCGGCGCAGCAGGCCCTTGGCCTCGTAGTGCTCGACCAAGGGCTCGGTCTGGTCGTGGAAGACCTCGAGCCGGTGCTTGATCGTCTCCTCGCGGTCGTCGTCGCGCTGGACGAGCTTGGTGCCGTCGATGTCGTCGTGGCCCTCGACCTTCGGCGGGTCGAACTCGACGTGGTAGACGCGGCCGGTCTTCGGGTTGACGCGGCGGCCGGAGAGGCGCCGGACGACGTCCTCGTCGCCGACCTCGATCGACAGCACCGCCGTCAACCGGCGGCCGAGCGGGCGCAGCGCGTCCTCGAGCGCCTCGGCCTGGCCGAGCGTGCGCGGGAACCCGTCGAGCAGGAAGCCGTCGAGCGCCTCGGGGCTGTCGATCCGCTCGCCGATCACGCCGACGATCACCTCGTCGGGGACGAGGTCGCCGCGGTCCATGTACTCCTTGGCCTTGCGGCCGAGCTCGGTGCCCTCGGCGACCGCGGCGCGCAGGATGTCGCCGGTGGCGTAGTAGGGCAGGTCGAAGTCCTCGACGAGTCGCTCGGCCTGGGTTCCCTTCCCGGCGCCGGGCGGTCCGAGGAGGATGAGGTTCAGCTCGCTCACGGACGAAGGAGCCTAGCTACTTGAGGAACCCCTCGTAGTTGCGCATCATCATCTGCGCCTCGAGCTGCTTCATCGTGTCGAGCGCGACGCCGACGACGATCAGGATCGACGTCCCGCCGAAGTAGAAGTTGGCCGCGGTCTGATTGATCAGGATGGTCGGCAGCGCCGCGACGGCGGCGAGATAGAGCGCGCCCGGGAACGTCAGCCGCGCGAGGATCCGGTCGAGATACTCGGCCGTCGGCCGCCCGGGTCTGACCCCGGGTATGAAGCCGCCGTACTTCTTGAGGTTGTCGGCCTGCTCGACGGGATTGAACGTGACCGCCGTATAGAAGTACGTGAAGAGGATGATCAGGATCGACTCGCCGACGATGTAGGCCCAGCCGCTGGGACTGAAGAAGGTGGCGACGTCCTGCGCCCAGTCGGCCTGGATCAGCTGGCCGACGGTCGGCGGGAAGGCCATCAGCGACGCCGCGAAGATCACCGGGATCACCCCGGCCATGTTCACGCGCAGCGGCAGGTAGGTCGAGCTGGCCGAGGCGACCTTGCGCCCGACGACCTGCTTGGCGTACTGGACCGGGATCCGCCGCTGGCCCTCCTGCATGAAGACGATGCCCGCGATGATGCCCAGCGCGAGGAACGGCATCATCACCTTGAAGACCTGGTCGGGGTTGGTCCACCAGGCCTGGATGCCGTTTGGCAGGCCGGCGACGATCGAGGCGAAGATCATCAGCGAGATGCCGTTGCCGATGCCGCGCTGGGTGATCAGCTCACCCATCCACATCAGCAGCACGCAGCCGGCGGTGAGCGTGATGATGATCGTGAAGACGGTGCCGAAGGTGAAGCTGTCGACGACGTCCTGCTGGCCGGTCGAGAAGCTGCGGAAGAGGAACACGTAGCCGACCGACTGCCCGAAGGCGAGCGCGACGGTCAGGTAGCGCGTGTACTGGGTGATCTTCTGCTGGCCGACCTCGCCCTCCTTGCGCAGCTTCTCCAGCGACGGCAGCACCACCGTCATCAGCTGCAGGATGATCGAGGCGGTGATGTAGGGCATGATCCCGAGCGCGAAGATCGCGAAGCGGGAGAGGCTGCCGCCCGAGAAGAGGTTGAGGAAGCCGAGGATGTTGGAGCCGGCGAACTGCTCGGAGAGCTGCTCGACGGCGTCGACGTTGACTCCCGGCGCCGGGATGTAGGCGCCGACGCGATACAGCGCCAGGATCGCGGCGGTGAACGCGAGCTTCTTCCGGAGATCAGCGATCCGGAAGGCGTTGAGGAACGTCTTGAGCATGCCCTGTTACTCGAGAACGGTGGCGCTGCCGCCGGCCGCCTCGATCTTCTCGCGCGCGCTGGCGGAGAATCCGTGGGCCTGGACGGTGAGCGCCTTCCCGAGCTCCCCCTCCCCGAGGATCTTGACCGGGACGTCGCGGCGGGTCGCGAGACCTGCCGCGCGGAGGGAGTCGGGCGTGACCTCGGCGCCGGCGTCGAACCGGGCCTCGAGGTCAGCCACGTTGACGGGCTGCGTCTGGGTGCGGAACATCTCGAACGGCATCGACTTCTTCATGTGCGGACCGCGCAGCTTGCGCATCCGCCGCTGGATCGGGTTCTGCCCGCCCTCGAAGGCGACGCGGCTCTTGGCGCCGGAGCGTGCTCCCGCGCCCTTCTGCCCGCGACCAGATGTCTTGCCCACGCCGGAGCCCTCCCCACGCCCGACGCGCTTGCGGCGATGGGTCGAGCCCTTCGCCGGCTTGAGGTTGTGCAGGCCGATGAACCGCTCGTCGTCAGCCATCGGATCCGACCTCCACGAGATGGTCGACGGAGGCGACCAGGCCACGCACGACGGCGTCGTCGGGCCGCTCCGAGGTCTTGCCGATGCGGCCGAGGCCGAGCGTCTGCAGACTGGCGATCTGCTTCTTGGACGCGCCGTTGGTCGACCGCACCTGGGTGATGAGGATCTTCCCGGCGGCCATCAGGACCCGCCCTCCGCGCCGGCGGCGGCGCCGACGGGCTCGCCGGCCGACTCGTCCTCGGCCGCGGGCTCGCCCTCGTCCTCGGCGGCGGCGCGCTCGATGCCGAGCACCTCGTCGATGCTGAGGCCACGCAGCGCCGCGACGTCCTCGGGACGACGCAGCGACTGCAGCGCGTCCATCGTCGCCTTGACGAGGTTGATCGGGTTCTGGCTGCCGAGCGACTTCGACAGGACGTCGTGGATGCCGGCCAGCTCGAGCACGGCGCGCACGCCGCCGCCGGCGATCACGCCGGTACCGGGCGAGGCCGGCTTGAGCAGCACCCGCGAGGCGGAGTGGACGCCGATGATCGGGTGGGTGATCGTCGAGCCGTGCATCGGCACCTCGTAGAGGCTCCGGCGGGCGCGCTCGACGCCCTTCTGGATCGCGACGGGGACCTCGTTGGCCTTGCCGTAGCCGATCCCCACCTTCGACTTCTCGTCGCCGACCACGACCAGCGCGGTGAACGAGAAGCGCCGGCCGCCCTTGACGACCTTCGCGACGCGGTTGATCTCTACGACGCGCTCCTGGAGGTCGCTGTCGCGGCCTCCACGGCGGTCCTGCCTGTTGTCGTTGCGTGCCATCGAAGAATCAGTCCCTGTCGCAGAGTACCTAGAAGACGAGGCCGGCCTCGCGCGCCCCCTCGGCGAGCGCCTTGACGTGACCGTGGTACCGGTAGCCGCCGCGGTCGAACACGCAGGTCTCGACGCCGGCGGCCTTGGCGCGCTCGCCGATCAGCTGACCGACGCGCTTGGCCTGGTCGGCGCGCTGGAGGTCGCGCAGCTCGTCCTCGGTCCAGCTCGCGGCCGCGAGGGTGTGGCCGCGCTCGTCGTCGATGAGCTGGCACGCCATCCCGCGGTTGGAGCGGAACACCGAGAGGCGCGGACGCTCGGCGGTGCCGCGCACCTTGGCGCGGACGCGGCGACGGCGGCGGAGCCGCTTGGTGGGCTTGGTCTGGATGCTCATGCGCGCTTGCCGACCTTCCTGGCAACGTACTCGCCCTCGTAGCGGATGCCCTTCCCCTTGTAGGGCTCCGGCGGGCGCTGCTTGCGGATGCGGGCGGCCGTCTCTCCGACGACCTGCTTGGAGACGCCGCGCACGACCACCTGGGTCGGCGCAGGCACCTCGAACTCGACGCCCTCGGGCGCCTCGATCGCGACGGGGTGCGAGTAGCCGAGCGCCAGCTCGAGGTTCTTGCCCTTGAGCTGGGCGCGGTAGCCGACGCCCTGGATCTCCAGCCGCTTCTCGAACCCGTCGGTGACGCCGGTGACCATGTTGGCGATCAGCGACCGGGTCAGCCCGTGCAGGGCGCGGTGCTCGCCGCGGTCCGACGGCCGCGTGACCGTGACCGACCCGTCGGCCTGGTCGACGGCCATCTCGCGGCTGACGCGCTCGCTGAGCTCGCCCTTGGGGCCCTTGACGCTGACGCGCTCGGGCTCGATCGAGACTGTCACGCCGTCCGGAACGGCGATCGGCTGCTTTCCGATTCTGCTCATCGCCTACCAGACCTTCGCCACCAGCTCGCCACCGACGCCGGCCTGACGGGCCTGGTGGCCGGTCATCACCCCGCGCGAGGTCGAGACGATCGCGGTGCCCATGCCGCCCTGGATCTTGGGCAGCTGACCGGCGCCGAAGTACTGCCGGCGGCCGGGCTTGGACACCCGCTCGATCCCGGAGATCACCGGGTCGCGGCTCTCGGTGTACTTCAGCGTCACGCGCAGCTGCTGGCCGATGCGGCCGGGCTCGACCGAGTAGCCCTCGACGTAGCCCTGCTCGCTGAGGATCCGCGCGATCTCGGCCTTGAAGGTCGAATGGGGCATCACGACGGAGTCGTGGTCGGCCTGGAGGCCGTTGCGCACGCGCGTGAGGAAGTCTGCGATGGGGTCGTTGAGGCTCAAGGTGCTCGTCTCTGGTTCGTCGGTGCTCGTTCTACCAGCTCGACTTGGTCAGGCCGGGGATCTCGCCCTCGTGGGCGTGGTCGCGCAGGCAGATGCGGCAGAGGCCGAACTTGCGCAGGTAGGCGCGCGGCCGGCCGCACTTGCGGCAGCGGTTGTACTCGCGGGTCTTGTACTTGGCGGGCCGCTGCTGGGCCACGCGCTTGGAAGTCTTGGCCATGTCAGCCTCCGTCCTGATCGGTCGGGCGCGGAGCGCCGGGACGGCCCTCCTCCTTGAACGGCATGCCGAGCTCGGCCAGGAGGGCGAACGCCTCCTCGTCGGTCGCGGCGGTGGTGGTGATCGTGATGTCGAGCCCACGCACCTGGTCGATGCCGTCGTAGTCGATCTCGGGGAAGATGATCTGCTCGCGGACGCCCATGGTCCAGTTGCCGCGGCCGTCGAAGGAGCGCGGGTTCAGGCCACGGAAGTCGCGGATCCGGGGGATGGCGATCGCCATCAGCCGGTCGAGGAACTCGTACATCCGCGCGTCGCGCAGGGTCACGGTCAGGCCGACGGGCATCCCGTCGCGCAGCTTGAAGGCTGCGATCGACTTGCGCGCCCGGCGGATGTTCGGCCGCTGGCCCGCGATCGCCGCGAGCTGGCCCTGGGCCGACTCGAGCGCCTTGCTGTCCTGCTTGGCCTCGCCGACGCCCATGTTGAGCGTGATCTTCTCGACCTTGGGCACCTGCATCGGGTTGGCGTAGCCGAACTCCTCGCGCAGCTTCGGCGCGATCTCCTCGGCGTAGCGCTGCTTGAGGCGCGGCATCGTCTTGGGCTCGGTGGCGGGCATCAGTCGATCACCGTCCCGGAGCGGCGGGCGACGCGCTTGCGGCGGCCGTCCTCGCGGACGATGCCGACACGGGTCGGATCCCCGCTGTCGGGATCGAGCAGCTGCACGTTGGAGACGTGGATCGGGCCCTCGACCTCGATCACGCCGCCCTCGAGGTTCTGCTGGCGCTGGGTGTCCTGCAGCGTGCGCGGCCGCTGGTGGCGCTTCTGCATGTTGAGGCCCTCGACGAAGACGCGGTCACGCGCGGGCTCGGTGCGCAGCACGCGCCCGGTCTTGCCGCGGTCCTTGCCGGAGATCACCTTGACCATGTCGTCCTTGCGGACCTTCATCCGAGAGGCCATCACAGCACCTCCGGGGCGAGCGAGACGATCTTCATGAAGTTGCGGTCGCGCAGCTCGCGGGCGACCGGCCCGAAGATGCGGGTGCCGCGCGGGTTGTTGGCCTGGTCGATCAGCACGGCGGCGTTCTCGTCGAAGGAGATGTAGGTGCCGTCCTCGCGCCCGAACTGCTTGCGCGTGCGGACGACGACGGCCTTGACGACCTCGCCCTTCTTGACCGATCCGTGCGGGATCGCCTGCTTGACGGTCGCGGTGATCACGTCGCCGACACCGGCGTAGCGGCGCTTGCTGCCGCCAGCCACGCGGATGCAGAGGATCTCGCGGGCGCCGCTGTTGTCGGCGACGCGCAGCCTGGTCTCCTGCTGGATCATCGGGCACGCTCCACGATCTCGACCAGCCGCCAGCGCTTGGTGCGGCTCAGCGGCCGGCTCTCGACGACCCGGACCGTGTCGCCCGCGCCGGCCTCGTTGCGCTCGTCGTGGGCGTGCAGGGTCGCGGTGGTGCGGACGATCTTGCCGTAGGTGCGGTGCGGCCGCGCCATGTCGATCTGGACGGTGATCGTCTTGTCTGCCTTGTCGGAGACGACCACGCCCTGACGGATGCGGCGGGCGCCGGTGGAGACCTTCTCGGCGGGCGGGGTGCCCTCGCCCGAGCTTGCGGCGCGGCGGCGCTCGCGGCTCTTGACGCGCCAGGCGCGCCGGGCGACGGCCTTCTTGGCGCGGCGCTCGCGGCGCTCGGCGTCGCGCGCGGCGGCGTCGCGCTCGGGGCGCGCATCGCCGCTGTGGCGCGAACGGTCGCGCTTGCGCCGCTCCTTGGGGCTGAGCGCGGGCTCGGGCTCGGCGTCGGCTGCCTCCGCGGGCGCGGGGGCCGCGGCCTCCGGCTCAGCGGGCGCCTCGGCCGCCGCCTCGGCGGCCTCGTCCGTTGTCTCGTTGTTCTCTGCGTCAGTCATTGCGCTGCTTTCTGAGCTCTGCCTCGACGTCGAGCCCGCGCTCGCGCGCCACGGTCAGGGCACGCGCGAGGTCGCGCTTGGCGTTCTTCAGGCCTGCGGTGTTCTCGAGCTGTCCGGTGGCGTGCTGGAAGCGGAGGTTGAAGGACTCCGTCCGCGCCTTGTCGACGAACTCGACGAGCTGCGGGTCATCGAGATTGTGCACGTCCACGGCTTTCACTGCTGTCCGGCCCCCTCGCGCACGACGAACTTCGTCTTGACCGGCAGCTTGTGGCCAGCGAGGCGCATCGCCTCGCGGGCGAGCTCCTCGGGCACGCCGGAGAGCTCGAACATCACGCGGCCGGGCTTGACGACGGCGACCCAGCCCTCGGGCGAGCCCTTGCCGGAGCCCATCCGCGTCTCGGCCGGCTTCTTGGTGACCGGCTTGTCCGGGAAGACGTTGATCCAGACCTTGCCGCCACGCTTGATCTTGCGGGTCATCGCGATACGCGCGGCCTCGATCTGGCGGTTGGTGATCCAGCCGCGCTCGGTGGTCTTGAGGCCGTACTCGCCGAAGGTGACGGCGGTGCCACCGCGCGAGTTGCCGGCCATCCGGCCGCGGTGCTGCTTGCGGTGCTTGACGCGCTTGGGCTGCAGCATCAGCGCGGCCCCCTTCCGCCACCGCGGCCGCCACGGCCGCTCTGGCCGCCGCCGCGCCCGCTCTGGCCACCGCGTCCACCCTGGCCACCGCGTCCGCGTCCACCGCGGTCGCGCCCGCCGGGGCCGCCGGCGCCACGCCCGCGTCCACCGGGCCCGCCGCCGCGACCCGGCTGGGCCTGCTGCGGCGCCTCGAGCTCGGTCAGGTCGGACTCGAAGCCCTTGGGCATGATCTCGCCCTTGTTGATCCAGACCTTGACGCCGATCCGGCCGAACGTGGTGCGGGCCTCGTAGAAGCCGTAGTCGATGTCGGCGCGGATCGTGTGCAGCGGCACGCGACCGTCGGAGTAGCCCTCGGTGCGCGCCATCTCGGCGCCGCCGAGACGGCCGGAGACCTGGACCTTCACGCCCTTGGCGCCGGAGCGCATCGCCGAGGTCAGCGAGCGCTTCATCGCGCGCCGGAACGCGACGCGGTTGACGAGCTGCTCGGCGATCGACTGGGCGACGAGCTTGGCGTCGAGCTCGGGCCGCTTGATCTCGAGGATGTTCACCTTGACCGCGCGACCCGTCATCTGGTGCAGCTCGCGTCGCAGCGCGTCGACCTCGCTGCCCGACTTGCCGATCACGATGCCGGGACGGGCGGTGAAGATGTTGACCTCGATCTCGCCCTTGTTCTTGCGGATCGTGATGTCGGAGAGGCCGGCATGGGCCAGCTTGTCCTGGATGTGGGTGCGGATCTGGATGTCCTCGAGCAGGAAGTCGGCGTACTCCTTCTCGGAGAACCAGGTCGACTTCCAGTCGTGGATGTACCCGACGCGCATCGCCTCGGGATGGACCTTCTGTCCCATTACTTCCTCGCCTTCCGGTCGCCGGCCGCGGCGCCGTCGGTGGCGGTCGTCGTCAGCGTGATCGTCATGTGGCTGGTGCGCTTGTGGATCGGTGTCGCGCGTCCGAGCGCCCGCGGGCGGAAGCGCTTGATCGTCGGCCCCTCGTCGACGGTGGCGCGGTGGATGCGCAGGTCGTCGGGGTCGAGCTCGAAGTTGTTCTCCGCGTTGGCGACGGCCGACTCGAGCAGCTTCGAGATGTCGACCGCGGCGGCGCGCGGGGTGTGAGCCAGCAGCGCGCGGGCGTCGGCGACCGACTTGCCGCGGATGTGGTCCATCACCAGGCGGGCCTTGCGCGGCGCGCGGCGCACGAAGCGGGCGGTCGCGCGGACCTCGACGTCGCCGTCGGCGTTGGTCGGCGCGGTGGCCGGCGTGGCGGTGCGGGTGCTCGTCTCGGCCGAGCCGCGGCGCTTGGGCGCGGGCTCGTCGGCGTCGTCGCTCTCGTCGGCGTCGGCATCCGCCTCAGCGTCAACCTCGTCGCCGGCGGCCGCCTCAGCGTCGGCCTCGTCGCCGGCGGTCGCCTCGTCGGCGTCGTCCGCCTCGGCGGTCGTGTCGGCCGGCGCCTCGGACTCGGGCGCGCCAGTCTCCTCGGCGGACTCCGCCACGGGCGCCTCGGCCTCCTCGGCGGCGGCCTCCTCGGGCTCGGCGGCGCCGGTCGGCTGCTCGTCCTCGGGCTGCTTGTCGGTGGGCTCGTCGGTCATGCCGTGCTACCTCATCTTCACCTTGTCGCTGCCGGCGTGCCCGCGGTAGGTGCGCGTGGGCGCGAACTCGCCGAGCTTGTGGCCGACCATCGACTCCGAGACGAACACCGGCACGTGCTTGCGGCCGTCGTGGACGGCGATCGTGTGGCCGACCATCTCGGGGAAGATCGTCGACGTGCGCGACCAGGTCTTGACCATCTGCTTGTCGCCGGCCTCGTTCATCCGCTCGATGCGCTGGAGCAGGCGCTCCTCGACGAACGGGCCCTTCTTGGACGAGCGGGACATCAGCGTCCACCCTTCTTGCCGCGACGGCGGCCGCGAACGATGTAGCGGTCCGACGCCTTGTTCTTCTTGCGGGTGCGGTAGCCGAGCGTCGGAACGCCCCACGGGGTCACCGGATGCCGGCCCGCGGTCGTCGAGCCCTCGCCGCCACCGTGCGGGTGGTCGACGGGGTTCATCGCCGTGCCGCGCGTCTGCGGGCGCCGCCCCTTGTGGCGCGAGCGCCCGGCCTTGCCGAGCGTGACGTTCTGGTGCTCGGCGTTGCCGATCGAGCCGATGCAGGCGCGGCACTCGACGCGGACCATCCGCATCTCGCCCGAGGGCAGGCGCAGGGTCGCGTAGTCGCCCTCCTTGGCCACCAGCTGGATCGAGGCGCCCGCCGAGCGGCCGAGCTGTGCGCCGCGGCCGGCCGTCAGCTCGACGCAGTGGACGGTGGTGCCGGTCGGCACGTTGGCGAGCGGCAGGCAGTTGCCGGTCCTGATCTCGGCGTGCGGGCCGGACATGACCACGTCGCCGACCTTGATCCGCGCCGGGGCGAGGATGTAGGCCTTGTCGCCGTCTGCATAGTGCAACAGCGCGATGTAGGCGGTGCGGTTCGGGTCGTACTCGATCGCGGCCACGCGCGCCGGGACGTCGTCCTTGACCCGCTTGAAGTCGATGCGACGGTACTTGCGCTTGGCGCCGCCGCCGCGGTGGCGCGAGGTCACGCGGCCGTGGGCGTTGCGCCCACCGCTCTTGGTCAGCCCCTCGACCAGGGACTTCTCCGGCCGGTCGCGGGTGACCTCGGCGTGGTCCTGGTAGGTCGCGAAGCGGCGGCCCGGGCTCGTCGGCTTGTACTTGCGGATTGCCATCGTTCTTCCTCGTTCCCCGCGCCTACTCGCCGATCTCCTGGCCCTCGAACAGCTCGATGCTGTCCTCGGGGTGCAGCGTCACGATCGCCTTCTTCCAGGCGCGGCGCTTGCCGACGTAGAGGCCGCGGCGCTTGGACTTCGCCTTGACGTTCTGGGTGCGCACGTCCGTCACGCGGACGTCGAAGATCGCCTCGACGGCCTGGCGCACCTGCGGCTTGGTCGCGTCGTCGTGGACGCGGAAGGTGTACTTGTTGGCGTTCAGCAGCGCGTAGCTCTTCTCGCTGATGACCGGCCGGATGATCACGCTGCGCGGGTTCATGCCGCCACCTCCCGGGTGCGCGGAGCCGGCGCCGCGGCGATCGCCGCGAGCCGCTCGGCGGCAACCGGCGAGACGATCAGCCGAGCGGCGCCGATCACGTCGGCGACGCCGGCGTCCTCGGCACGCAGCACGGTCGCGTGCTCGATGTTGCGGAACGACAGTGCGGCGTTCTCCTCGCCCTCGACCAGCACCACCAACGCGGCGCCGGAGGCGAAGCCGGCGAGCGCCTCGGCCGCCTGCTTGGTCGACGGCGCGTCGAACGCCTCAGCGTCGATCGCCGCGAGCGTGCCACGCTCGGCGTGGACCGAGAGCGCGGAGCGCAGCGCGCGGCGGCGCTCCTTGCGGTTGACCTTGACGGTGTAGCTGCGCGGCTTCGGGCCGAACGCGACGCCGCCGCCGGTGCGATGCGGCACCGACAGAGCGCCGACGCGGGCGCGACCGGTGCCCTTCTGGCGCCAGGCCTTGGCGCCGGTCATCGACACCTCGCCGCGGGTGAGCGTCGACGAACTGCCCGAACGGCGCGCGTTGAGCTCGGCGCGCACGGCGCGGTGGACCAGCGGCTCGTGGAAGTCCTCGCCGAAGACCGTCTCGTCGAGGTCGACCTTGCCGGACTTGCCGCCGACGTAGGAGATCTGGAGCGCCATCGTCAGCTCGCCTTCCCGTCGATGCGGATCTCGACGATGCCGCCCTTGGGGCCGGGAACGCTGCCGCGCAGCAGCAGCAGGTTCTCGTCGGCGCGCACGTCGACGACCTCGAGGCCCTTCTGCGTGCGCCGCTTGTTGCCCATCTGGCCGGGACCGCGGATGCCCTTGAACACTCGCGACGGCGTTGCCGCCTGGCCGATCGAGCCCGGCGCGCGCACGTTGTGGGAGCCGTGGGTCACCGGGCCGCGGGCGAAGCCGTGACGCTTGACGGTGCCCTGGAAGCCCTTGCCCTTGGAGACGCCCGAGACCTTGACGGTCTGACCCTTCTCGAAGACGTCGGCGACCTTGACCTCGTTGCCGATCTCGAGCTCGGCGCCGCTGTCGCGGAACTCGACCAGCCGGCGCAGCGCGGGCGCGTCGGCCTTGGCGAGGTGACCGCGCTCGGCCTTGCTGAGGCGCTTCTCGCGGATGTCGCCGTAGGCGAGCTGGACGGCGTCGTAGCCGTCGCGCTCGGCCGTCCGCTTCGCGGTCACGAAGCAGGGGCCGGCCTCGACGACGGTCACGCGCTCGACGTGCCCGTCCTCGGGGTCGAAGACCTGGGTCATGCCCAGCTTGCGTCCAAGCAGCCCGGCCATCAGATCAGCTGGATCTGGATGTCGACGCCGGCGGGCAGGTGGTCGAGGCGCTGGAGCGAGTCGACCGTCTTCGGCGTGGGTTGCAGGATGTCGATCAGCCGCTTGTGCGTGCGGATCTCGAAGTGCTCGCGCGAGTCCTTGTCCTTGAAGGGGCTGCGGATCACGCAGTACACGTTCTTCTCGGTCGGCAACGGCACCGGGCCGGAGATGCTGGCGCCTGTCCGCTGAGCCGTCTCGACGATCTCACGGGCTGCCGTCTCGATCGCCGAGTGGTCGTAGGCCTTGAGCCTGATGCGGATCTTGTT
>JAAYBF010000034.1 GCA_012718975.1 Solirubrobacterales bacterium | reverse complement strand
CCGCCACCGAACCAGGGGGAGCACTTGGAATCGCCGAACCCGTCGCGAGCGCGGCGCAACGTCATGTTCACCGCCGTGATCGCCGCGCTCGGCGGGCTGCTGTTCGGCTACGACACCGGCATCATCGCCAGCGCCCTGCTGTTCATCAGGGACGACTTCGACCTCAGCAGCTTCCAGCAGGGGATGGTCGTCAGCGCCGTGCCGGTCGGCGCGATCTTCGGCGCGGCGCTCTCCGGCCAGCTCGCCGACCGCTACGGCCGCCGGCGGATGATCATGCTCGCGGCGCTGCTGTTCGTGGTCGGCTCGGTGATCAGCGCGCTCGCGCCCGGCGCGACGGTGCTGATCCTCGCCCGCGTCGCGATCGGCTTCGCGATCGGCCTCGCCTCTGCCGCCTGCCCGGTCTACATCTCCGAGGTCGCGCCGGCGAACGTCCGCGGCCGGCTGGTGACGCTGTTCCAGCTTGCCGTCACCGTCGGGATCCTCGTCGCCTACGGCGTCGGCCTCGCGCTCGAGCCGTCCGGCTCGTGGGAGTGGATGCTCGCGCTCGGCGCGCTGCCGGCGATCCTGCTCGGCGTCGGGATCGCCGCGATGCCGCAGAGCCCGCGCTGGCTGGTGATGATCGGCGACTCCGTCCGCGCCCGCCACGAGCTGCTGAAGCTGCGCCCCGACGTCGACGGCGTCGACGACGAGCTGCGCGAGATCGAGCGGACGCTCAGCGCCGAGCAGGGAAGCTGGCGCGACCTGCGCCGGCCGGCGGTCCGCGCGGCGCTTGTGGTCGGCGTCGGCCTGGCGATCCTCCAGCAGGTCACCGGCATCAACACCGTCATCTACTACGCCCCGACGATCATCCAGGACACCGGGATCGACTCCAACAGCGCCGCGATCCTGGCGAGCGTCGGGGTCGGCCTCGTCAACGTCCTGGCGACCGTGCTGGCGCTCTGGCTGGTGAGCCGCTTCGGCCGCCGGCCGCTGCTGTTCGTCGGCGTCACCGGCATGGTCGTCGCGCTGGTCGCGCTCGGTCTCGCGTTCGAGGTCGGCTCCGGCGGCGAGGGGCTCGCCAGCCTGGCCGTGATCGCGCTGATGGTCTACGTCGGCTCGTTCGCGATCTCGCTCGGCCCGATCTTCTGGCTGCTGAACTCCGAGATCTACCCGCTGAAGGCGCGCGGCCGGGCGGCCGGTGTCGGCACCATGGCCAACTGGGCTTCGAACTTCGCGATCTCGCTGACCTTCCTGCCGCTGCTCAACGCGCTCGGCAGCGCGCCGACGTTCTGGCTCTACGCGGCGGTCGGCCTCTTCACGATCTGGTTCTGCGTCCGTTACGTGCCCGAGACCAAGGGCAAGCGGCTGGAGGACATCGAGGAGATCTTCGAGGCGCGCGCCGCGGGCAAGGGCAGCTAGCCGCCGCCCCGCGCGGCGCGGGTTTCGCGCCCGGCGCGCGACGGGTACCGCAAGGCATGGGTCGCGGGTCGCGCAGCGCCGGGTCGCTCCGCGACCGGATCACCGCCGTCGCGGACGCGACGCGCGCCACGTTCGGCCTCCCCGCCGGGCTGGCGATGGCAGCAGGCGTCGTGGCGGGCTTCGGCACGCCTGCGCTCGACGACTGGCTCGGCGTCAGCATGCCGCTGTTCGAGTTCTCCACCCAGGACGCGGCGCGCGGCCTGCTCGAGACGATCGCGACCACCACCGTCTCGGTCGCCGGCCTCGCGTTCTCGGTGACCGTCGTCGCCTTCACGCTGTCGTCGAACCAGCTCAGTCCACGGGTGCTGCGCAGCTTCCGCCGCGACCGCCTGAGCCAGCTCACGCTCGCCGCGCTGCTCGGCAGCTTCATCTACTGCCTGACCGCGCTCGTCCGGCTCGGCACGCTCGACCAGGGCCGCGTCCCGGACCTGACGATCACCGTCGCGGTGCTGCTGGCGCTGCTGTCGTTCGGGCTGTTCGCCGGCTTCATCGGACACATCACGCGGATGCTGCAGCCGTCGTCGGTGATCGCCTCGATCGACGCCGACGCCGCCGGCGAGCAGGAGCGCCCCTACCCGGCCGGCGCCGGTGGCGAGCCCGAGCGTGAGCAGGAGGCGCGGGCGGCGCTCGACCGCACGCTCGCCGCCGCGCCACCGCGCCCCGCCCGCTGCGACGGGCACGGCTTCCTGACCGCCCTGCGGACCGACGAGCTGATCGAGCTGGCCTGCGAGCTCGACGGGGTGGTGCTCCAGCGGGCGCGGATCGGCGAGTACGTGCTGCCGGGCGACGTCGTGGCGGAGGTGTCGGCCACCGATCCGGCCGCGGCCGCCGAGCTCGCCGAGCGCGCGCCTGCCGCGTTCGAGCTCGGCCCCCAGCGGACCCTGCCCGGCGACCCCGGCTACCCGGTCCGCCAGCTCGCCGACGTGGCGATCAAGGCGCTCTCGCCGTCGATCAACGACCCGACGACGGCGCGCAACGCGCTCGACGCGCTGACCGCCGGCCTGATCCGCTTCGCCGCGGCCGAGCCGGCGGCGGCGGTGCGCCTCGACGGGGCCGGCGCACCACGGCTGCTGGCGGCCGCGCCCGATCTGGACGATCTCGTCGAGCTCGGCTTCGGCGAGGTCGAGCGATTCGCCGCCGACCAGCCGGCGGTCCTCGGGCGGTGCCACGAGCTGCTCGGCCGTGTCGCGGCGGCGGCCGACCGCCACGGCCACTCGCGCGCGGCCGCCGACAGGCTTCGCCGCTCGATCGCCCGCCGCCTCGACGCGCTGCGTTCCGAGGCGGCCGGCTAGATCCGGTCGGCCTCGGCGGCGGCCTGCTCGGCGGCGTCGAGCTGGCGCTCGATCAGGTCGAGGCCCGAGGCCCAGAAGCCGGGGTCGGCGAGGTCGACGCCGACGATCTTGCCGAGGTCCTCCGGCGGCATCGAGCCGCCGGCGCGGAGCAGGTCGAGGTAGGAGCCGACGAAGCCCTCGCCCTCCTCCTCGTAGCGGCGGTAGACCGACAGCGCGAGCAGGTTGCCGTAGGCGTAGGCGTAGACGTAGCCCGGCGTGTCGATGAAGTGCGGCACATACGACCACCAGATGCCGTACTCGTCGGAGCGCTCGACCGAGTCGCCGAGCAGGTCGGCCTGGGTGTCGAGCCAGGCGGCGTTGATGCTCTCCACCGCCAGCTCGCCGGAGTCGCGCCGCTCGTTGTGGACACGGTCCTCGAAGCGGTTCATCGCCACCTGGCGGAAGACCGCGGCGACCGCGCCGTCGAGCGACTCGGCCAGCAGCGACAGCCGCGTCGCCGCGTCGGGCGCCTGGTCGAGCAGCCGCTCGAGCACGATCGTCTCGCCGACGATCGACGCGGTCTCGGCGACCGTCAGCGGCGTCGTGAACTCGAACACGCCGCGCGGGCGGGCGAGCGCCGCGTGGACGCCGTGGCCGAGCTCGTGGGCCATCGTCAGCGCGTCGCCGATCCGGCCGGTGTGGTTGAGCAGCACGTAGGGGTGCGCGGAGGGCACCGTGTAGGAGCAGAACGCGCCGCCGCGCTTGCCCGGCACCGGCGGGGCGTCGATGTAGCCGCCGGTGAAGAACTCCTCGGCGACCGCGCCGAGCTCCGGCGAGAAGCTGCGGTAGCAGTCGAGCACGAGGTCGCGCGCGTCGGTGTAGGAGACGCGCTGCTCGCTTTGGGCGACCGGGGCGGCGCGGTCGTAGTAGGCGAGCCGCTCGACGCCGAGCAGCCGCGCCTTCAGCCGGTACCAGCGGCGCGCCAGCTCGTAGCGGGAGACGACCGCGTCGACGAGCGCCTCGACCGACTCGTCGCTGGCCTCGTTGGCGAGGTTGCGCGAGGCGACCCAGTGCGGGTAGGAGCGCAGCCGGTCCTTGGTCGCCTTGTCGGCCAGCAGCGTGTTCATGATGAACGCGCGCGTGCGTAGCCCGGGCCGCAGCGCCTCGGTGACGCCCTCGGCGGCGGCGCGGCGCAGCTCGCGGTCGGGCCCCTGTAGGACGCTGAGCGCCTCCATCAGCGGCTTGGGCTGCTCGTCGCCGGGCAGCGTCACCTCGAGCGCGGCCACCTGCTCGGTGAACAGCCGCCGGAACGCCGACGGACCGGTGACCGCCGTCTCGGTGAGGATCCGCTCCTCCGGCTCGGAGAGCTGGTGCGGCCGGTAGCGGCGCAGCGTGCGCAGGTGGTGGCGGCAGAAGGCGAGCTCGTCGCCGGCGAGCAGCTCCTCCGCGCGCTCCTCGCCGACCTCGTTCCACTCGAGGTCGAAGAACAGCAGCGTCGTCTGCAGCGCGGCGCCGCGCTCCTGGGCGTCCTGCATCAGCGCGCCGCGGGCGGGGTCCTGGGTGGCGGTCGAGAAGTCGAGCGCGGCGTAGGAGCCGGCGCGGCCGACGAGGTCGGAGATCGACTCCAGCTCGCGCATCGCGGCGGCGAGCGCGGCGGCGTCGAGCTCGCCGACCCGGCCGCGGTAGCGCTCGGCGAACGCGTCCGCCTCGCGCTGCGCCTCGTCGAGCAGCTCGCCGACGCCGGCGGGCCCCTTGCCGTGGACCAGCGGTTGGAGGTCCCAGCGCGCGGCCTCGAGGGCCTCGTCGCGCGGCTCTGCGATCGCCTCGCTCATGGCGGGGACATTAGCCGGGCGCGGCCGGGCGGCTCAGGGCGCGCGGCCGGTCGCCGTCGTTCGCCGCTCGGGGATCCAGTCGAGCTGCAGGTCGATCTCCTGCTCGAAGGCCACCGCGAGCCGGTCGGCGAGTCCCTGGGCCGGCGGCGGCGGGTCGGGTCCCACGACCTCGATCCGCGCGGAGTGCAGCGCCACCTCGACGTCCTGGACGCGCAGGCCGGCGTCGTCGGCCCACTCGGTCGCGATCGCCGCCGCCTCGTCGTGGTCGAGCGCGTGGGCGAGGCTGTGACGGGTGACGTCCCAGAGCGGGTAGGCGATCAGCGCCACGAGCACCGCCGCGAGCGCGATCCCGGCCTTCGCGCGGCGCGGCAGGCGGCCGTCGTGGGTCTCGGGGCGCATGCCGGCGGCGAGCAGGACCAGCGCGCCGGCGAAGACGATGCCGGCGAGGTTGGTGACATAGAGCAGCAGCGCGTCGTCGGCGAGGTCCGGCTTGCCGAGCTCGACGAGCATCCCGACGGTCGAGAGCGGCGGAACGAGCGCGACGGCGATCGCCACGCCCGGCAGCGCGCCGACCGCCTCGCGCCGCACGAGCACGTAGGCGCCCGCAGCGCCGGCCACCACGGCGACCGCCATGTCGAGCATCCGCGGCTGGGTGCGCGCGAGCAGCTCCTCGGACTGGAGCGTGATCGCCGCCGGCTCGGGGATGAAGGTCAGTGTCACGTAGGCGAGCACGAACGC
Organism: Solirubrobacterales bacterium; assembly: GCA_012718975.1. Classification (GTDB taxonomy): domain Bacteria; phylum Actinomycetota; class Thermoleophilia; order Solirubrobacterales; family Thermoleophilaceae; genus JAAYBF01. The sequence goes on along the minus strand of JAAYBF010000034.1, from coordinate 24,506 downwards.
CCACAGGGTTCCCGCGACGAGGATCGCCAGCGACTCCAGCGCCCGCCGGGGCCAGCCCATCACCAGCGCGCCGGAGAGGCCGAGCAGCGGCGTCGTCAGCGGCGAGACGAGCATCGCGCCGATCACGACCGGGCCTGAGTCCGACGCGAGGCCGAAGACGGCGATCAGAACCGAGAGGCTGAGCAGGATCGCGAAGCGGCGCAGGAACGGCAGCCGGTCGTCGCCCTCGGCGTAGAGCTGGCCGAGGATGTCGCGCCGCTGCTCGTCGGTCAGCTCGCGCCGGAACGACTTCCAGCGCCGCGGCCGCTCGGGCGCCTGGTCGAGGAATCCGCTCGGGCGCTGGTCCATCGCGGCGCAATCCTCGCCGCTGGCCAGGACGGCTCCGCGCCGGGGCCGCATCGATGTCGACGTTGCGGCGAAATATTCGCCGCAACGTCGACATCGATCGTCAGGTGGCCGGCGCGGCGGCGAGTGCGGCCGAGGAGCGCAGCAGGGCGGCGACGGCCGCCGGGTCGTCCCAGACCGGGATGTGCGCGCAGCCGGCGAGCGTGACGTTGCGCGCGACCGGCGCGTCGCGGCGCGGCGGGCCGACGTAGCCGTCCAGCTCGCCCCAGGCGAGGGTGACCGGCGCGGCGATCTCCTCGAAGCCGTCGAACACCTCGGCGCGCATCGCGGCGTTCGCGCGGTCGAAGCCGGGCGCGTCGGCCCAGGCGCGCAGCGCCTGCAACGCGACGCCGGGGTCGAGCTCGGCGGGCCGGGCGGCCCGGCCGGCGAACGCGGCGGCGCGGAAGCGGCGCGAGCGGACCGCCAGCCCCAGCAGCGGGCGCAGCGCGCGGGCGGCGTCGCGGGCGCGGGAGGGCCGCGGGCCGAGCGGCCGCGGCCACAGCCCGGCCGGGCAGATCGCCGTCACCGAGCTGACCCGCGGCAGCTTGCCCAGCTCCAGCGCGACCCAGCCGCCGAGCGAGATGCCCGCGACGTGCGCCGCCGCGAGGCCGAGCCCGTCCAGCGTCGCGTCGATCGCGGCGGCGAGCGCGGCGGGCCGCGCGGCGACCGTCGCGGGGAGCTGCGGCGACTCGCCGAAGCCGGGCATGTCGACCGCCACGCACGCGAACTCGCCGGCGAGCAGGTCGACGACCGGATCCCAGACGTGGCGGTCGCCGCCGAGCGGGTGGACGAGCACGAACGGCTCGCCGCTGCCGCGGCGGGTCGTGGCGAGTTGGAGCGCAGCGGTCACGGAGAGGGCCATCGTGACGCACTGCGGCCACCGCAGCCAGCCCGATCACGGCCTCCGCCATCGATGTCGACGTTGCGGCGAATATTTCGCCGCAACGTCGACATCGATTCGTGCGCCGATTCGCGCGCCAACCGATCCGCCCGTTCGCGCGTACCCTCGGAAGATGGACCTCACCGGACGCACCGCGCTCGTCACGGGCTCCAACCGCGGCATCGGGCGGGCGATCGCCGAGGCGCTCGCCGCCCGGCCGCTGGCGCTGCTGCTCTGCGGCACGCGCGACCCCGACGGCTACCCGCCGCTGACGCCGCCGGCCGGCGGGGCGCGCGAGGTCCGGCCGGTCGCGCTCGACCTCGCCTCGCGCGAGAGCATCGACCGGTCGGTGGACGGCCTCGGCGACGCCGAGATCGACGTCGTCGTCAACAACGCCGGCGTGATGACCGGCGGGCTGCTCGAGGAGCAGGACGTCGACGAGATCTACGCCGCGGTGCAGGTCAACCTCGCCGCCGTCATGCACCTCACCCGGCTGCTGCTGCCCGGGATGCTCGCGCGCGGGCGCGGCAAGGTCGTCAACAACGCCAGCATCTCCGGCTACGCCTACTTCCCGGCCGCGAGCACCTACGCCGCCACCAAGGCCGGCGTCGTCGCGTTCACCGAGTCGCTGCGGCGCGAGACCAAGGGCACCGGGGTCACCACGCTGCACCTCGTCACGCCCGGCGTCGACACCGAGATGCTCGACGCCACCGACGAGGTCTACGGCGGCCACTTCGACACCTCCGGCTGGGACCGCCAGCAGCCGGCCGAGTGGGCGGCCAAGGTGCTCGCCGCGATCGAGGACGACAGCTCGATCCTCGGCCCCGGCGGCAAGACGGCGATCGCCAAGCTCGCCTCGCGCGGGCCGGCGTTCCTGCTCGACCGGATCGCCGACTCGATGTTCACGCGCACGCCGCGCGGCTGAGCGCCCTCAGCGGCTCGCGCCGCCGACCGCCGCGACCGGCGGCGTCGCCACCGCCCGCCCCGGCTTGGCCAGCAGCAGCTGCACGTCGCCGATCCGCCGCTCGGCGAAGCCCGCCTCGACGTAGGCGAGGTAGAGCCGCCAGAGCCGCCGGAAGCGCTCGTCGTAGCCGAGCTCGGCGGCGCGCTGCGCGTTGGCCTCGAACGCCGCGCGCCAGTGCTCGAGGGTGGTCACGTAGTGGTCGGTGATGTCGTCGATCCAGACCTCGCGCAGGTCGGTCACCCGCTCGACGCAGCCGGCGATCACCGACCGCGACGGCAGGCAGCCGCCGGGGAAGACGTGGGTGTTGGCGAAGCTGCGCGACGCCTTCTCGACCTCGTAGGAGTCGTCGGCGATCGTGATCGCCTGCAGCAGCATCAGGCCGTCGTCGGCGAGCAGCGCCGAGCAGCGGGCGAAGAACTCGTCGAAGTACTGCCAGCCGACCGCCTCGATCATCTCGACCGAGACGAGCTTGTCGTAGCGGCCGTCGAGGTCGCGGTAGTCGCGGTCGAGCACGGTGACGCGGTCCGACAGGCCGGCCGCGGCGACCCGCTGCAGCGCGCCGGCGCGCTGCTCGCGCGAGATCGTGGTCGTCGTCACCTCGGCGCCGTACTCGCCGGCGGCGTGGACGGCGAGCGCCCCCCAGCCGCTGCCGATCTCCAGCAGCCGGTCGCCGGGGCGCAGGTCGAGCGCGCGGCAGATCCGGTCGAGCTTCGCCCGCTGTGCGGCGGCGAGGTCCATGCCCGGTTCGGCGAACCAGGCGCACGAGTACATCATCGACTCGTCGAGGAAGAGCTCGAAGAGGTCGTTGCCGAGGTCGTAGTGGGCGGCGATGTTGCGCCGCGCGCCGGAGCGGTCGTTGCGCGGGATCAGGCGAGCGGCGCGCTGGCCGGCGTGCAGCAGCGGGTGCCAGCGGCGGCGGACGCCGTCGAGGCGGGCCATGTTGCGCGCGCCGATCCGCAGCAGCGCGAGCAGGTCGTCGCTGTCCCAGAGGCCGTCGACGTAGGAGTCGGCGAGCCCGGTGGAGCCGCGCAGGACCTGGCGGTAGGCGGCGGGGTCGGAGACGACGACCTCGGCGTGCAGGTCCCCGTGGCCGAAGCTGCGCCGGTCGCCGCCGGGCCCTTCGACCACGACGATCCGGCCGCCCTCGATCCGGTCGAGGACGCCGAACAGCGCCCGCCGGGCGATCACCGCCGGCGGCCCCCGGGGTGGGGGTGGTACGGGGCGCCGCGGAGCTTGAGTGCGAGCGCGTTGACGTAGATCAGGGAGAGCACGCGCAACGAAGTTAAGGGGAAGCGGGCGAGCGCGCGCGAGAGCTCGCGCCGGGTCAGCGCCGAGCGGCGCAGCGACAGCGTCGCGTCGAAGATCGTCGCGCCGTCGTCGTCGAGCTCGTCGATGTGGACTGCGATCCGCTCGCCCGGCTCGCTGACGCGCCAGTCGTAGCGGTGGTCCATGCCGATGAACGGCGAGACGTGGAACGCCTTGTCGATCCGGTCCGCCAGCACCGTCCCGGCGCCGGAGCGCTCCAGCACGTAGGCGTGGCTCTCGCCCCAGGGCGTGTTGGTGACGTGGGCGACGACCGCCTCGACCCGCTCGCCGGCACGGTCGAAGCAGTAGTGGAAGCTGACCGGGTTGAACGCGTGGCCGAACTGGCGCAGCGTCGTCAGCAGCCGGACCGGGCCGTCGGGGCGGTGGCCGCCGTGCTCGGCGACGAGGTCGCGGACGCAGTCGGCGAGCGGACGGTCGGGCGGGCCGAGGTGGTCGGCGCGGCGGAAGCGGGCCAGCGCCGGACGGCGCGCCGAGTAGAGCGGGTGGACGTCGAACGCGGCCGGCAGCTCGTCGAGGTCGAGGTAGAGCATCGTGTGGCGGTACTCGAACCCGTGCGCGACCGGGCTGTGGCGGCGGTGGCGGACGGCGCCGTGGTAGACGGCGGAGGCGAGGCCGGGCGGGGCGGCCACGGCGGCGGGCGCGGTGCGAGGCCGTGTCGCGACGGAGCTCACGCCGCCAGCTCCTCCGGCTCGGGCTCCGGCGGTGCGGGCGCGATCGCGCGTGCGGTCGCGCCGATCCGCTCGACCGCCCGCTCGGCGCTGACGACGCCGTCCTCGTGGAAGCCCCAGCCCCAGTAGGCGCCGCAGTAGTGGGTGCGGTCGACGCCGGAGATCTCGCCGTGGCGGGCCTGCGCCGCGACGCCGTCGGGGGTGAACACCGGGTGGGCGTAGTCGACGGTCTCGATCACCTTCGCCGGGTCGATCCGGTCGCCGCGGTTGAGCGTCACGCAGAGGTCGGTCGCCGAGTCGATCGCCTGGAGGTTGTTCATCCAGTAGGTGAGCCGCGGGGCGCCGGCGTCGGAGGTCTCCGGGCGGCCGTCGGGGCCGATCGCGCCGAGGTGGAAGTTCCAGCTCGCGCGCGCGGCGCGGCGGCGCGGCAGCAGCGCCGAGTCGGTGTGCAGCACCGCCTGGTTGCGCTTGTAGGGGATCGCGCCGAGGATCTCGCGCTCGGCGGGGGTCGGGTCGGCGAGCAGGGCGAGCGCCTGGTCGGAGTGGGTGGCGATCACGACCTCGTCGTAGCGCTCGACGCCGCAGCCGTCGGCGGCGATCTCGACGCGGTCGGGCCGGCGGACGATCGAGCGGACCGGGGTCGCGGTGCGGATCCGGTCGGCGAACGGGCGGGTGAGCGCATCGACGTAGCGGTGCGAGCCGCCGGTCACCGTCCGCCAGCGCGGCCGGTCGCGGAATCCGAGCATCCCGTGGTTGTCGAAGAACGCCGCGAGGAACGACGCCGGAAACGACCACAGCTGCTCGGGGTCGGCCGACCAGACGGCGCTCGCCTGGGGGACGATCAGCCGCTCGACGAACCAGTCGGAGTAGCCGCCGTCGGCGAGCAGCTCGCGCAGCGACGGCCCGGCGCCGACCGGCCCGCCGGCGATCCGTCCCGCCTCGCGGTTGAAGCGCAGCAGGTCGGCGATCATCCGCAGGAAGCGCGGGTCGAGCAGGTGCGAGCGCTGCGCGAAGACGCCGCGCGGCGTGCCCGAGTACTCGAAGCGGCCGCCGTCGTCGGAGACCGAGAAGCTCATGCGCGAGGGCTGGGTGGCGACGCCGAGCTCGGCCATCAGCGCCTCGAAGCGCGGGTAGTTGCGGTCGTTGTGGACGATGAAGCCGGTGTCGACCCAGTGGGTCTCGTCGGCGAGGTCGACGCGCACGGTGTGGGTGTGCCCGCCGACGCGCGCGCCGGCCTCGTAGACGGTCAGGTCGTGGTCGGCGTGGAGCCGGTGGGCGGCGGTGAGGCCGGCGACTCCGGTGCCGACGATCGCGATCTTGGCCATGTCTCCGATACGGATCAACATGCCCGCCCGGATGCCGAGCAATCCCCGCAGGGCCTCGTCGGGCCGCCGCCCGTCGGGTAGATTGGCCGTGGCCGGGGTACGAGAAGTCGATAGGAGAGAGCGTTGGACGCCAACCGCTTGAAGTCGCTGCCGCTGTTCCAGTCCGTAGCGGAGGAGGATCTGGAGCAGATCGCCCCGTTCGTCAGCGAGGTGTCGGTGTCGGCGGGCAAGCACCTCGTCGACGAGGGCGACTACGCCTACACGTTCATGGCGATCGAGGAGGGTGCCGCCGAGGTGTCGCGCGGCGGCGAGGTCGTCGCCCGGCTCGGCCCGGGGGACTTCTTCGGCGAGGTCGGCCTGCTCGACACCGAGAGGCGGACCGCGACCGTCGTCGCGACCGAGCCGATGCGCCTGATCGCCCTCGACCGCTGGGACATGCGCCGGCTCGAGAAGACGATCCCGGGCGCCGTCGAGCAGATCCGCGCGGCGGCAGCCGAGCGGCTGCCGGGCAGCTAGGGCGGCTGAGATGGCCGGCCGGATCGTCCTCTTCGGCGCCACCGGCTACACCGGCCGGCTGACCGCCGAGGCGCTCGTCGCGCGCGGGCAGCGGCCGCTGCTGGCGGGCCGGTCGGGCGACCGCCTGGCGGCGCTGGCAGCCGAGCTGGGCGGCGGGCTCGACACCGCGGTCGCCGACGTCGCCCAGCCGCAGTCGGTGTTCGAGCTGGTCGACGGCGGCGACGTGATGCTGACGACCGTCGGCCCGTTCGCCCGCTGGGGCGACGTCGCCGCCGACGCGGCGCTCGCCGCCGGCGCCCACTACCTCGACTCGACCGGCGAGCCGCCGTTCATCCGCCGCGTCTTCGAGCACTTCGGCCCGCGCGCCCGCCAGGCGGGCATCGGGATGGTCACCGCGTTCGGCTACGACTGGGTGCCGGGCAACCTCGCCGCCGGCCTCGCGCTGCGCGACGCGGGTGAGGAGGCGGTGCGCGTCGACGTCGGCTACTTCGTCACCGGCGAGGCGGGCATGGGCAGCTTCAGCGGCGGCACGAAGGCGTCTGTCGCCGGGGTGATGGCCGCACCGGCGTTCGCCTACCGCGACGGCGCGCTGCGCACCGTGCGCACCGCCGACCGGCTGCGCAACTTCACGCTGCGCGGGCGCGAGCTGCCGGCGGTGACGGTCGGCTCCTCCGAGCACTTCGGCCTTCCGCAGGCCGCCCCGGCGCTGCGTGACGTCAACGTCTACCTCGGCTGGTTCGGGCCGTTCTCGCGCCCGCTGCAGGCGTTCTCCCTGCTCGGCGCGGGGGCGATGAAGGTCCCTGGCGCGAGCGGCCTTACCGCCCGCCTGGCGGAGCGGCTGGTCAAGGGCTCGACCGGCGGTCCCGGCCCCGAGCAGCGCGCCCGCGCCGGCTCGCACATCGTCGCCGAGGCCTACGACCGCCACGGCGAGCAGCTCTCCACCGTCCAGCTCGGTGGCGTCGAGCCCTACACCTTCACCGCCGGCATCCTCGCCTGGGGCGCCCGCCGCGCGGCCGAGGCGGGCATGCTCGAGTCCGGCGCGCTCGGCCCGCTCGCCGCCTTCGGCCTCGACGAGCTCGAGGCCGGCTGCCGCGAGGCCGGCCTCACCCGCGTGTAGCAACCGTTTCCTCGCGCGATCGCGGGTCCCGCCGATCGCTCGAGCTTGCGCATGGCATGCGTGCGCAACCTCGAGCGGTTGCTCGGACGGTGGATCGATCGAGGAGATGGTCGTCAGACGCGGCGGCCGAAGCGGCCGAAGCGGCGCTTGGCGCGGGGGCGCTCGGCGGCCTCGACGGCGGGTGGCTGGCGGTCGCGCTCGACGGTGGCGGCCATCAGCTCCTCGTGGACGGAGCGGCTGTCGCCGCGGCGGCGGGTCCAGGCGCCGTCGGCGGCGAGGTCCCAGGCGAAGCTGTCGTCGGCCAGGCAGCGCTCGAGCACGTCCTCGATCTCGCCGCGCAGCCGCTCGTCGCGGACCGGCACCACCAGCTCGACTCGGGTGTCGAGGTTGCGCGGCATCAGGTCGGCCGAGCCGATGTAGGTCACCCGCTCCTCGCCGCGCTGGAACGAGTAGACGCGCGAGTGCTCGAGGAAGCGCCCGACGACCGACACCACGCGGATGTTCTCGCTGACGCCCGGCACGCCGGGCACCAGGCAGCAGATCCCGCGGATGTTGAGGTCGATCGGCACGCCGGCCTGCGACGCCTCGTAGAGCGCGCGGATGCAGCGGCGGTCGACGAGCGAGTTCATCTTCATCACGATCCGCGCCGGCTGGCCGGCGCGGTGGGCCTCGACCGTCCGGGCGATCGCGTCGAGCAGGCCGTCGCGCATCCGCTCGGGCGCGACGAGCCCCGTCCGGTAGCCGGGTGGGCGGGCGGCGCCGGTCAACGCGTTGAACAGTGCGGCGACGTCGGCGCCGACGTCGCGGTCGCAGGTGAACAGCCCGAAGTCCTCGTAGAGGCGGGCGGTGCCGCGGTGGTAGTTGCCGGTGCCGACGTGGACGTAGTGGCGCACGCCGGTGCCCTCGCGGCGGACCACCAGCAGCGCCTTGGCGTGGGTCTTGAGCCCCGGCAGCCCGTGCACGACGTGGGCGCCGGCCTCCTCCAGCGAACGGGCCCAGCCGATGTTGCGCCGCTCGTCGAAGCGGGCCTTCAGCTCGACCAGGCAGACCGCCTGCTTGCCGCGCTCGGCGGCCTTGATCAGCAGCGGCACCAGCGCCGAGTCGTCGGAGGTGCGGTACACGGTCATCTTGATCGCGAGCACGTCGGGGTCGTCGACGGCCTGCTCGACGAAGCGCTCGACGCTGGTCGCGAACGAGTCGTAGGGGTGGTGGACGAGCAGGTCGCCGGCGCGCATCGCCGCGAACAGGTCCGCCTTGCCGTCGTGGACGGCGAACGGCCCGCAGGCGGCCGGCGTCCACGGCGTCTCGCGCAGCTCGGCGAAGCCGTCGAGGCCGTGGATCTGCCAGAGGTCGGTGAGGTCGAGCATCCCCTCGACGTCGACGACCTGGTGCTCCTCGATCTGGGTCTGGGCGATCAGGAAGGCGCGCATCTCGGCGTCCATGTCGGCGGAGGCCTCGAGCAGCACCACCTCGCCGAAGCGGCGCCGGCGCAGCTCGGTCTCGACCGCCCGGACGAGGTCGTCGGCCTCGTCGGAGACGGTGAAGTCGGCGTCGCGGACGACCCGGAACGCGGCGTGGGCGCGCACCTCCATGCCGGGGAACAGCGCGTCGAGGTGGCGGGCGATCACCGTCTCCAGCGGCACGAACGTCCGTGGGCCGATCTCGACCAGCCGCGGCAGGATCTCCTTCGGCACCTTCACGCGCGCGAACAGCTCGTCGTGGGTGACGGGGTCGGTCAGCCAGACGCCGAGGCTCAGCGACAGGTTCGAGATGTAGGGGAACGGCCGCCCGGGGCCGACCGCCAGCGGGGTCAGCACCGGGAAGACCTGCTCTTCGAAGATCCGGTCGAGGGTCTCGAGCTCGGTCGGCGAGCAGTCCTCGGGCGCGACGACGCGGATGCCGTGGTCGGCCAGCGCGGGGCGGATCTCGCGCTCCCACTGGCGCGTGTGGCGCGCGCCGAGCTCGCGCACGCGGGCCGCGATCCGCTCGATCGTCTCCGACGGCGACAGCCCGTCGGCCTTGCGCGCGTCGATGCCGGCGTCGACCTGATCGTGCAGGCCGGCGACGCGGATCATCTCGAACTCGTCGAGGTTCGAGGTGTAGATCGCGAGGAACTTGACCCGCTCGAGCAGCGGCGTGCGCTCGTCCTCGGCCAGCTCGAGCACCCGCTCGTTGAAGTCCAGCCACGACAGCTCGCGGTTGACGTAGAGCTCCGGCGAGTCGAGCGAGGGCGCTCGCGGTGCCTCCTGCTGCTCGGTGGGGATGCTCGCCGCGTCCATCGCTACCTCGGATCATCCCACGGCCGACCGCCGGCCATGTGAAGATGACAGCCGATGATCTGGCTCCTGCGCCACGCCCACGCGCTGCGCGGGGCCCCCGACGCCGAGCGGCCGCTCAGCGACCGCGGCGAAGCCGACGCCGCCGCGGCCGGGCGGGCGCTCGCGGCGCTCGGGGTGAGCTTCGACTGCTGCCTGACCAGCCCGAAGGTCCGGGCGCTCGACACCGCCCGCCTGGCCTGCGCCGAGCTGGGGCTCGAGCCGGAGGTCGAGCGAGCGCTCGCCGATGGCGACTTCGACGCGGCGGCGCTGGCCGCCGGCCGCGGCGAGCAGGTGCTGCTCGTCGGCCACGAGCCCGGCATGTCACGCGCGATCGGGGACCTGACCGGCGCACGCGCCGAGATGGCCAAGGGCGGCGTCGCCGCCGTCGAGGGCCGCGAGCTCAAGCTGCTCCTCCGTCCGGCGGAGCTGCGGGCGCTCGCTCGGCTTCGCTGAGCTGCGGCAGCGGCGGGCGCAGGCCCGCGAGCAGCGTGTCGACGAACGCCTCGTGCTCGAGGCCGTCCCAGTAGCGGACGAACCGCTCGTGCAGCAGCGCGCGGCGGCCGGCTATGTAGGCCGCGAGCGTGTCGAGGCCGCGGTAGGCGTCGCGGCTGGGGGCCGCGCGCACGAGCGCGGGGTCGAGGTCGTCGGCGTCGCCGGCGGCGCGGCGCAGGTGCTCGGCGTCGGCGGCGAGCAGCCGCTCGCGGCGGTCGGCGACCAGCGGAGCGAGCTCGTCGCAGTCGTGCAGCTCGCCGAGGAGCTCCTGCAGCCGCTTGGCCCGCTTGGCGCCGCGCGCGGCCGGCCTGCCGAGCGCCGGCTCGGCCAGCTCGAGCACGTAGCGCAGCCGCTTGGCGGCGATCCGCAGGTCGTGCTGGGCGGCGCTCGCGCCCGGCTCCAGGGCCGCGGGGGCGAGCTCGCGCAGCTCGCCCGCGCGCATCGCGACGATCCGCCGCAGGCTCTCGGCGAAGGCGCCGTCGGGATCGAGGCCCTTGACCTTGCGCGCCTTCACCGCCGCGCCTCCGCGGCCAGGTCGAGGAGGCGCCGCTCCAGCTCGCGGCGCTCGACCTCCTCGAGCGCCGCGGCCAGCTCGTGGTTGGCCTGCTCGCGCGTGGCCGCCAGCTCGGCGGCCAGTCCGGCGACGCCGGGCCGGTCGGCGGGGTTGAAGGCGTCGGCGAGCGCGTGCAGTCGCTCGACCGCGACGTCGGGGTCGCGCCGCTGCCCGAGCGCGTCGGCGAGCGCCTTGACCTCGCGCAGCAGGCGGCGGTGGGGCTTGCGCGGGAAGCAGGTGGCGAAGACCTCGAGCGCCGAGCGCAGCCGCCGGGTGGCGACCCGCATCGCGTGCACCCGCTCGGGGTCGTCGAGGTCGAGCACCCCGGCGGAGTGCGCGAAGACCTCGCGCGTGCGCGTCTGCACGGCGGCGGCCGCGACGTCGCCGAAGCGCGCGTCGGCCGCGATGCCCGGGATCGGCTCCGCCTTCGCCATCTTCTAATTGTGCTTGACGACGATCCCCTCGAGGACGTGCGCGACGCTGTCGCAGGCGTCGACCGCCTGCTCGAGCCGCTCGATCACGTCCTTCCAGCGGATCACGACCATCGGGTCGATCCCGCCGGCGAACAGCGCGACGAGCGCCTGGCGGCTGATCCGGTCGCCCTCGTGCTCGAGTCGGTCGACGGCCTCTACGCGTTCGCCGAGGCTGTCGAGCGCGGTCAGGTGGTGCAGCCCGGCGGCCAGCTCGCGGCCGCAGTCGCGCAGCACGCCGGTCAGCTCGACGGCCTGCTCCATCGGCGCCTCGATCTTGTACAGGCCGAGGAAGTCGGCGGCCTCCTCGGTGAGGTCGAGGGCGTCGTCGAGGGCGGTCGCGAGCTGGTGGATGTCCTCGCGGTCGAGCGGCGTGACGGCGGTCGAGTAGAGCGCGTGGAGGATGTCGTGGGTGATCCGGTCGCCCTCCTCCTCGAGCGCCTTGATCTCGCCGCGCAGCTCGGGCTGGTCGGGCCAGCTGCGCATCAGCCGCTCCATCAGCGCGGTCGCTTCGGCGAGGTTGCGTCCGGCGGCGTCGAAGAGCGCCTCGAACTTGCCGCGGTTCGGCGTGTGCGCGAACAGCGGCGTCGCCATCAGGTGCGGCGCGCTCCGGGCGCCAGCTCGGGGTGGGAGGCGTCCTCGAACTCGCGGAACAGGCCGGTGACCACGAACGCGGTCTGCTCGCCGATGTCGACGGCGTTGTCGCCGATCCGCTCGAGGCAGCGCGCGACGAGCATCATGTGCATCGCCCACTCGCGCACGTCGGGGTCGTCGCCGATGTCGAGCGCGCGGTTGAAGCAGGCGCGGTTGAGCCGGTCGATCTCGTCGTCCTGGCGGACGAGGTCCTGGGCGAGGTCGGCGTCGCGGCGCTCGAAGGCGAGCTTGCACTGCTCGACCAGCGAGCGGCCCAGCTCGCCCATCCGCGAGATCATCGCCAGCAGCTCGTCGTCGGCGGGCGGCTCGTGGCCGGCGAGCGGCACGAGCTTGGCCATGTTCACGCACTGGTCGCCCATCCGCTCGACGTGCTTGATCACGTGCAGCAGCGCGGCGACGATCCGCAGGTCGCCGGCGACCGGCGCCTGCAGCGCGAGCAGCGACAGGATGCCCTGGTGGACCTCCAGGTAGCGGCCGTCGATGCGGTCGTCGTCGGCGATCACCATGCTCGCCAGCTCGACGTCCTGGTGGGCGACGACCTCGAGCGCGCGGTCGAGCGCCTGGCAGACCATGTCGAGTGCGCCGAGGGTCTGGATCTCGAGCTGGGCGAGCTCGTCCTGGAACTGCTGGCGTGCGGGCGTCTGGGGCATCGGACTCCCCTCAGCCGACCTTGCCGGTCACGTAGGCCTCGGTGCGCGGGTCGGCCGGGTTGGTGAAGACCTTCTCGGTGTCGTCGAACTCGACGACCCGGCCGACGCGATGCTCCTCCTCGCTCAGCTCGACGGTGAAGAAGGCGGTCTTGTCCGAGACGCGCGCGGCCTGCTGCATGTTGTGGGTGACGATGACGATCGAGTAGCGCTCCTTGAGCTCGAGCATCAGGTCCTCGATCTTGCCGGTGGAGATCGGGTCGAGCGCCGAGCACGGCTCGTCCATCAGGATCACGTCGGGCTCGATCGCCAGGCAGCGGGCGATGCAGAGGCGCTGCTGCTGGCCGCCGGACATGCCGTAGGCGTTGTCCTTGAGCCGGTCCTTGACGTCGTCCCAGAGCGCGCCGCGGCGCAGCGCCCGCTCGACGATCTCGTCGAGGTCGCCCTTGACGCCGAGGACGCGCGGACCGAAGGCGATGTTGTCGTAGATCGACTTCGGGAACGGGTTGGGCTTCTGGAAGACCATCCCGATCAGCGTGCGCACCCGGACCGGATCGACGCGCGGCCCGTAGAGGTCCTCGCCGTGGAAGCCGACGTGGCCGCTGACCTCGCAGCCGGGGATCAGGTCGTTCATCCGGTTGAGGCAGCGCAGCAGGGTGCTCTTGCCGCAGCCGGACGGGCCGATCAGCGCGGTGATCTCGTTCTCGGCGATGTCGAAGGTGACGTCGCGGACGGCGGGCTTGCCGGAGTAGGAGACGCCGACGCCGTCGATGTGGAAGACGGCGTCGGTTTTCCCGCCCTTCCGCTCGCGGTGCTCGGGCACGACGTGGGTCTCCACGCCGCGTTGGGCAGCCGGATCGGCCGCGGCCTCGCTCAGCGCGTCGTGAGCGGGGGGCTCGGGCTGAGGCTCGGTCATCGGGGTGATCTCCGTCTCCTGGGTCATGACAGCTTCTTCTCGTAGTGGTTGCGCAGCCAGATCGCGAACGAGTTCATCGCCAGCAGGACGACGAGCATCACGATCACCCCCGCCGCGGCGAGCTCGTGGAAGACCTCCTGGGGCCGTCCCGCGTAGTTGAAGATCTGCACCGGCAGCGTCGTGAACCGGCCCTCGAACAACGACGGGTTGACCGTGACGAAGGTCACCGCGCCGACCAGCAGCAACGGGGCGGCCTCGCCGATCGCCCGGGCGACGCCGAGGATGATCCCGGTGAGGATCCCCGGTATCGCGGCCGGCAGCACCTGGCGGCGGACGGTCTGCCACTGGGTGGCCCCGAGCGCGAGCGCCCCCTCGCGGATCGAGGGGGGTACAGCGCGGATCGCCTCCCGTGCCGCGAGGATCACCGTCGGCAGCACCAGCAGCGCCAGGGTCATCGAGCCGGCGGCGGCGACGAAGCCGATGTCGAGCGGTCCGCGGACGATGAACGCCAGGCCGAGGATGCCGTAGACGATCGACGGCACGCCGGCCAGGTTCTGGACGTTGAGCTCGATGAAGCGGTTCCACCAGCGCGTCTTGTCGGCGTACTCCTCGAGGTAGATCGCGGCGCCGACCCCGAGCGGGACGATCAGCGCGATCACGCCGCCGATCACGTAGACGCTGCCGAGGATCGCCGTGCGGAAGCCGGCCGTCTCGGGGTGCAGCGACGACGGGCCCTGGGTGAAGAGGTTGGCATCCAGCCGCGGCAGGCCCTCGACGAACGACCAGACCAGCAGCGCCGCTAGGCCGGCCAGCGCGAAGCCGACGGCGAGCAGCAGCAGGGCGAGGAAGAGGCCCTCCTGGACGCGTGGGCCGCTGCCCTTGCGGTTGAGCGCCGCCGCGGTCGTGGCGCGGGCGCCCGCGACGGCGAGCTGCGTCCGAGCGGCGCCGGGGAGGCCGGGATCGACTGCCATTACTCGTAGACCTCCCGGAAGCGCCGCACGAGGCGGATCGCGAGCATGTTCATCGCCAGCGTCATGACGAACAGCAGCGCCCCGACGGCGAAGATCGTGTCGTAGGTGATCGTGCCGGTCGCGATGTCGCCGGTCGCGGTCGTCCCGATGAAGGCGGTCATCGTCTGGATCGACTCGGTGAAGTCCCACGGCGCGACCAGCTGCGGCGTCGCGCCCGCGGCGAGCAGGACGACCATCGTCTCGCCGATGGCGCGCGAGGCGGCGAGCACGATCGCGGCGACGATCCCGGAGATCGCGGCCGGGAAGACGACCCGCGCCGAGACCTTCATCTTCGTCGCGCCGAGCGCGTAGGCGCCCTCGCGCAGGCCGGCCGGCACCGAGCGCATCGCGTCGTCGGCGACCGAGCTGACAAGCGGCACGATCATCAGGCCGACCGCGATCCCGGCGACGCCGACCGCGAACGGTCCGCCCCAGGGCAGGAACGGGAAGATGTCCTCGAGCAGCGGCCGGGCGAAGTAGAGCGCGAACAAGCCGATCGCGACGGTCGGCATGCCCTCGAGGACCTCGAGCACGGGCTTGACGACCCGCCGCACCCTGGTCGGCGCGTACTCGGCCATGTAGATCGCGGTCAGCAGGCCGACCGGGATCGCGACCAGCAGCGCCCAGGCGGTGACGGTCAGGGTGCCGACGACGATCGGCAGCACGCCGAAGGTCGCGTCGGCGAACGTCGGTGCCCAGTCGGTGCCGAAGAGGAAGTCGGCGAAGGGGACCTCGCCGAAGAAGCCGATGCTCGGCACGATCAGCGAGATCACGATCGCGAGGGTGGTGGCGACCGAGATCGCCGCGCAGAGCGCCAGCAGGGCGAAGATCGCCTTCTCCCCGTAGCGCGGGCTCACGGCCTCCAGCCGTGGGCGACCGTCGGTCGCCCGCGAGCCGGAGGCCGTGATGTCCCGTCCTGCCATGGTGCGTCTCCTCAGGGCCTCGTCGCGGGCTTCAGCCCGCGAGCTGGGCCACCTTGTCCTTGGCCTCGGTGACCTGCTCCTCGGTCAGGCCGATGAAGCCGGCCTGCTCGGCGATCGTGGTCGCGTTGTCGATGTAGAACTCGACGAACGACTTGACCTCCGGCCGCTCGAGCGCCTGTCCCGAGGGGTAGATGAACAGCTGGCGGCCGAGCGGGACGTAGCTGCCGTCCTGCACGGTCTCCGGCGACGGTGCGACGCAGCCGTCGCCGCCGTCGATCTCGAGCGCCTTCAGCGAGTCCTGGTTCTCGAGGTAGAACGAGTAGCCGAAGTAGCCCATGCCGCCCTCGGACCCGCTGACGCCGGTGACCGTCGAGTTGTCGTCCTCGCCGACGTTGTTGTAGTCGGTGCGCGACGCGCCCTCCTCACCGTTGACGGCCTCGGTGAAGTAGTCGAACGTGCCCGAGTCGGTGCCGGGGCCGTAGAGGTCGAGGTCCGCGTCGGGCGCGTTCTCGAGCCCGTCGATCTGGCTCCAGTTGGAGACCTTCGACTTCGGCTCCCAGATCTGCTTGAGCTGGTCGACGGTGATGCAGTCGACCGGGTTGTCGGGGTTGACGACCACGGTCAGCGCGTCGTTGGCGACGGACAGCTCCTCGTAGGTGATGCCGGCCTTCTTGCAGGCGGCCTCCTCGTCGGCCTCGATCTGGCGCGAGGCGTCGGAGATCTGGGTCTCGCCGTTGCAGAACTTCTCGAAGCCGCCGCCGGTGCCGGAGGTGCCGACTGCGATCGTCACGCCGGGGTTCTCCTCCATGAACAGCTCGGCGGCCGGCTCGGACAGCGGGGCGACGGTGCTCGAGCCGTCGATCAGGATGTTGCCCGACAGCTCCGAGCCGCCCCCGCTGGTGCTCGCGCTGCCGCTGTCGTCGTCGTCGCCGCCGCAGGCCGCCGCGCCGAGCGCGAGCGCCGTGGAGGCGGCGAGCACGAGAAGCTTCCTCATGCGATGTCTCCTTGATTCGGTCATTTGGACTCGGCGAGCGTCGCAGCGGCCTGGAGCCAGTCTGTTATGGACTTGTCTCCGGGATGTGAAAACGGTGTGAATGGCCGTCGGGGCGGCCGTGTGCGCGCGTTGGCTGGCCCTCGGGCTCGAGCCGGTAGCCGAAGCCGAAGTGGGTGTGGATGAAGCGCACGCCGGGCAGCGCCTCGTCGAGCTTGTGGCGGATCTTGGCGACGTAGACGTCCACGGACCGGTCGGTCTTGCGGTACGGCTCCTCCCAGACGGCGGCGTAGAGCTCGGCCCGGCTGACGATCCGTCCCTGGCGCAGCACCAGCGCCGTGAGCAGCGCGAGCTCGCGAGCGGTGAGGCTGAGCGGGCGGTCGCCGGCGAGCGCGAGGAACTCCGCGGGCCGGACCTCGAGCGCCCCGGCCCGCAGGACCTGGTTTCGCATCGCCGCTTCCATGCGGCGGACGATCCCAGCGCGCGCGTGCGCTCCCGTTATGCCCCCGTGATGGGGGTGTGAAGTTGCTGTGAACCGGCCCCGCGGCGGCCGCGCGGCTCGGCGGGCAGCAGCCGCGAGAGCAGCCCGGCGGCCACGACGAAGGCGGCCGACGCCCAGAGGCAGGCCTCCAGGCCCTGCCACTGGTAGAGCGCCCCGGAGAGGATCGTCCCGACCAGCCGTCCGAAGGCGTTGGCCATGTAGTAGAAGCCGACGTCCATCGTCACCTTGTGATCGGCGGCGTAGGCGAGGATCAGGTAGGAGTGGACCGCGGAGCTCAGCGCGAACGCCACCCCGAAGGCGACCAGCCCGGCGACCAGTGCGAGCGTGGGATCGACATCGGCGGCCAGCGCGAGCGCGATCCCGGCGGGGAGGACGGCCAGCGCGAACGCCAGCCAGCTCGCCGTCCGGCCGTCGGGGTCGCGGTGGCCCTCGGCGGAACGGCGGCGGATCAGGCGCGGCGCCGCCGCCTGGACCGCCCCGTAGCCGATGACCCAGACCGCCAGGAAGCCGCCGACCTCCCAGAAGCTCCAGCCGAGCACGGTGCGCAGGTAGACCGGCAGGCCGACGACGAACCAGACGTCGCGGGCGGCGAAGAGGAAGATGCGCGCCGCGGCGAGCGCGTTGACCGCGCGGCTGTTGGAGAACATGTGGCGGAACCGCGCGCCGCGGTCGCGGACGTTGAGGTCGCCGCGCATCAGGGCCACGACCACGACGAGCGCGGTCGCCACGAGCCCCGCGAGGACGGCCATCGCGGCCTGGAAGCCGACCACGGTCAGCAGCAGGCCGCCGACGAAGAAGCCGACGCCCTTGAGCGCGTTCTTGGACCCGGTGAGGATCGCCACCCAGCGGTAGAGCGCGCCCGGCGAGTCCGCGGGAGCGACGAGCTTGACGGCGCTCTTGGAGCTCATCTTCGTGAGGTCCTTGGCGATCCCCGACAGCGCCTGGGCGACCATCACGTAGGGCACCACGAGCCAGCTCGCGGGCGCCACGGCGAGCATCCCGACCGCCACTATCTGGGTGCCGAGACCGCCGACGAGCGTCGCCTTCAGGCCCAGGCGGGCGGCGAGGTAGCCGCCGACGAGGTTGGTGACGATGCCGAAGGCCTCGTAGAAGAGGAAGAGCGAAGCGACGGCGAGCGGGCTGTAGCCGAGGTCGTAGAAGTAGAAGAGCACGAGCATCCGGATCGCGCCGTCGGCGATCGTGTCGGCCCAGTAGGCGCCGGTGACCAGCGCGTAGTTGCGCAGGTCGCCCGGGCGCCCCGCGGCGGTCGCTGGGGCGCGCTCCATCGCGCCGCCTAGCTCGCGCCGGTGGCCGGCAGCTCGCGCGCGACGCGGCGGGCGAGGTCGACCAGCCGGTTGGCGTAGCCCCACTCGTTGTCGTACCAGGCCAGCACCTTGACCTGCGTGTGGTCGGTGACGCGCGTCGAGAGCGCGTCGACCACCCCGGAGCGCGGGTCGCCGCGGTAGTCGGCCGAGACGAGCGGGCGCTCCTCGTAGCCGAGGATCCCGCTCAGCGGCCCGTCGGCGGCGGCCCGCAGCAGGCCGTTGACCTCCTCGACGGTCGTGGGGCGCTCGACCTCGAAGACGCAGTCGGTCAGCGACGCGTTGAGGAGCGGCACCCGCACCGCGAGGCCGTCGAGCCGGCCGCGCAGGTCCGGGAAGATCATCCCGATCGCGGTCGCTGACCCGGTCGTGGTCGGGATCAGCGACAGCGACGCCGCACGGGCGCGGCGGAGGTCGGGGTGGGGCGCGTCGACCACGACCTGGGTGTTGGTGAGGTCGTGGAGGGTGGTGATCGAGCCGCGCGCGATGCCGATCCCCTCGTGGACGGCCTTGACGACCGGGGCCAGGCAGTTGGTCGTGCAGGAGGCGGCGGTCAGCACGTCGTGGCGGCCGGGGTCGTAGGCGTCGTCGTTGACGCCCACGACGACGTTGAGCGCCCGCTCGTCCTTGACCGGAGCGGCGACGATCACCTTGCGCACACCGGCGGCGAAGTAGGGCGCCAGCGACTCGACGGTCCGGAACCGCCCGGAGCACTCGAGCACGACCTCGGCCCCGTGGGCCGACCACGGGGCGGCGTCCAGTGTTGCGGCGCCGGAGTAGGCGATCGCCGTTGCGTCGAGCGTGAGGCCGTCGCCGTCGCCGTGGGCGTCGCGGTCCCAGCGGCCGTGGACGGAGTCGAAGGTGAGCAGGTGGGCCGCGGTGGCCGCGTCGCCCGCCGGCTCGTTGACGTGGACGAAGGCGAGCTCGGAGGTGTTCCACCCGGCGCGCAGCGCCAGGCGTCCCATGCGGCCGAAGCCGTTGATCGCGACGCGGGCGGGGGTCATGCCGCGATGCTATCCATTGACGATCTTCACTTCAATCGATACTCTTAGATCGATGGCTGTCGATCTGGAGCTGACCCCGAAGCAGAAGGCGCCCGCCGGCGCCCCCTGCTGCGCACCCGTCGTCTATCCCGACGTCGAGCGTGCCCAGGCCGAGCGGATGGCGGCGATCGCCAAGGCACTCGGCGACCCCGTGCGGCTGCAGCTCGTCGACGTGCTGCGCAAGCACGCCGGCAAGGTCTGCGTCTGCGAGTTGGTGCCGCTGTTCGACCTCTCGCAGCCGACGGTCTCCCATCACCTCAAGGTCCTGCGTCAGGCCGGCATCGTCGGCTCCGAGCGCCAGGGCCTGTGGGCCTACTACTACGTCAACGGCCAGGCGCTGCACGAGCTGAGCGCCTGGCTCACCCCACGCGGGGCAGAGGAGAGAGCATGAGCACCGACACCGACAGCCGCAGCGCCGAGGAGATCCGCGCGGCGGTTCGCGACACCTACGCCGCCGCCGCGCGCAACGCCGGCGCGAACGGCGCCAGCTGCTGCGGCGACGGCGGCTGCGGACCCGCCACGCCGGCCGAGGAGCGAGCCGTCTTCGGCTCCGGCCTCTACGCCGACGTCGACCGGGCGGCGCTGCCCGACGCCGCCGCGCTGGCGTCGCTGGGCTGCGGCAATCCGACCGCGGTGGCCGAGCTGCACCCGGGCGAGACGGTGCTCGACCTCGGCTCCGGCGGCGGCATCGACGTGCTGCTCTCCGCGCAGCGCGTCGGGCCCGACGGCTTCGCCTACGGGCTCGACATGACCGACGAGATGCTGGCGCTCGCGCGCGCCAACGCCGCCGAGGCGGGCGCCGACAACGTCGAGTTCCTGAAGGGCGAGATCGAGGCGATCCCGCTCCCCGACGACTCCGTCGACGTGGTGATCTCCAACTGCGTGATCAACCTCTCGGCCGACAAGCCGCGTGTGCTGGCCGAGGCGGCGCGGGTGCTGCGCCCGGGCGGGCGGTTCGCCGTCACCGACGTGGTCGCCGACCCCGGAATGGCCCCCGCCACCCGCGCGGACCTCGCGGAGTGGGCCGGCTGCATCGCCGGTGCGCTGACCGTCGCCGACTACGAGCGCGAGCTTGCCGCCGCCGGCTTCGGTGAGATCGAGATCCGCGAGACCCACCGCGTCCACCCCGAGGCGGGCTCGGCGATCATCCGGGCGCGCCGGCCGGCCGCCTGACGTTCTCCCCGCTGCTTGCGGACAACGGTGTGAACCTGCTGTGAAATCGCGGCCAACGGCGAAACGGGCTCCGCGACGTGGCGTATGCTGGCTTCGAACGGCCCAGGCAGCACCCCCCGAAATGGACCGCCGCAAGCGATGACCTCCTCCGATCCGGGACCGATCCGTCTCGCGATCCTCGACTCGGACACCGGCTTCGTGCAGGTGCTGGTCAACCGCGCCGACGCGCTCGGCTGGCAGCACCGCCGGCTCGAGGCGCCGCCGCGGCCCGAGGAGTTCGCCGCGATGCGCGTCCAGGCGCTGATCGTCGACCTCGCGCTGCTCGGACCGAAGGCGTGGGAGTTCGTCGAGCAGGTCGCCGCCGCCGTGCCCGGGCTCGGGATCGTCGTCGCGACCGGGCGCTCGAGCGTCGCCCAGCGGGTGCGCGGCCTGCGCCTCGGCGCCGACGACTGGATCACCAAGCCGTGCCATCCCGAGGAGGCGCTCGCGCGCGTCGAAGCGGTCGTCCGCCGCCGCAAGCAGGCGTCGAGCCGGATCGACGCCCAGCCGGTCGTCGCGGCCGAGCTCGAGATCCGCGCCGACCAGTTCCAGGCGTTCGCCGGCGGTCGCAGCGTCGACCTCACCCGGCGCGAGTTCGAGGTCCTGGAGCTGCTCGCGGGAGTCGAGGGCAAGGTCCTCCAGCGCGAGGAGATCTACCAGCAGGTCTGGGGCTACGCGATGGCCCACGGCGACCGCTCCGTCGACGTCTTCGTGCGCAAGCTGCGCCAGAAGCTGGAGGCCGCCTCGCCCTCCTGGCAGTACATCCACACCCACTTCGGCGTCGGCTACCGGTTCGATCCCGAGCCGCGCGACGGCGCTGCCCAGCCGCCCGCCGCCATCCCTGCCGGCATCGCCGAGCCCGCTCCCGCTACGGTCCCGGATGCGGTGGCCGACGGGCTCGCCCTGCGCTAGCCGCCGCGTCTACCCGTAGACATCCCTGGAGGTGGCGGCTGTGTCGAAGGCAGGACGGCTCACGCTCGTGGCGCTCGCGGTGGTCGTGGTGATCGCCGCGTTCCTGATCGCCCGTCCCGGCGACGACGACGGCGACGAGCGGGCGGCGACCACGACCGACGTCCCGACCGCGACCGAGACCGCCACGACGCCGACCGCGACCGCGCCCTCGGCCCCCGAGCCGCCGCCCGACGGACCGTCCGCCACGGTTATCGAGCTGTCCGGCTACGCCGTCGACGAGGTGACCGACATCGAGGTCGCCAGGGGCGAGCGGGTGCGGATCGTCGTCCGCTCCGACGCGCCCGACGAGATCCACGTCCACGGCTACGACCTCTCGCGCGAGACGGCGCCCGGCAGCCCGGCGCGGTTCTCGTTCGTCGCCGACATCGAGGGCATCTTCGAGATCGAGAGCCACGAGGCCGAGCATCAGGGCCAGGACGCGCTGATCGCGCGGCTGGTCGTGGAGCCTTCTTGACACACGTCGCGCACGGGATCGTCGGTCGCTCCGACCTGCCGATCCCGGAGTGGCTGTTCGGCTGGGCGGCGGCCGTCGTGCTGGTCGTCTCGTTCGTGGCGCTTGCCGTGCTGTGGCCGGAGCCGAAGCTGGCGCGCGTGCGCGAGCGGGCGCTGCCGGCGCTGTCGCGGGTGGTGCTCAGCCGGCCGGTCGACCTGCTCTGCGGCGCGGTCGGCGTGTTCCTGTTCGGGCTGGTGCTCTACGCGGGCTTCGACGGCACCGAGACGGTCACCGCGAACTTCGCGCCGACGTTCGTCTACGTGATCTTCTGGCTCGGGCTGGTGCTGGCGAGCGTGCTGCTCGGCAACGTCTACCGCGCCTTCAATCCGTGGCGGGCGATCGGGCGGACCGTGTCGTGGGTGGCGCGGACGGCCGCGCGGACCGACATGCCGGCGCCGCTCGCCTACCCGGAGCGCCTCGGCCACTGGCCGGCGGTGGCGGGCATCTTCCTGTTCGCGACGCTGGAGCTGGTCGTCTCCGGCGGCGACACCCCGCGCACCGTCGCGATCGCGGCGCTGGTGTACTCGGTCGGGCAGTTCGTCGGGATGGCGCTCTACGGGGTCGAGGAGTGGACCGAGCGCGGCGACGGGTTCGCCGTCTACTTCTCCCTGTTCGCGCGGATATCGCCTTGGACGGTCAAGGACGGCGCGGTCCGGCTGCGTGTGCCGCTCGCCGGGCTGGCCGAGCTGCGGCCGCTCGCCGGCACGGTCGCCCTGCTGGCGGTGATGATCGGCACCGTCACCTTCGACGGCGCCGCCGAGTCGGCGCTCTGGACGGGGATCGCCCCCGACCTGGCGGACACCTTCGAGTCGATCGGGCTGTCGCCGGCGCGGGCGCTGGAGCTGACGTTCCTGATCGGCCTCGCCGCGACCTGTCTGATCGTCGGCGGCTTCTACATGCTCGGAGCGCGCGGCGCCCAGTCGGTCGGCGGCGGCTTCACGACCGAGCAGCTGGCGCGCGCGTTCGTCGCGTCGCTGGTGCCGATCGCCTTCGCCTACGTCGCGGCGCACTACATGACACTGCTGCTCTACCAGGGCCAGGCGATCGTGATCCTCGACTGGCCGCCGTTCGGCTACCTGTCCTCGAACCCGCTCGGGAGCCCGGACACCGACATCTTCGGCACCGCCGGTCGCGCGATCGACTATGGCGTGATCTCGGCGACCGCCGCCTGGTACTGGATGGTCGGCTTCGTCGTCGCCGGCCATGTCGCGGCGCTCACGCTCGCCCACGACAAGGCGCTGACGATCTACTCCGACGTCAAGCTCGCCGTCCGCTCCCAGTACTGGATGCTCGCCGTCATGGTCGGCTTCACCAGCCTCGCCCTCTGGCTGCTGTCGCAGTCGAACCAGTAGCGAGGGGGGGCTGGCAGGGGCGGTTGCGGCCCTTAGGTGGTGAGCCACCGAACGGAGCCCCAATGCCCTACATGCTGCCCTACACTGAGCCCATGCGGAAGACGAGCGTCTACCTGAGCGATGAGCTGGCACGGCGCCTGGCCCGCATCGCCGCGGCCGAGGGGCGCTCCCAGGCGGAGGTCCTGAGGGCCGCGATCGCCGCCTATGAGCCGCGGCATGCGTCCGACCGCCGCTTCGAGCTCGCGCGCGGCTTCGACCGCATCGACGGCGACCCGCGCCCCGTCTCGGAGCTCTCCGAGGACGAGCTGCTCGCGGGCTTCGGCGTCGCTTCTGTGAGCTGAGTCCCGCTACGAGGGTCTCGCTCTCGGCCTTGCCGACTGCTCGCTGGTCGTCGCAGCCGACCGCTGCGGGACCGACCGGATGCTCAGCTTCGACGAGCGGGACCTGCGCGCCGTGACGCCGCTGGCCGGCGGCGCGTTCCGGCTGCTTCCGTCGGACGGCGATGCGGTTCCGGGGCCGAGCGCGTAGCCTCAGGGACATGACGGTCCTCGCTCATCCGGGGCACTGGCTCGTCGACGCGGCCTATGTCCTGCCGGTCGCCGCGTTCCTGGTCTGGCTCGGGATCAACGAGCTGCGCACCCGCCGCGCCAAGCGGGCCGAGGGCGAGGCCGACGAGGGCGGCGGCGGATCGAGCGGGGTCGTGAGCCCGCCGCCCGAGCGCTCGCCGAACGCGGGTTGAGCACTCGGCCGGCCTTCCGCCAGCGGGTCGCGTGCGGCTCCGGCTAGTGTTCGCTCCATGGCGAACATCACCAGG
Source organism: Solirubrobacterales bacterium (assembly GCA_012718975.1). Taxonomy (GTDB): domain Bacteria; phylum Actinomycetota; class Thermoleophilia; order Solirubrobacterales; family Thermoleophilaceae; genus JAAYBF01. The sequence continues at coordinate 642 of JAAYBF010000034.1, read as the reverse complement.
CGGCAGAAGGAGAAGCGGGCCTACACCCTGACCTTGGTCGGCGGCGGCGCGGGGATCGCGACGGTCGTCTTCCTCGTCCTGGCGATCGTCGGCGTGGTCGGGCTCGGCCCCGCCATCCTCGCGGGCTTCGTGACCGCGGGTGCGGTCTTCGGCTTCCGCCGCACCGTCAGCTCCTGACCGGCCGCCGTTCCTGCAGCCAGACCACGAAGCTGCCCCCGCGCGGCAGCCGCGGGATCTGGTCGTCGAGGGCGTCGACCAGCCGTGCGAGCTGCGAGCTGGGGAAGCGGATCGGATGGACGATCACCAGCCCGCGGTGAGCCTGGCCGGCTGCCGCCCGCTCACGCACGATCGCCTCGAAGTCGCCGCGGTTGTAGGTGACCACCACGCGTTCCTCCCGCTGGGCGACTTCGAACACCTGGCGGTCCGAGAGCCTGCGCAGGACCCGGTCGGCGGTTACCGCTCGTACGTCGTGCCCGTGCTCGCGCAGGCGGTCGGCGACGGTCCCGCTGATCTGCTCGTCGAGCAGCAGCCTCACGCGAGCGCGGCCTGCTCGCGGCGCCACGCGGCCTCGGCGGCGTCGGCGTCCTCGACGGCGCGCGTGATCCGCTCGTCGATCTCGTCCGGGTAGGCGGCGTAGTAGCT
>JAAYBF010000220.1 GCA_012718975.1 Solirubrobacterales bacterium | reverse complement strand
GATGGGCCCCTGCGCGGCCGGCACCGCCTACATCCCGGCGCTCGCCGACTTCGTCCCGATGGTCTCCGGCCAGGGCGCGATGGCGCTCGCCGGCCCGCACCTGACCAAAGCGGTCACCGGCGAGGACATCACGATGGAGGAGCTCGGCGGCGCCAAGGTCCACTGCCGCAAGTCGGGAGTGGGGGACCTCGAGGTGGCCGACGACGCGGAGTGCATCGCCGCGATCAAGACCTACCTCTCCTTCTTCCCCTCCAACTGGGAAGAGAAGCCGCCGGTCCGCGACGCCGCCGACCTCGACGAGCGCATGTCGGAGAAGCTGATGGAGATCGTCCCCGACTCCAGCCGCAAGCCCTACGACATGTACGAGCTGATCGCGGAGATCGTCGACGACGGCGAGTGGTTCGACCTGAAGCCGAAATTCGCCCGCAGTGTGATCACCTGCCTCGCCCGCTTCGGCGGCCAGCCGGTCGGGATCGTCGCCAGCCAGCCCAAGCACCTGGCCGGGGTGCTCGACAACGACTCCGCCGACAAGGCCGCCCGCTTCATCAACCTCTGCGACGCCTTCAACATCCCTCTGGTCTTCCTCCAGGACATCCCCGGCTTCATGGTCGGCTCGAAGGTCGAGCAGGCGGGGATCATCCGCCACGGGGCGAAGCTGCTCTACGCGGTCAGCCGCGCCACCGTGCCGAAGGTGACCGTGGTCGTCCGCAAGGCCTACGGCGCCGGCTACTACGTGATGTGCGGCAAGGCCTACGAGCCCGACCTGATCGTCGCCTGGCCGACCGCCGAGATCTCGGTGATGGGCGCCGAGGGCGCGGTGAACATCATCGGCCGCTCGGTGATCGAGGCCGCCGACGACCCCGACGCGACGCGCAAGGCGATGGAGGACGCCATCCGTGCGACGATCGACCCCTACATCGCCGCCGGCAACGCGATGATCGACGATGTGATCGATCCGCGCGAGACACGGCCGGTCGTGATCGGTGCATTGGAGATGGCCGCCACCAAGCAGGTCGAGCGGCCCTGGAAGAAGCTGGGGGTCGTACCCGTATGAGAGCCGTGCGCGTGATCGAGCTGACCGGGCCCAAGGCCCTCGAGGTCGTGGAGATCGAGGAGCCCGCCGCGGGCTCCGACGAGCTGCTCGTCGACGTCCGCGCCGCCGGGGTGTCGTTCCCCGAGCTGCTGCAGACGCGGGGCCAGTACCAGCTCAAGATCGAGCCGCCGTACACGCTCGGCGGCGAGCTGGCCGGAGTCGTCCGCGCGGCGCCGGCGGGCTCTGAGATCGCGCCGGGCGACAGGGTGACCGCGTTCGCTCCGTTCGGCGGCGCGTTCGCCGAGGTCGCCGTCGTGCCGCGCTGGATGGCCTTCCGGCTGCCCGACGCGCTCAGCTTCGAGCAGGGCGCCGGCTACCTGATGAACTATCACACCGCGCACTTCGCGCTGGCCCGCCGCGCGGCGCTGCGCGCGGGCGAGACACTGCTCGTCCACGGTGCGGCCGGCGGCACCGGCACGGCTGCGATCCAGGTCGGCAAGGGGCTCGGCGCGCGCGTGGTCGGTGTCGTCTCCAGCGACGAGAAGGAGCGCGTGGCGCGCGCCGCGGGGGCCGACGAGGTCGTCCGCTCCGAAGGCGACTGGCGCACGGCGGCGGGTCCGGTCGATGTGATCTTCGACCCGGTCGGCGGTGCGCGCTTCGACGAGAGCGTCCGCGCGCTGGCGCCGGAGGGGCGGCTGGTGGTGATCGGCTTCACCGAGGGGACGATTCCGTCGGTGGCGGTCAACCGGCTGTTGTTCCGCAACATCAGCGTCATCGGCGCCGGCTGGGGCCACTTCGCCTTCGAGCACCCCGAGTACCTCGCCGAGGTCGCCGCCGACCTGGAGCGGATGGTCGCCGCCGGCCACGTCGACCCGGTCGTCGGCCGGCGCTACCCGCTCGAGCGGGCGGCCGACGCGCTCGCCGACCTCGACGGGCGCCGCGGGCTCGGCAAGATCGTGCTCTACACGGGGGAGGAGTCCGGATGAGCCGTTTCGAGGAGCCGGCGATCGTCACCTGCTCGATATCGGGGGTGGCGGCCAACCGGGACCAGTGCCCGGCGATCCCGTACACCCCGGAGGAGTACGGGGCGGAGGCCCGCCGCGCGGTCGAGGAGGGGGCGGCGATGATCCACATCCACGCCCGCACCCCGGACGGGATGCCGAGCTTCGAGGTCGAGGACTTCCGCGCGATCACCGAGGCGATCCGCGCCGCCGCCGGGGAGGTGATCGTCAACTACTCGACCGGTGCGATCGGCATCCCGATCGAGAAGCGGCTCGCCTACCTGCGCGAGCTGCGGCCCGACGTCGCGGCGCTGAACATGAGCTCGATGAACTACGCCAAGTACTCGCGCTCGCGCAAGGACTTCGTCTTCCAGACCGTCTTCGAGAACTCCTTCGACACGATCGTGACGTTCCTGCGCGAGATGAACGAGCTGGGGATCAGGCCGGAGCACGAGTGCTTCGACACCGGCCACGTCGCCAACCTCGACCCGCTGCTCGACATGGGCCTGCTCGAGGCGCCGCTGCAGGTGTCGCTGGTGATGGGCGTGACCGGCGGCATCCGGCCGACGCCGCGCAACCTCGCGACGATGGCCGACCAGGTCCCCGGCGGGCCGGAGGGTCCGCACAACTGGGGGGTGATCGGGATCAGTCGCGACCAGTGGCGGCTGGTCGCCTCGGCCGCGGCGCTCGGCGGCAACGTCCGCGTCGGCCTGGAGGACAACTTCTACCTGCCCGACGGGACGATGGCCCGCTCCAACGGCGACCTGATCGCCAAGGCGCGTCAGCTGGTCGAGGACGTCGGCCGCCGCGCCGCGACGGTCGAGGAGGCGCGCACGATGCTCGGCCTGCCGCGCGCGCCCGTCTCCGCCCAGGACGCGGAGTCGCGATGACCCCGCCACCGGCCGGCCAGGCGCCTGGGGGGTCCGGGGGCGCGAGCCCCCGGTTCTCCTCCGGCGCGCTCTCCGATGTCAAGGTCCTCGACCTCTCCCGGCTGCTGCCGGGTGGGTTCTGCTCGCTGCTGCTGGCGGACTTCGGCGCCGAGGTGCTGAAGGTCGAGGACACCGGGATGGGCGACTACATCCGCTGGGCGCCGCCCTACTACGAGGGCGCCGAGGACTCGGCGAAGTCGGCGCTCTACCTGGCGCTCAACCGTGGCAAGCGCTCGATCCGGCTCGACCTCAAGAGCGAGGCCGGGCGCGCGGTGCTGCTGCGCCTGGCGGCCGAGCACGACGTCCTGCTCGAGTCGTTTCGGCCCGGGGTGCTCGACCGGCTCGGCGTCGGCTACGAGCGGCTGCGCGAGGTCAACCCGGGGCTCGTCTACTGCGCGGTGACCGGCTACGGCCAGGACGGCCCCTACCGCGACCGCGCCGGCCACGACATGAACTACCTCGGCCTGGTCGGGCTGCTCGGGCTGACCGGCGAGGCCGGCGGGCCGCCGATCCAGGCCGCCGGCCAGATCGCCGACCTCGGCGGCGGCGCGCTGATGGCCGCGTTCGGGATCATGGCCGCGCTGCGCGAGCGCGAGCGCTCCGGCGAGGGCCAGGTCGTCGACGTCTCGATGGCCGACGGCGCGCTGTCGTGGCTGGCGATGGTCGCCGGCAAGTACCTCGCCGACGGCGTCGAGCCCAGCCGCGGCGGGCTCGAGCTGGCCGGAGCGTTCGTCTGCTACCGCCCCTACGCCTGCGCCGACGGCGACGTCGCGCTCGGGGCGCTGGAGCCGAAGTTCTGGCAGGCGTGGTGCCGCGGGGTCGGCCGCGAGGACCTGGTCGAGCGCCAGTTCGACGGGCCCGGGTCCGACACCCACGCCGAGGTCGAGCGGATCTTCGCCGCGCGCACGCGCGCCGAGTGGGAGGCGTTCGCGGCCGAGCACGACTGCTGCCTGGAGCCGGTGCTCGGCCTCGGCGAGGCGCTCGACTCCGAGCTGGTCCGGGCGCGCGAGATGGTCGTCGAGTGGGAGCAGCCGGGCGCCGAGCGGCCGGTGCGCCAGCTCGGGGTGCCGGTCAAGCTGTCGCGCACCCCGGGCGGTCCGGCCGGCCCGGGCCCGGCGCTCGGCGAGCACACCCGGACGGTGCTGGAGGGGCTGGGCTACGGGGCGGAGGAGATCGAGGCGCTGCTGGAGGCCGGTGCGGTCGCGGGCCCGAGCGAGGGCCAGGCGGGGAGCTTCCTGGCGTGAGCGACGGCGAACCGCGCGCGGACGGCGGAGGGGCGACCGCCGACGGCGGTGCCGCGGCCGGCGACGGCCGCTCCGCACGTCCGGACGCCGCGGCGGGTCTGCTGAAGATGAGCGAGCTCGCCGAGGCGAGCGGCGTCAGCGCGGGCACGATCAAGCACTACCTGCGCGAGGGGCTGCTGCCCGACCCGGTCAAGACCTCGCGCAACATGGCCTACTACCCGCCCGAGTTCGTCGAGCGGATCGCGCTGATCAAGCGGCTCCAGGAGGACCGCTTCATGCCGCTGAAGGCGATCCGCAGGGTGCTCGAGGACAGCCCCGAGCGGGCGCGCGCGCTGGTCGAGGTCGAGGACCGGATCCTCGAGCGCGCCCAGCGCGAGGACGTCGAGCGGCTGTCGCGGACCGAGGCCCAGCGGCGGTTCGGCATCCCGCGCGAGGCGCTGCACCGGCTCGAGGAGATCGGCGTCCTGACCCCCGACCGGCGCGGCTACGGCGAGGCCGACGCCCGGATGCTCGAGGCGATCAGCCGCTTTCGCGCCGGCGGCTACGACGAGCAGATCGGCTTCACCGTCTACGACACGCTCCGCTACAAGGAGGCGCTGCAGCGGCTCGTCGAGGAGGAGGTCGAGGTCGTCCTCGAGCGGCTCGCCGGCGACGTCGAGCCCGACCGGATCGTCGCCCTGCTCGAGGCCGGCGCCGAGCCGCTGCGCGACCTGATCGCCGCGATGCACTCCAAGCTGCTGATCGCCGAGCTGCGCCGCCACCGCGAGTCGCGCGGCTGACCGCCGCTCACCAGCGCACGTCGTGGCGCTCCATCACCCCGTGACCGGCGGCCAGGTCGACGCCGCCGGGGAGGGTTCCGGAGAATTCGCCGAACGGCTGGACGTAGGAGGAGGCGATCAGGCCGGCGTCGGTGGAGTGCTCGCGCCGCGACCACTCGTGGAACGTCAGTGGCGTGGGCGTCTCCGCACGCCTCGACTCGGCCCCGCCCCCGCCCCCCTCGGGATCGTCTGGAGTATTCGTGGGGGTTGACCCCCAAGAAGACTCCGCGCGGCCTGGGTGGGGCGGGCCGGCTGTCGTGATCGCGGTCAGATCGGAAGCGAAGGCGACCGGCCCGACGGGGCGCGGCTCGCCGTCGACCCAGACGGTCCGCTCGCTGACGGCGGGGTCGTCGTGGATGCCGGCGACGAGGTTCCAGCCCACCGGCCGCCCGTCGGCCGCGGTGCCGATACCGGCCGACCAGCTCCAGGCGGTGCGGCGGTCGTGGTAGCCGGCCGAGTCGTCGACGAAGCCGAGCGCGCCGTCGAGGGCATGGCGGGCGCCGTCGATCTCCACCTCGCCACGCACCGGCACACAGGCCTGCTTGCGCGTCCAGATGTACGCGGAGCCGGCGGGGGAGAGCGTCTCGACGCCGGGGCCCTCGGCGAGCTCGAGCTCGATCCGCACGCCGCCGGCCCCGGCGCGCAGCCGCGTCGGCCGGG
>JAAYBF010000219.1 GCA_012718975.1 Solirubrobacterales bacterium | reverse complement strand
GTGCTCGCACGGCCGCGTCGAGTGGAACCTGAAGCGGGCGTTGTCGGTCGCCCGCTACCAGACGGACTGGCTGCGGCCGCCGAAGGGCACCCGCCACGGCCACTTCAAGCGCTACCCCAAGCGGGCGCTCAACATCCCGGGCTGAGCTCGCCCGCGGCGGCGCTCAGCGCGGCACGGCGCAGGTGAGATGCAGCGCCAGCGGGGTGCTCGTCCGGGCGGGCGCGCCGTCGGGTTGTCGCGAAGGTCAGCCGCCAGCCCGCCTTGCCCTTCGGCATCGACGCGGAGATGAACGGCACCGTCATCCAAGTGTCGGAGACCGGCGAGCGCCAGATGTTGTCCTCGAGCGCGCCGACCTCGAAGCCCCACGAGATCGGCCGCCGGCCGCCCTTGCAGGCCGCCCTCACCGTGGCCGTCGCCTTGCCGGCCGGGAAGGTCGCCGCCCGCCGCACCCGGGCGACCTTGCGGAACGCCTTGGCCGGCACGCAGATCGCCTTGCTGCGGCCGTAGGTGCCCTCGCCGTCGATCCGCCAGCCGCGCGCGCCGACCGGCCGTGAGGAGACCGGCTGGGTCCAGTAGGGTCCGCCGTCGATCGGCACGCCGATCGCGAGCTGCCGGCGCGAGCAGCTGACCGTGCCGCCGGAGCGCTCGCGGTTGACCGCGCGGGCGCCGCCAAGGCAGAGCGTGCGCGCCCGGAAGGCCCCGCTGCGCATCGGCTTGCGCACCGCCAGCCCCATCATCCGGTCGCTCTTGACGAGGTGCGAGTAGACGATCGCGATCGGGGCCTTCGGACCCGTCCAGGCCGACAGGATCGCGGTCGCGCGGCCCTTGCACTCCAGCCAGACGATCTGGTCTGCGGCGTAGGCGTGCCCGTCGGGGCCGGTTCCGATCAGCCGCTCGGCCTTGGCCTTCTTCCAGGTGAGCTTGGTCGCCGCGGTGGCGGCGGTCGAGAGCGCGAGCCCGGCGCACACGACCAGCGCGAGAGCGACGGCGAGGCGGCGGAGGGAGGCGTTCGGGGCGGTCATCGATCCTTCGCAGACGGGGGCGGAGCGGAGCGGGATGCTACCCGCGCGAAGCGGCGCCGACCGTGGGCCATCAGACCCATCTCGACCTTCGCGCGCGGCGCCGAAGGGGCGGTACGCTGACCGCGATGCTGGGAACCGCCGACAGCGGGGTCGGCGTGGCGACGATGCGGGATCTGGTCGCGACGCTGGCCCGCCTGGAGCGCCGGGCCGGATCGCCGGAGGAGCGGCGGGCCGCCGAGCTGCTGGCGGCCGAGCTGCGCGAGGCGGGCGCGTCGGCGCGCGTGGAGGACGCGCCGTTCCGCGACGGCTACGCCCGCCTGATGCTCCCGCTCGGCACGGCGGCGACGCTCTCGGGGGTGGCCGCGCTCGCCGGGCGGTCGCGCTGGCGCGCGGCGGCCGTCGGGCTCCTGGCGGGCGCGGCGATGGCCGACGACGCCGCCAACGGCCCACGCGTCTGGCGCCGGCTGGCCACCCGCGAGCGGACGACGACCAACGTCGTCGCCGAGATCGGCGACGAGGCGGCGGAGCGGACGCTGGTCGTCCTCGCCCACCACGACGCCGCCCCCACCGGCCGAATCTTCGACCAGTCGCTGCAGCGCTGGCTCGCGCGGCGGTTCCCCGCGCAGGTCGAGCGCGCCAGCTCGTCGTTTCCGCTCTGGTGGCCGATCGTCGGCGCCCCGCTGGTGGTCGCCGCGGGCGCGCTGAGCGGCCGCCGCTCGATCGCCGCGGTCGGGACCGCGATGGGCACGCTGAACACGCTCGCCGGCCTCGACATCGCCCGCATGCGGATCGTCCCCGGCGCCAACGACAACCTCTCCGGCGTCGCCGTCCTCGCCGGCCTCGCGCACCGGCTCGCAGCCGACCCCGTCCCCGGCGTCCGGGTCGTGCTCGCCTCCTGCGGTGCCGAGGAGGTCCTCCAGGGCGGCATCTACCCGTTCGTCGAGCGCCACCTGCGCCCGCGCGACCCGGAGCGGACCTGGGTGCTCAACCTCGACACGGTCGGCTCCCCACGGCTGGTGATGCTCGAGGGCGAGGGCGTGCTGTGGATCGAGGACTACGCCGAGCCGGGCTTCCGCGACCTGATCGCCGACACCGCCGAGCGCGAGGAGATCCCGCTCGTGCGCGGGATGCGCGCGCGCTCGAGCACCGACAGCGTCGTCCCCAGCCGCGCCGGCTATCCGACCGCCACGATCACCTCGTTCGAGCCCGACACCAAGGCGCTGTCGAACTACCACCTGCCGACCGACACCCCCGAGAACCTCGACTTCGCGACCGTCGCCGACGCGCTCGCGCTGACCGAGGCGGTCGCGCGACGGCTGGCCGCGCGCTGACCAGCGCGGCGGATATGGTCGCCGTCATCCGCCTGCGCCCGACCCGGAGAAGCAGATGATCCGCCGTCCCGCCCTACGACCGCGACGACTGCTGCTCGCCGCGCTGGCCACCGTGATCGCCGCGCTGGGGGTCGCGGTCCCGCCCGCCGGAGCCGTCGAGTTCAACGGCGTCACGCTCAGCGGCCGCGAGGTGGCGCCGAGCCCCGCCGGCTACTCGCGCGCGAAGATCTCCTGGCGCTTCCGCTGCTCGGGCGAGAACCTCTACGCGGGCGTCGTGCTGCTCTACTCCTACGAGGCGGGCAGGGCGATCGTCCCGATCACCCTCGGCCTCCCGTCCGAGCAGGGGTCGCGGGTGACCCACCAGCTCCTCGGCCCCGGCCGCTACAAGCCCCAGATCGTCGGCGCCGCCTGTGCCGACACCACCCGCGGTGAGGCCGCTCAGGGCCCGGAGACCATCGACGGCCCGGACTTCGTCGTCTGTCGCGGAACGCGCGGCCTCCCGGCGGTGGCGCTCGAGAGCCGCGCCGGCTGGCCGCTGGTGCCGGTCGATCCGCAGCGGCCCAAGCGCCGTCAGCCTGGTTGCGCGAGCGACGAGCAGCTCTGCGACGCGAGCGCCGCCGCGGCCGGCGGACGCGGCTGGCCGGTGATCCCGGTGCCGTCGGGCTGCGTGCCGAAGTGCAGCGGCGGCGGCGCGTCCGCCGCGCGGAGCGGCTGGCCGGTGGTCCCGGTCCGCCAGCGCTGCGCTCCCGAGCGCCTGCGCAAGAACAAGGTCGACATGCCTGTCGACTGCCCCGGCGGCGCCACCGGGTCGCGCCGCTGGCCGGTCGTCGCGGTGCCGTGCCGGGGCAGCGTGCGGATGGAGACCGCGAAGCCGGCGCCGTGCGCTGCGGCCGCCGGACGCGCCTGGCCGGTGGTCCCGGTCGGCCGCTGCGCCGCCGTCCGGCGCGGCCGGGCCGTGCTCGGCCGCTCGCGCTTCAAGCTCGGCGCGGGCGAGGCGGGCCTGGTGCCGGTGAAGCTCGCCAGGCGCGGCGTGCGCACGATCCGGCGCCAGAAGCGGATGCGGGTCCGCGCGACGCTGACGGTGCGCCAGGGCAAGCGGCGGACCAGGACGGTGCGGACGTTCACGGTCCGCGCGCGCTGACGGCCGCGCTCGCGGTCGCCGTCGCGGCGGTCGCGGGCCAGGCCGCCGCCGTCGCCGCGCCGTGCGACGCGGCGGCGACGGGCCGCTGCGCGACGGTGGCCGTCCCGCTCGCGCCCGACGCTCCCGGCGCCGAGTCGACGCTGAGGCTGCGCGCGCTGGCGACCGCGGGCGACGCCGACGCCGTCCCGATCGTCGCGCTCGCCGGCGGTCCGGGTCAGTCGGCGGTGGCGCTCGCCGCAGCCTTCGAGCGGATGCTGCGGCCGGTGGCCGGCCACCGGCCGCTGATCGTCTTCGACCAACGCGGCACGGGCCGGTCCGGCCTGCTGCGCTGCCCCGCGCTGGAGCGCGCCGCCGGCCGGCTGGCCGCGCCGTCCGCCCGCTGCGCGCGCACGCTCGGCCCCGCCCGCGCCCACCATCTGACGGCCGACTCCGTCGCTGACCTCGACGCGGTCCGCGCGGAGCTCGGCGGCGAGCGGATCGCGATCTACGCGGTCTCCTACGGCAGCCGGCTCGCGCTCGCCTACGCCGCCGCCCATCCCGAGCGCGTCGAGCGGATCGTGCTCGACTCGCCGGTGCCGCTGGCCGGCCCGGACCCGCTGCAGCGCGCGACGCTGCGGGCGATCCCGCGCGTGCTGCGTTCGGTCTGCGCGCGCGGCTGCCCGGGCGCCGGGCCGCGTCCTGGACGGGACCTGCGCCGGCTGGTCGCACGGTGGCGCCACGGCGGCGATCCCGGCGCGCGCCGCCGGGCCGCGCTGCTCGACGCGGTCCTCGCCGGCGAGTGGGCGCCGCGGCTGCGGCGACTGCTCCCGGGCGCCGTGCGCGCCGCGCTCGCGGGCGACGGGCGGCGGCTGGCGCGCCTGGTCCGCGCCGGCACGGCGACGGTGCGGGCGCCACAGCCGCCGGCGCTGTTCTCGGCGGCCGCGCATGCAGCGACCGTCTGCGGCGAGGTCGCGCTGCCCTGGCCGCCCGCGGCGCCGCCTGCCCGGCGCGCGGCCGCGCTCCGCAAGGCCGTCGCCCGCCTGCCCGGACGCGCGACCGGCCCCTTCGATCGCGCCACCGTGGCGGCCTCCCCGACGGTCGACCTCTGCCGGCGCTGGCCGGCCGCCGCCGACCGTCCGCGCGCCGTGGCACCCCGCACGCCGACGCTGGTGCTCGCGGGCGGCCACGACCTGCTCACCCCGCTCGCCGACTCGCGCCGCCTCGCCGGCCAGCTCCCCGACGGGCGGCTGGCGGTCGCCCCACGCGCCGGCCACAACGTCCTCGCCCGGCCCGACGGGAGCCGCATCCTCGCCGTCGTGCGCGCCTTCTTGGCGGACCGCCCCTCGGGCCTTCCTACGTCGCCAGACGAGTGATCAGTCGGCTCTGGGCTGCACGATTGCTCATCGAGGAGGCTTGGCGCTGGCGCGGCGCCGAACGCCGCGGCGACGCCAAGCAGCGCCGCGCGAACCGCCGCCGGACGCCCCCGGGTCGCGCCGAACGGCGTCAGGGGCGGGTCGGGATCGGCCGGTCGGGCGCGAGCCGGCGGGCGATCCGCCGCACCAGCTCCTCGCTCGGGTTGCCTTCGCCGGCGCGCGGCGTCTTGGTGCTCACGGCGGCGATCGTCAGCCGCCGCGACGGCAGGTTGACCGCCATCACCTGGAACCCGGCGAGCGATGGGTTGAGGACGATCCAGCCGCCCATGATCGGCATCCCCATCCCGTAGTAGACCCTGCGGTTGAGCGGGCCGAGGCCGGCGGTGGCGGGCGCGAGCTGCGCGCGGTGGGAGCGCCGGCTCAGCAGCCGCCCGCTGCCGATCGCGGCCGCCGACGTCGCGACGTCGCGGATGTCGGAGGTCATGTTCGCCCCGCGGGCGGTGCCCCAGTTGCCGCTCCAGTAGGTCGACTCCTCGTAGACGCCGCGCTCGGAGGTGTAGGCGTGCAGCACCGGCCGCGGGATCGCCGGCAGCTCGGAGCTGCGCGTCTGGCGCAACCGCAGCGGCCGCAGGATCCGCTCGCGGATCAGCCGGCGGACCGGCCGGCCGGACGCCCGCGCCAGCACCCTGCCGAGGATCGCGAAGCCGGTGTGGGAGTAGTCGAAGTCCGTGCCGGGCGGGAACTCGATCCGCGAGCTGCCGAGCCGGATCAGCCAGTCGCCGTTCCAGCGGCGGAACGGGTTGGCGTCGAAGCGCGCGCCGAACTCGTCGCGGCGGACGTAGTCGGAGTAGCCGGAGGTGCTGCTGGCGAGCATCCGCGGCGTGACCTGCCCGGCGTTCGGCAGGTCCGGCAGCCAGCGCGCGATCGGCGCGTCGATGTCGAGCTGGCCCTCGTCGCGGAGCTGGAGCATGATCGTCGTCAGGTAGGCGATCGCGACGTTGCCGTTGCGGAAGTGCATCCGGCGCGTCGCGGCCATCCCCACCGCCGACCGCCCCAGCGCGCGCGTAACGACCTCGCGGCGGCCCGTCCGGACGCTGACGATCACCGCCTTCAGCCCCAGCTCGCGCCTGGCCTCGCGGACGATCTCCATGACCACGCCGGCGCGGGGCTG
>JAAYBF010000033.1 GCA_012718975.1 Solirubrobacterales bacterium | reverse complement strand
TTAGCGCTCTCCCGATCGGCGTGGTGCCGGCTTCCGTGTGAGTGTCTGCGGGAGTAGCTCCGCGCTTCGCCTGCGCGCGAAGGTCGACACCGTCGCCACCCGCGGAGGCCAACGGTGGAGGGGCGCTACGCGCCGGTCTCTCTTTGGGGTGGGAGCGGGAGCCTGGAGCGTCGGCTCGTCCTTGGGCTTCAGGTCCGGCGTTGCGGGTCTCCGTGAGGCGGACCCGCGTTGAGGCGCTCCCAATCCCCGCGGTCGGACCTGTGGTGAGTTCCGTCCAGTGGGTGGACGCTTCTTACCACACGCCTCCCTACCCAGCCGAACGAGACCCGTCTCGACCCTCGCCCGCCCGCCCCGAGCGGAACGCCACCCCGGATCGGGCGTCAGGTGCCGCCCATCGGGAGCAGCTCGCCCGACGGGGTGACCTCGTAGACCTGGACGTCGTTGGCGCCCGCGCGCAGCGACGACGGCGGGATCATCGCGGCGAGGATGTCGTTCTCGCGGTGAGCGAGGCGGAAGGTGTTGGAGACGGCGGCGATCCGGCCGTTGACGGCGATCGCGACGTCGCGGCGGTCGCCGTCGGCGCCGTCGACCTTCGCGGTCACCCACGTCGGGACGATCGGACCTTCGGGGTCGACGTCGTCGTAGGCGCCGGGGTCGACCAGCTCGACGGACATGTCGCTCTCCCCCGCCCCGGCCAGCTCGGCGACGGACCGGCCGACCAGCTCGGCGTTCGGGCCGACCGCGTAGATGCGGTCCGGTCCGTCGGCGCCGACGCCGAACCTCGCGACCTTCGCGTCGACGAGCGCCTGCTTGCGCGCGGCGAACTCGTCGCCGTCGACGCGCATCCAGTCGGAGAAGTCGCGCGGCAGCATCTTCACCACGTCGCGCTCGCGGACCGCGTCGCTGAACACCGACCTCCCGTCGGTCGGCTCGGGCGGATCGACGCCGAGCACCTCGGCGATCGTCGGCATGACGTCGGTCGTCTCGACGATCGCCCGGTTCACCTCGCCGCGCTTCTGGTTGGGCAGCTTCACGAACAGCGGCACCGGCGCGATCGACTCCAGCGTCGCCGGCTTCGCGCGCCGGCGGTCGAACACACCCTGCTCGAAGTGGACGCCGTGGTCGGCCAGGACGACCACCAGCGAGCGGTCGTAGATCCCGACCTTCTTCAGGCGCGCGATCAGCTTGCGGATCTTCAGATCGGCGTAGCCGACCTGGAGCAGATGGCGCAGCTGGAGCTGGTCGACCTGGTTGGCGTCCGGGTAGCTCTGGCGCGAGATGCCCGGGATCGGGTCCTTCGCCGAGGTGTTGTAGATCTGACCCGTGGGCAGGTACTTCCACGGCACGTGCGGGAGGAGCACGTGCTTGAAGTTCAGCGTCGGCCGCCGCCCGCCGGGGATCCGGGCGATCCACTCGTCGAACTTCGCGCCGCGGTCGGACTTCAGCGCCTCCAGCGTCGCCTCCTTGCCCTCCGAGGCGGTGACGACGTCCTCCTCCTCGCCGACGCCGAACTCGCCCTCGACGCCGCCGCCCTCCTCGCCGCCGAAGTCGCCCCAGTTCTCGGTCACCGACGGCAGCCCGTCGGCCATGTCGGGCGGCGCGACGATATGGGCGTAGACGAGACCGAGATCCTCGCTCATCGAGCCGAGCCGGCTGACGAACGACTCGTCCAGCCGCTCGTCCTTGCAGATGTCGCGCGGGCAGACCGTCGTCGCCTCCTCCGAGACGTTCATCCGGTGGCTGCGGCCGAGCAGCGTGAAGATGCTGTTCGGATGCTCCGCCGAAGTCGGCAGCCGGCCCTTCTCCGGGTAGTTGCCGTCCATGATCGCCGGCACCGCCTTCGACGTCGAGTCGTAGATCGAATGGGCGTTGGGGAACCAGGTGCCGTCCGCGGCGAGCTGCGCGAAGCCCGGATAGCGCTCCGCGTCGACGAGGCCCTCGCCGTCCAAAAGCGAGATCCCCGGGAACTCGTCGAAGACGACCATCACGATCGGGATCGGCTTGACGCCCGCGACCGTCTGGGCGGAGGCGTCGCCGGCGAGCGTGATCTTCGACACCGGCGAGAGGAACAGGAACAGGACCAGGAAGACCAGCGGCGCCGGGCTCAGCACCGTCAGGAACGAGCGGACCGGCTCCGCGCGCGCATAGAGCGCGGCGGCCCCCGCGCCGAGGGCGACCGCCAGCGCGATCAGCACCGCGTCGGTCGCGCCGACCATGTCCTCGATCACCTGGACGAAGATCACCGCCGCCAGCAGTGCCATCAGCACCAGGTGGGCCACCCGGCGGGCGCCCTCGCCGGCGATGCCGATCACCAGCTCGATCGACAGCAGCAGCAGCGGCGGCACCAGCACCAGCAGGACGCCGAAGACGACGATGTCGGCCGGCGTCGAGCCGCGCGCGGCGAAGAACTCGGGATTGTCGGAGAGCAGGTCGAACAGCGGCTGGGCGAGCGCGAACGCCGACAGCACCGCCAGGTGCAGGAACGCCAGCAGCGGGCGCGGCGCACGCGACGCCGCGCCGGCGCCCTCGTCTGCGCCCGCCCCGGCGACGGGCGCCTGCTCCGCGGCGCCGCCGTCGGCCATCAGCCCTCTGGCGCGGTCAGGTCGATCGGGCTGCCGGCGCCCTTCGGGCGCGCGAAGTACAGCAGCCGCGTGCCCGACTTCGACCGCTCACGACGCTCGACGTCGAACGCGGCGGCGAGCACGCGCTCGAAGCTCACGCGCTCGTAGTCGGGGTGCAGGCCCTCCCGCTTCGGGCCCAGCAGCTTCTTGACCATCGGGTCCTCGCGGGTCGGGAACTCGATCACCAGCGCGGTCCCGAGCGAGGCGAGCCAGTCGACGAACTCCGCGACCGGCACGTTGGCGGCGATCGTGACGTGGTGGATCAGCGCCAGCGCCAGCACCAGGTCCGGCTTGCCGCGCGCCGCCATGTCACGCCGCTCCAGCCCGCGCCAGCCGAGGCTCGGCGACGGGTCGGCGAGGTTCATCGTCAACGTGAGGATCCGCTCGTCGCCCTCCTCGCGCAGCGTCCGGTACAGCAGCTCGACCGGGCCCTGGTCGGCGTCGACGGCGAGCACCGCCTTCGACCCCTCGGCGGCGATCCGCGAGTAGCGGCCGTTGTTGGCGCCGATGTCCCAGGTCAGGTTCCACGGCTGCGAGGTCACCACCTCGCGCACGAACTCGTCCTTGCGGGCGGCGTCCTCGCCGGAGTAGCTGTTGCGCTCGCCGTAGGCGACCCAGACGCCCTTCGGCGGGTCCCAGCCCAGGCTCGCGACCAGCTTGCGCATCCGCCGCACGTTGGCGACGATCAGCTCCTTCTTGAAGCCGGCCTGCTTGACCTCGGCCTTGACCTCCTTGCCGCGGTCGGCGTGGCGTGCCTCGAGCTTGGCGTGCATGAACACGTTGAGGAAGAAGCCGCGCCGGAAGCGGTCGCGGAACGAGACCATCCCGCGCATCTGAGCCGGGGTGATCCCGTTGATCGAGCCGCGCAGCCACGGGTGGAACTCGACGCCCTTGGCCGCCTGCAGCAGCAGCGGGTAGAGGTAGAGCATGCAGAACTGGCGGTAGCCGACCCACGGCTCGCCCTCGCGCAGCCGCTCGAAGGACCCGACATCGACGAAGACCGGCTTCGCGCCCCTGAACTGGACGTTGTAGGGCGTCGAGTCCTTGAGGATCATGCCCTCGTCGAGCGCCGCGAGCGTCAGGTCGAGCTGCAGCAGCGCCGCGTCGCGCAGCATCGAGAAGGTCCACTCGTACGGGTACGAGACGAACGGGATCCGCTCGTGGCGCAGCAGCCCGGCGGCACCGGTCGGCAGCAGGTCGGCCGGGACGGCCGAGGTGTCCTCCACCAGCTCGGTGCGGACCAGGCGGCCGTCGGCCTGGAAGCGCTCGAACAGGCCGGTCGCGCGCAGCGCCTCGAAGTCGGCGAGCCCGTCCGCCGACAGCGCGCGGTAGACGTCGCCGCCCGCGTAGAAGATCCGGCTCTCAGGGTCGCGGAACGAGCCGGGCTCGGACTCGGCCGCGGGCGCCTGCGCGTGGTTCTCGGTGGAGGTATCCATGGAGAGATCGCGCCGCCGCGGAAGCGGCGGCGGCGGTTCATCGTAGGGAACGGCCCGCTACGCGGAGTCGGTCCGCTGCTGGTCGGCCGGCGGGGCGGCCTCGTCGTCCTTGCGGATGCGCAGGAGCCTGAGCAGGCGGTTCCAGTACAGCTTGGCGGTCACGGCCACCGCGGCCAGGCCGCCGGCGATGATCTGGAGGATCATGCTGCCGCTGCCGGGATCGAGATATGCGAGAAGGTCCATTCGGCGGCTCCAGTAAGAGACGATGCGAAGAAGACGGGGCAGGCTAGCAGAGGCCCCACCCGCCATCCAGCCCTATTCGACCAGCGTTCCGTCTACCCTCCCCCTCCCAGATGAAGCTGATCATCCAGATCCCCTGCTTCAACGAGGCCGAGCAGCTCCCGGCCACGCTCGCCGACCTCCCGCGCGAGGTCGCCGGCATCGACGAGGTCGAGTGGCTGATCATCGACGACGGCTCCACCGACGCGACCGTCGAGGTCGCCCGCCGCCACGGCGTCGACCACGTCGTCCGCCTCACCAACAACAAGGGCCTCGCCGCCGGCTTCCAGGCCGGCCTCGACGCCTGCCTGAAGCTCGGCGCCGACGTGATCGTCAACACCGACGCCGACAACCAGTACCACGGCCCCGACATCCCCAAGCTCGTCGCGCCGATCCTCCAAGGGCGCGCCGACATGGTCGTCGGCGACCGCCAGACCGACTCGATCGAGCACTTCTCGCCGCTGAAGAAGCGCCTCCAGCGGCTCGGCAGCGCCGTCGTGCGCCGCGCCTCCGGGACGACGGTGCCCGACACCACCTCCGGCTTCCGCGCCTACAACCGCGAGGCGGCGCTGCAGATGCAGGTGATCTCGAAGTTCACCTACACGCTCGAGACGATCATCCAGGCCGGCAAGGTGCTCGTCGCCGTCGACCACGTCCCGATCCGCACCAACGAGAAGACGCGCGAGTCGCGCCTGTTCCCGTCGATGTGGTCCTACGTGCGCCGCAACGCGGTGTCGATCTTCCGCGTCTACTCGCTCTACGAGCCGCTGCGCGTGTTCATGATCGCCGCGGCCGTCGTCGCCGTGCCCGCCGCGGTCATCTGGGCGCGCTTTCTCTGGTTCTTCTTCGCCGGGGAGGGCGACGGCCACGTCCAGTCGCTGATCCTCGGCTCGACGCTGCTGATCATCGCCGTCCAGTTCGTCGCGCTCGGGGTGATCGCCGACGTGCTCGCCGCCAGCCGCATCCTCCAGCAGCGCACGCTCGAGCGCGTCCGCCGCGTCGAGCTGACGCTCGGCGTCGAGCCCTCCCACTACGAGCCCGGAGCCGAGGGCAGCGGACGGCCCGCGACCACCGGCGCCGCCGCCGGGCGCGCGACCGGCAAGGGCGGCGACCGGGAGACTGTCGGCACATGACGGGCGTCGCGACGCCGGGATCGACGGGGGCCGACTCCGTCCCGACCGGCAACACATTCGACAAGTACGGCTCGACCAACCCGGTCGTGCGGCGGCTGATGGCCGGCTTCCACCGCACCCTCGACCAGCTCTGGGACCGCGCCGCGCCGCGCTCGGTGCTCGACGTCGGCTGCGGCGAGGGCGTGCTCACCCACGAGTGGGCACAGCGGCTCGGCGACCGGCGGATCGTCGGGATCGACCTCGACGACGACGCGCTCCGCGCCGAGTGGGACAAGCGGCGCCGGGACAACCTCGAGTACCGCTGCGTCGAGGCGACCGCGCTGCCGTTCGCCGACGGCGAGTTCGACCTCGCGACCGCGATCGAGGTGCTCGAGCACGTGCCCGACCCCGAGGCGACCGTCGCCGAGATGGCCCGCGTCGCCGACCGGCACCTGCTCGTCTCGGTCCCGCGCGAGCCGCTCTGGCGCGGGCTGAACATGGCGCGCGGCGCCTACCTGCGTGACCTCGGCAACACCCCCGGCCACGTCAACCACTGGTCCAAGCGCAGCTTCGTCGAGCTGCTCTCGCGCCACGGCGACGTAGTCGAGGCGCGCTCGCCGTTTCCCTGGACGATGCTGCTCGTCCGGCTCTAGGCCGCGGATGGCGGCGGGGGGCGACCGGGACGGCTACGGGCGCGGCGCGGCCGTGCTGTCGGTCGGGATCGGGATCACCGGCCTCGTCACCTACGCCTACTTCGCGCTCGCCAGCCACTCGCTGACCGAGGCCGAGTACGGCCGCATCACGCTGCTGTGGTCGGCGGTCTTCGTCACCGTCTGCATCCTCTACCGGCCCGTCGAGCAGCTGCTGTCGCGGACGATCGCCGACCGCGCCGCACGCGGCGCCGCCGGGGACCGTCACCTGCGCGTCGCCGCGACGATCCAGCTCGCGCTCGGCCTCGCGTTCCTCGCCGGCGCGCTCGCCTTCCGCGACCGGATCGAAGACGATCTCTTCGGCGGCTCGGCCGAGCTGTACTGGACGCTCGTCGTCGCGGTCCTCGCCTACGCCGTCAGCTACTTCGCGCGCGGCTTCCTCGCCGGCAGCCACCGCTTCGGCCTCTACGGCGGCCTCGTCTTCATGGAGGCAGTCTCCCGCGCGCTGTTCGCGCTCGCCGTCGCCGTCGGGATCGCCTCCGGCCAGTCGGTCGTCGCGCTCGGGATCGCCGCCGCGCCGATCGTCTCGCTCGCCGTCGTGCCGTGGGCGCTGCGCCGCCACGTCGCCCGCACGGCCGCCGGCGACCTCACCCCGGCCGAGGCCGCCGAGGCGCGGCTGCTCGACGAGGCAGCCGGCGGCGAGCCCGGAGGCGAGCCCGAGTTCACCCTCGCCCACGGCAGCGGCTTCGCGGTCGCCGTGCTGGCGATCATGGCCGCCGAGCAGACGTTCCTCAACGCCGGCCCGCTGATCGTCAACGCCACCGTCGAGGGCGCCGAGGGAGCCATCCTCGCCGGCTTCACCTTCAACGTGCTGCTGATCGCCCGCGCCCCGCTCCAGCTCTTCCAGGCGGTCCAGACCACCATCCTCCCCCACCTCACCCGCCTCACCGCGCTCGGGGCCGGCGACCCGTTCCGGCGCAGCGTCAACGCCACCCTGCTCGCGATCGCCGCGTTCGCCGGCTGCGTCGCGCTCGCCATGCTCGCGATCGGCCCCTGGCTGATGGACACCGTCTTCGGCGGCGACCTCGCCTATCACCGCCTCGGCCTCGTCCTGATCTCGCTCGGCATGGGCCTCTACCTCGCCTCCGCCACCCTCAACCAGGCGCTGCTCGCCCGCGGCCTCGCCCCCGCCGCCGCGCTCTGCTGGCTGACCTCCGCCGCCGCCTTCGTCGGCTTCCTGCTCTTCGGGGGCCTCGACGACCGGGTGCTCCAAGTCGAGATCGGCTACAGCGCCGCCGCGCTGCTGCTCTGCGCGCTGCTGCTCGGCCTCTACCACCGCTCGCACCCGCCGCTCGCCGCGCCGGCCGATACCGTTGCGCCGCAGGCGATGCGGGAGGCGAGCTGAGATGGCGCGGAGACCGGCGGCCGGTGAGGCCGCGCCCGACTTCACCCTCGACGGGACCGACGGCCCCTTCAACCTCTCCGACCACCGCGGACAGCGCGTCGTGCTGCTCTTCTACCCCGGCGACGACACGCCCGTCTGCACCCGCCAGTTCTGCTCCTACCGCGACGACACCGACACCTTCGCCCAACTCGGGGCGGTCGTCGTCGGCATCTCCGCCAAGGACCTCGACTCCAAGCGCCGCTTCCGCGACAAGCACCAACTCACCGTCCCCCTGCTCGCCGACCCCGACCAGACCGTCGCCAAGGCCTACGGGGCCTGGTCCCGACTCGCCGGCACCAGGCGAGCCGTCATCGTCATCGACGAGCACGGCACCGTCCGCCACCGCCACGACCACACCCTCGGCCTCGACTTCCAGACCGCCGAGGAGATTGCGGCGGAGCTGGGGCGGATTGGGTGGGTGGCTGGTGGGGCGGCCTAGGGTTCGGGCGTTGCTGCCCGCGGGTCCTGTCTCCGGTAACGACGCTTCGTGCTCGGCTCCGCTCAGCGCTCTCCCGGTCGGCGTGGTGCCGGCGCTCCGTGTGAGGGGTCTGCGGGAGTAGCTCCGCGCTTCGCCTGCGCGCGAAGGTCGTCACCGTCGCCACCCGCGGAGGCCAAGGTTTAGGGGCGCTTGCGCGCCGGTCCTTCCTTGGGTGGGAGCGGGAGTCCGGGGCATTGGTGTGTCCTTGGGTTTCGGGTCCAACCTTTCCCGGTCTTCCGCGGGCCAACCCGACGTTCCCTGGCCCACCTAGCGCCGGTCCAACGTTTCCCGCTCTATGCGCGGCAAACGTCGGACGGACGGAAGATCTACTCGGAAATGATGGATGGACCCTGAAACGGCCAGGAAACGGCGGGGCGGCGAAGGTTGGCTCGGCGCCGAGGCAGGAACCCCGTCCGCTCAGGAGCGCGGTGAGAGTTACGGCGAATATTTCGCCGCAACTCTCACCCGAGCTCTCGGAGGCCGGAAAACGGCGGGGCGGCGCCCGAATCGGGGGGCGAAACGGTCGAATCAGACCCGGTCCGGACCGCTCCCCTCCCTACCCAGCCAACCGGGCCCCGTCTCAACCCTCGCCCGCCCGCTCCGAGCGGAACGCCACCCGGCCACGACCCTCGCCCGCCCGCCCTGAGCGGAACGCCACCCGGCCAGCCCGCCCGCCTGAGCGGAACGCCACGCCGGCCGGTCAGACCGGCGTCAGCATCGAGCCGCCGCAGTTGCGGCAGCGGACGTTCTTGAGGTCGGACATTCGGGCGATGGTCGAGTGCGAGCCGCAGTCGGGGCACTGGGAGCGCAGCTCGAAGCGGGTGAGGCAGTTCACGCAGCGGTAGCGGCCGGGGAGGTTGGTGGCGCGCAGCCACGGCTCGCCACAGGAGGGGCAGGGCGGCCCGAGGTCGTACGGTTCGTGTTCTGCCATCGCGGGGATTCTGGCGGCTGGCGGGCGGCGGCGGCCGGTCAGGGCGCCGCGAGGCCCCTGCCCTGACCGCGGAGGAAGTCGGCCGCGGGCATCGGCCGGCCGCCCGCAGGCTTGACCTCGAGCAGCTCGAGGGCGCCACCGGCCGCACCGTAGAGCAGGCGGCCCTCGGCCACCGCGAGGGCGCCGGGCGCCGGCGCGGCGTCGTCGGGACCGGCGAGGCGAGCCGCGACGACGCCGAGGCGGTCGAGGCCGTCGGGCTCGACGTGGACGCCGACGTGCGGGGTCAGCGCGCGCAGGCGGCGCAGCAGCGCGTCGGGCGCGAGCGCCGGGTCGAGCAGCCGCTCGGCGCGGTCGATCTTCTCCGCGTAGGTGACGCCCTCCGCCCCCTGCGGCCGCGGCTCCGGGACGCCGTCGAGGCACTCCACGAGCAGATCGCCACCGATCGCGGCGAGCCGGGCGGCGAGCGTGCCGTAGTCGTCCTCGGGCCGGATCGGCTCGCGGCGGACGGCGTAGACCGGACCCGCGTCGAGCTCGGCGACGGGCTCCATGATCGCCACCCCGGTCTCGGCGTCGCCGGCCTCGATCGCCCGCTCGATCGGCGCGGCGCCACGCCAGCGCGGCAGCAGCGACGGATGCACGTTCAGCCAGGTGTGGGCGGCGAGCAGCTCATCGCCGAGGATCGCCCCGTAGGCGCAGACGCAGGCGGCCTCCGGCTCCGCGGCGGCGATCCGGGCGAGCGCGTCGGGCTCGTTGACCCGCTCGGGCTGGAAGGTCTCGATCCCGAGCGCGCGCGCCCGCTCGACGACAGGCGGCGGCGACACCCGGCGCCCGCGGCCGCTGCGGCGGTCCGGCCGGCTGACCACCAGCGCCGGCGCGTGCGGCGACGCGGCGAGGCGGTCGAGCACCGTCGCGGCGAACTCGGAGGTGCCGAGATAGACGGTGCGCACGGCGGGCGGCGGCTCAGGCGGCCTGGTCGCGCTCGCGCTCGCGCTCCCGCTCACGGGCGCGCAGCTCGCGGATCGCCTTGCGGCGCTGGTCGCGGCTGGTGCGGTCGAGGATCAGAACCCCGTCGAGATGGTCGATCTCGTGCTGGATCACGCGCGCCTCGAGGCCCGAGGCCTCCACCACGCGCTCCTCGCCCTCCTCGTCGCGGGCGCGGACGCGGACGTGGACCGGCCGATCGACGTCGACGTTGACGCCCTGGATCGACAGGCAGCCCTCCTCGCCGGTCTCCTCGTCGTCGCTCGCCCACTCGATCTCCGGGTTGACGAGCGCGACCAGAGGCGCCTCCGGCTCGACGCGGTAGACGAGCAGGCGCTGGGAGATCCCCAGCTGCGGCGCCGCGAGCCCGACCCCCCAGGCGTCGCGCATCAGGCCGGCCATCCGCGCCACCTGAGCGCGCAGCGCCTCGTCGAAGCGGTCGACCGCGGTCGCGCGGCTGCGCAGCACCGGGTCGCCGAACTGGCGGATGAAGGTCATCGCCGCCGCCCGGCGGGCGAGCAGCTCGGGATCGACCTCCTCCCGCTCCTCCTCGTCGGGCTCGATCTCGTGCTCGTCGGCCATCGGGCCAGATTCTAGACGCGCTACTGGGGGTCGACGTCGACGGCGTAGGTGACCGGCCCGTGCGAGCGGTCGGCGGCGACCGCCGTGACGGCGGCGCGGACGGCCGCGATCGCCGCGGCGCGGTCCGGCGCCTTGACGACGAGCTGAAAGCGCTCACGGCCCTTGAGCCGGAACAGCGGCGCCGGGCCGAGGACAGGGATCGCCGCGCCACGAATGCGGGCGAGCAGCGCCTCGGCGGCCGACGCGGCCGGCTCCGGCTCCTCCGACGAGCAGACGATCCGGATCAGCGACCCGAACGGCGGGTAGCCGAGCGCCTCGCGGCGGGCGAGCTCGCCGGCGAGGAAGCCGTCGGAGTCGTGGGCGGCCGCGAAGCGCAGCGCCGACGCCTCGGGGTCGAGCGCCTGGACGACGACGCGACCCGCGCGCCCGCCGCGACCGCTGCGGCCGGCGAGCTGGGTGACCAGCGCGAACGTCCGCTCCTCGGCGCGGAAGTCGGGGAAGCGCAGCGTCGCGTCGGCGTCGAGCACCACGCCGAGCGTCACGTCCGGGAAGTCGTGGCCCTTGGCGACCATCTGCGTGCCGACGAGCACGCCCCCCGCGGCCGCCTCGAACCGCTCCAGCGCCTCGCCCGCGCCGCCGCGGGCGGCGGTGTCGGCGTCGAGGCGGAACACCGGCAGCGGATCCATCAGGCGGATCAGCTCCACGCCGAGCTGCTCGGTGCCGACCCCGTGGCGGGCGAGCGACACCGAGCCGCAGTCGGGGCAGCGGTCCGGCACCCGCTCGCGATGGCCGCAGTGGTGGCAGGCGATCCGCCCCTCGCCGCGGTGCAGCACCAGCGTGACGTCGCAGTTCGGGCACTCCCACACCCGCCCGCAGCCGCCGCAGGTGAGGAAGTTCGACCAGCCGCGGCGGTTGAGCAGCACGATCGCCTTCTCGCCCGTCCGGCGGACGTCGTCGAGCGCGTCGCGGGTGCGCTGATGCAGCGGGCCCTGGACGCCGGCCATCGCGACCAGCTCGACCGGCGGCAGCGCGCTGCCGTCGACGCGCTCGGCGAGCCTGATCCGGCGGTGGCGGCTGACGCTCTCCGGGCGTGGCGTCGCGCTGCCCGCCAGCAGCAGCGCGCCGGCTTCGCGAGCCCGCCGCTCAGCGACGTGGCGGGCGTCGTAGCGGGGGTCGCCGTCCTGCTTGTAGGAGCCGTCGTGCTCCTCGTCGACGACGATCAGGCCGACGTCCTGCACCGGCGCGAACACCGCCGAGCGCGGGCCGACCGCCACCCGCGCGGCGCCGGAGCGCAGCCGCGCCCACTCGTCGTAGCGCTCGCGGACGGTGAGCTGGGAGTGCAGGATCGCGACGGTGTCGCCGAAGCGCTCCACGAAGCGGCCGGCGGTCTGCGGCGTCAGCCCGATCTCGGGCACGAGCACGATCGCCGTCATGCCGCGCGCCAGTACCTCCTCGACGGCGCGCAGGTAGACCTCGGTCTTGCCGCTGCCGGTGACGCCGTGCAGCAGCAGCGGGGCCGGCGCCGCGGCACCCTCGCGGGCGGCCGACGCCGTGTCGCCCGCCCCTGCGCGCGAGTCGCTCCCGCCGACCGCAACCGCGCCGCCGGGAGCGGCGGGCCGCCCGCGCCGCGGCCCGGCCGGCAGCGCCGCGACGATCTCGGCGAGCGCCCGCTCCTGGGCGGCCGTCAGCTCCCGCACCCCCCCGCGCGCGCCGACGCCGCGCACGGCCGCCCGGCCCGGCGCCTCGACCGTGCGGGCCACCGACACCAGGCCACGCTGCTCGAGCCGGCGCACCGCGGCGTGGTCGCAACCCGCGAGCCGGCCGAGGTCGGCGACCCGAGCCGGCCCGTCGGCGAGCGCCTCGAGGCCCGCGCGCTGGCGGCTGCCCAGCCGCGGGCCGTCCCCGGCGAGCGCGGCGCGGCCGGCGGCGGTCAGCTCGGCCGTCAGCGAGGCGCGCGGGCGGGTGCGGCGGCCCGAGCCGGTCCCCGTGCCGGGCGGCAGGACGAGCGCGAGCCCGCGGGCGGGGGTCGAGACGTACTCGTCGGCGACCCAGAGGCCGAGCCGCACCAGCTCGGCCGGCACGTCGGCTTCGAGCGCCTCGATCGGCTCGGCCAGCCGCTCGGGCGGCAGGTCGCTGGACTCGGCGACCTCGACGACCACGCCGAGCAGCCGCCGCGGCCCGAACGGGACGACCAGCACGCTCCCGACGGCGACGTCGGCGAGCGCGTCGCCGACGCGGTAGTCGAACGGCCCGCGCAGGGCGCGCGCGGTGGTCAGCGGCTCGACGCGGGCGATCACCCCGCCAATCTACGTGCCGCGGCGGGCAGGGTGGCCGGCGGTGGCGGGCGGCGCGGAAACCGCCGCGGCGCGGAGCCCGGCGCGGGTGCGCGGCGGGTCCCGCGACCGGCGCGAGGCGGCCGGGCGCCCGTGCGCGGGCGCCCGGCGGTCGCGGTCCTAGACGGCGGCCGGCTCGGCGAGCCCGGCGTCGGCGCGCAGCGCGTCGGCCTTGCCGGTCTGCTCCCAGGTGAACTCGGGCAGCTCACGGCCGAAGTGGCCGTAGGCGGCCGTCTTGCGGAAGATCGGCCGGTGCAGGTCGAGCTCGCGCCGGAACGCCGACGGGCGCAGGTCGAAGTGGCGGTCGACCAGCTCGGCGATCTTCGCGCGGCCGATCTTCTCGGTGCCGAAGGTCTCGACCATCACCGAGACCGGCTTGGCGACGCCGATCGCGTAGGCGACCTGGACCTCGCAGCGGTCGGCGAGACCGGCCGCGACGACGTTCTTGGCGACCCAGCGCGCCGCGTAAGCGGCCGAGCGGTCGACCTTCGACGGGTCCTTGCCCGAGAACGCGCCGCCGCCGTGGCGGGCGGCGCCGCCGTAGGTGTCGACGATGATCTTGCGCCCGGTCAGGCCGCAGTCGCCCATCGGCCCGCCGATCACGAACTTGCCGGTCGGGTTGACGAGGAAGTTGTGGCCCGAGTTCAGGGTGGCGGCGTCATACGGCACGCCCTCGTTCTCGAGCACCGGCACGACGACGTTCTCCCACAGCTCCGGCTTGATCTGGGACTGCGAGTCGACGTCCTCGGCGTGCTGGGTGGAGATCAGCACCTTCTCGATCGCGACCGGGCGGCCGTCGCGGTAGCGGACCGACACCTGCGTCTTGCCGTCGGGGCGCAGGTAGGGCAGCGTGCCGTCGTGGCGGACGGCGGAGAGCCGCTCGGCGAGCCGGTGCGCGAGCGCGATCGGCGCCGGCATCAGCTCCGGCGTCTCGTTGCTGGCGTAGCCGAACATCATCCCCTGGTCGCCGGCGCCGGCGAGGTCGAAGTCGTCGGCCGAGCCGTCGGCGCGCTGCTCGTAGGCGGAGTCGACGCCCTGGGCGATGTCGGGCGACTGCTTGTCGACGGTCACCATCACCGCGCAGGTCTTGCAGTCGAAGCCGTAGGCGGCGTCGTTGTAGCCGATCTCGTCGACGGCCTTGCGCGCGATGCTCTGGAAGTCGAGCTCGGCGGTGGTCGAGATCTCGCCCGAGATCACGATCAGGCCGGTGTTGACCAGCGTCTCGCAGGCGACGCGGCCGGCGGGGTCGGCGGCCAGCACGGCGTCGAGCACCGAGTCGGAGATCTGGTCGGCGATCTTGTCCGGGTGGCCCTCCGTCACGGACTCTGACGTGAAGAGGAACTCGTTGTCGGCGAACTCGGTGATGCTCATCTGGAGGTTCTCGCTCCGGTTCCGGGGACTCTCGGTCTGAAGATCGAGACAGCGTACAGAAGCGCTCACCGCCGCCCGGAGGCGGTCTTGATGTCGAGGATCAGCGGCACGCCGGCGAGCCCGAACCGCTCGCGCAGCCGGTTCTCGACAAAGTAGGCGTAGTCGCGGGTCACCAGGCCGCGGTCGTTGACCTGCAACGCGAAGCGCGGCGGGGCGGTCCCGTACTGGGCCAGGTAGTACAGCCGCAGCCGCTTGCCGTGGCGGGCGGGCGGCTGGCGGATCCCCTGGACGTCGGAGAGGAAGCGGTTGAGCTGCGGGGTCGGGATCCGCTCGGCGCCGCGGTCGGCGACGTCGAGGGCCTCGGCGACCAGCCGGCTGAGGCCGCGGCCGGTCTTCGCCGAGACCGCCATCAGCCGCGGCCGCTGGCGCAGCTTCTTCTCGACCCGGGCGCGCGCGTCCTCGAGGTCGGTGTCGGTGACGTCCCACTTGTTCAGCGCGATCACGGTCGCGCAGTGCTTCTTCATCGCCAGCTCGGCGATCCGGAAGTCCTCGCTGGTGATCCCGCCCTCGGAGGCGTCGCAGAGGACGATCGCGACGTCGGCGCGCTCGGCCGCCTGCTCGGAGCGCAGCTGGGCGTAGTAGTCGACGGTGCCGGCGACCTTGGTCCGGCGCCGCAGGCCGGCGGTGTCGACGAGCACGACCGGGCGGCCGTCGACCTCGATCCGCATGTCGATCGCGTCGCGGGTGGTGCCGGCGAGGTCGGCGACGATCACCCGCTGCTCGCCGAGCAGCTTGTTGACCAGCGACGACTTGCCGACGTTGGGCCGGCCGATCACCGCGAGCCGGGTCGGCTGCTCCTCCTCGCGCTCGGGCACGTCGGCGAGCGCGGCGGCGACCCGGTCGAGCAGGTCGCCGGTGCCGAGCCCGTGGGCAGCCGAGACGGGGATCGGCTCGCCGAGGCCGAGGCCGTAGAACTCGGCGGCGTCGGCCTGACGGATCGCGTCGTCGACCTTGTTGGCGGCAACGAGCACCGGGACCGCGGCGCCGCGCAGCTCGCGCGCCAGCTCGGTGTCGCCGGGCCGCATGCCGGCGCCGGCGTCGACGACGAGCACGACGACGTCGCCCTCGGCGATCGCGCTGCGCGCCTGGCGCTGGACCTCGCGCGCCAGGTCGTCGGTCTCCTCGAGGTCGACGCCGCCGGTGTCGACGAGCAGGAACCGCCGCCCGTTCCAGTCGGCCTCGACCTCCTTGCGGTCGCGCGTGACGCCCGCCTGTGGGTGCACGACTGCCTCCCGCGTCTCGGAGAGGCGGTTGACCAGCGTCGACTTCCCGACGTTCGGGTAGCCGACGATCGCGACCTTGGGGAGGGCGGCCATGGCCGCAGGAGGCTACTGGTCGACGCGGTCCGGGCCGGCGGCAGGTCAGGCGCGGCGGGCGGCGGCGAGGTCGACGACGCGGTCGACGACCTGGTCGATCGTCAGGCCGGTGGTGTCGAGCTCGACCGAGCCGGCGGCGGGGCGCAGCGGAGAGTGCTCGCGGGAGGTGTCCTGGGCGTCGCGGAGGGCCTGGTCGCGCAGCACGGTCTCGGCGGGGACGCCGAGCTCGGCGGCGCGGCGGCGGGCGCGCTCGGCAGGGTCGGCGACCAGGAAGACCTTCAGCTCGGCGTCGGGCGCGACGACGGTGCCGATGTCGCGCCCCTCGGCGACCCAGTCGCCGCCGGCCAGCAGCGCCCGCTGCTTGGCGACCAGCTCGGCGCGGACCGCCTGGTTGGTCGCGACCTTCGACGCCGCCTCCGAGACCTCGGGGGCGCGGATCGCCTCGGTCACGTCGCGGCCGTCGGCGAGCACCCGCTCGCCCAGCTCGATCTCCAGCGCCGCGGCGACCTCCGAGGCCGCACCGCCGCGCTCGAGCAGCGCCAGCCCGACCGCCCGGTACATCGCGCCCGAGTCGAGGTAGGTGAAGCCCAGCCGCTGCGCCACCGCCCGCGCGACCGTGCTCTTGCCGGCGCCTGCCGGCCCGTCGATCGCGATCACCATGGCCGGCAGGCTACCGACGGCCCCGATCGGAGCGCCCGCGCATCGATGTCGACGTTGCGGCGACATATTCGCCGCAACGTCGACATCGATCGCTCAGCCGAGCAGGGCGGCGAGGTCGGCGGTGAAGTCCGGGTAGGAGATGGCGGCGGAGTCCATCCCGACGACCTCGACGCCGTCGCGCGAGGCGAGGCCGGCGACCGCCCCGAGCATCGCGATCCGGTGGTCGCCGCGGGCGTCGATCGTGCCGCCGCGCAGCGGCGAGCCGTCACCGCGGACGGCGAAGCCGTCGCCGGTCGCCTCGATGTCGGCGCCGAGCGCCGCGAGCCCGTCGACCACCGCGGCGATCCGGTCGGACTCCTTGTGGCGCAGCTCCTCGGCGCCGCGGACGACCGTCTCCCCCTCCGCGAACGCGCCGAGCAGCGCGACGAGCGTCAACTCGTCGATCGCCGCCGGCACCTCCTCCGGCGCGACCTCGGTGGCGACCAGCGGCGCGTGGGCGACGTCCAGCTCGCCGACGGGCTCGGCCGGCGAGAAGTCGCCCGGCGCCTCGAGGTCGCCGAGCACCACCGCGCCCATCCGGCGGGCGATCTCGAAGAACCCGCAGCGCGTCCAGTTGAGGCCGCAGTTGCGCACCACCACGCGCGAACCGGGCACCAGCGCCGCGGCCGCCACGATGAACGCCGCCGAGGACGGGTCGCCCGGGACGGCGACCGCGTCGAGCTCGAGCTCGTCGACCTGGGCGACCGAGATCCGCAGCCCGTCACGCTCGAACGGCACCCGCGAGCGGGCGAGGATCCGCTCGGTGTGGTCGCGGCTGACGCGGTTCTCGACGACCGTCGTGCGCCCCTCGGCGAGCATCCCGGCGATCAGCACGCACGACTTGACCTGGGCGCTGGCCATCGGCAGCTCGTACTCGGCGCCGTGCAGCGGGCTGCCGTGGACGGTCAGCGGCGGGAGGCGGTCCTCGCGCGCGTCGATCCGCGCGCCCATCGCGCGCAGCGGGGTGACGATCCGGTCGACCGGCCGGCGGCGGATCGACTCGTCGCCGTCGAGCGTCCACTCGCCGCCAGGCTGCCCGGCGAGCCAGCCCGGCAGCAGCCGCAGCAGCGTGCCGGAGTTGCCGACGTCGAGCCGGCCGCCGGTCGTCTCGAGCGGGGCGTGGAGGCCGACGCCGCGGATCAGCACCGTCCCCTCCCCCCGCTCCTCGACCCCGGCGCCGAGGCGCAGCACCGCCTCCAGCGTCGACCGGGTGTCGGCGGCGTCGAGGTAGTTGGTGACGGTGACCGGCTCGTCGGCCATCGCGCCGAAGAGGGCGGCGCGGTGCGAGATCGACTTGTCCGGCGGCGGCTCGTAGGCGCCGCCGAGCGGGCCGGACGGGTCGAAGCGGGCGCGGCTCACGGCTCGACCACCGGGAAGCCGAGCGCGTCGATCAGCTCGCGCGCGCGACCGGCGGGACCGTCGCCGGCGATCCAGAGCGTGATCTCGCCCGCGAGCATGTCCGGCGCCGGGGCGAGCGCCATGTCGACGATGTTCACCCCCGCCTTGCCGAGCGCCAGCGCCACCTCGGCGACGATACCGGGACGGTTCGGCACGGTGGTCCGCAGCTCGTGGACGACACCGCCGGCGAGGTCGGCCTCCAGCAGCCGCCGGCGGGCGTCGGCGGCGCGCTCGTTCCAGGCGGTGATCGCCTCGGGGTCGGCGGCGCGCAGCAGCGCGGCGGCCTCGCCGAGGCGGGCGGCGAGCGCGTCGATCTCGGCGGCGATCGCCTCGCGGTTGGCGACGTAGATGTCGGTCCAGATCGCCGAGTTGGCGCCGGCGACGCGCGTCGCGTCGCGGAAGCTCGGGCCGACCCGCGGCAGCGCCGCCCCCTCCTCCCCGAGCGCCCCGGCGGCCTGGGTGACCAGCGCGTTGGCGAGCACGTGCGGCAGGTGGCTGACGGTCGCCAGCAGCCGGTCGTGGGAGTCGGCGTCGATCGCCACCGGACGGGCCCCGATCGCCGCGAGCAGCCGGTGCAGCCGCTCGTAGAGCACGCCGGAGGTCGCCGCCGCCGGAGTCAGGTACCACGTCGCGTCCTCGAAGAGGTCGGCGCGCGCGTGCTCGACGCCCGCGGTCTCGGCGCCGGCGATCGGATGGCCGCCGACGAACCGCTGGTCCGAGCAGGCGGCGACGACCTCGCCCTTGGTCGAGCCGACGTCGGTGACCACGCAGTCCTCGGGGGCGACGGCGAGCGCGGCGGCGATCTGGTCGGCGAGCGCGCCGACCGGGGCGCAGCAGAAGCAGACGGCGGCGCCGTCGAGCGCCTCGGCGAGCGAGCCGGCGGCGACGTCGATCGCGCCCAGCGCACGCGCCCGCTCGAGCCGCTCGGGGCTGCGCCCGAAGCCGACGACCTCGGCGCCCTCGACGTCGCGCTTGGCCGCGAGCCCGATCGATCCCCCGATCAGGCCGACGCCGAGGACGGCGATCCTCATCCGGCGCGCCGGGCCCTCACCGCCGCCGCGCTCGCGTCGAGCACGGCCACGGTCGTCTCCCAGTCCATGCAGGCGTCGGTGACCGACTGGCCGTAGGTCAGCTCGCCGCCGAGGTCCTGGCGGCCGGCGACCAGGAACGACTCGATCATCGTCCCGACGATCGCCCGGCTGCCGGCGGCGATCTGCTCGTCGATCGCCGCCATCGCGTCCGGCTGGCGGGCCGGGTCCTTGCCGCTGTTGTCGTGCGATGCGTCGATCACCAGGCGCTCGGGCAGGCCCGCCGCGCGCAGCTTCGCGAGCGCGTCGGCGACCGCCTCGGGGCCGTAGTTGGGCGCGCCGCGGCCGCCGCGCAGGATCACGTGGCCGTCGGGGTTGCCGGTGGTGTGCAGGATCGCCGGCGTACCGCTGTCGTCGATCCCGGCGAAGGCGTGGGGCGCCGCGGCCGCGCGGACCGCGTCGACGGCGACCTGGACGTTGCCGTCGGTGCCGTTCTTGAAGCCGATCGGCATCGACAGCCCGGACCCGAGCTGGCGGTGGATCTGGCTCTCGGTCGTGCGCGCGCCGATCGCCCCCCAGGCGACCGCGTCGGAGATGTACTGCGGGGTGATCGGGTCGAGGAACTCGACGCCGATCGGCAGCCCGAGCGACAGCACGTCCAGCAGCAGCGTGCGAGCCAGGTGCAGGCCGGCGTTGACGTCGTTGGAGCCGTCGAGGCGCGGGTCGTTGATCAGCCCCTTCCAGCCGGTCGTGGTGCGCGGCTTCTCGAAGTAGACGCGCATCACCACGAGCAGGTCGTCGCGCAGCCGCTCGGCGGTCTCCGCCAGCCGGCGGGCGTAGTCGAGCGCCGCAGCCGGGTCGTGGACGCTGCACGGCCCGACGACGACCATCAGCCGGTCGTCGCTGCCGTCGAGCACCGCCGTCACCTCGCGGCGGCCGGCGACCACCGTCGCGGCGCGCTGCTCGCCGAGCGGCAGCTCGCCGAGCAGCTGGGCCGGGGTCACCAGCGGCACAGCGCGCTCGATCCGCTGGTCGCGCACATGGTCCCGGCCGGTTCCCACCCCCTCTGTCATTCCGATCATCATCTCGCTTTCTCCGAATCCCTTGAAGTCTGGTCGTTCACTGGCGGTCTGCGACCTGCGGACAGGCCGGCGGCTGGCGGCGCCCGGCGGACTGGCTTGTCGGCGGCCACGGGGCCGCTGCCGGACGCCTAGCTAAATCGCCAGTAGAGGCGCCAATAGGACTCGGAGGCACGCCGGACGGCGCCCGTGGGGGCGGCGAAGCGGGTCGACGTGGCGGTGCGAGCCATCCCCATCTTTGTAGCAGCCGCCGCGCGGACCCGCAAACCGCGGGTCAGAGCAGATCGTCGAGCGCCGCGACGAAGCGCTCGTTCTGGTGGCGGGTGCCGAGGGTGACGCGCAGGTGGCCGGGGTCGCCGAGCGCCGCCCCGGCGCGGACGATCACCCCGCGCTGGGCGAGCCCGTCGACGACCGGCTCCTCCTCGCGGTCGCCGAGGCCGACCCAGAGGAAGTTCGCCTGGCTCTCGCCGGTGCTCAGGCCGCGGTCCTCCAGCTCGACCTCGAGCCAGGCGCGCTCGACGATCGTCGCCTCGACGCGGCGGGTGACCTCGTCCTGATGGCGGATCGCCTCGGCGGCGGCGGCCTGGGCGAGCGCGTTGACCGAGAACGGCTGGCGGACGCGGTCGACGGCGAGCCGGAACTCCTCCGGCCCGACCGCGTAGCCGACGCGCAGCCCGCAGAGCCCGTAGACCTTCGAGAAGGTGCGCAGCACGACGAGGTTGGGGTGGCGGCCGACGAGGTCGAGCGAGTCGTCGGGGTCCTGGAGCGCGTTGAACTCGACGTAGGCCTCGTCGAGGATCACCGCCACGTGGCGCGGCAGCGCGGCGACGAACGCCTCGATCTCGGCGAGCGGCAGCGCCGTCGCGGTGGGGTTGTTGGGGTTGCAGATCAGCACCAGCCGGGTCGCCGCGGTGACCTCGCGCGCCATCGCGTCGAGGTCGTGGCGGCCGTCGGCGTCGAGCGGCACCTCGACCGCGCGGGCGCCGGACTGGGCGGCGACGTGCGGGTAGATCGAGAACGACGGCCAGGCGTAGACCAGCTCCGCGCCCGGCTCGAGCAGCGCGTCGGCGGCCGACATCAGCAGCTCGCAGGAGCCGTTGCCGACCGCGACGTGGCCGACCGGGACGCCGCAGCGGTCGGCGATCCGCCGGCGCAGCGCCGTCTTGCCGGGGTCGGGGTAGCGGTTGAGCCGCTCGATCTCGCCCTGCAGCGCCGCGACGACGGCCGGCAGCGGCCCCCACGGCGCCTCGTTGGAGGCGAGCTGGATCAGCTCGCCCTCGTAGTCCCAGGTCTTCGCGGCCGGGTAGACGGGGATCCGCTGCACCCGCGCGTTGAACTCGACGCCCTTCACTGGGCCGCCTCGAGATCCGCGCGCAGCGCGACCGCCTCGCGCAGGTAGACGTGGCGCGCCGGGCGCTCGGGGTCCATGTAGCAGTGCAGCATCACCCGGATCACGCGCGGCAGGGCGCCCGGCACGTCGATCTCGCGCGCGCACAGCAGCGGCACCTGGTCGAGGCCGAGCCGCCGCGCCGCGACCGCCGGGAACTCGGCGTCGAGGTCGTCGGTGCAGGTGAAGATGCAGCTGACCATGTCGTCGCCGTCGAGCTCGTTGCGGTCGATCAGCTCGCGCAGCAGCTCGTCGGTGGCGCCGAGGATCGCCTCGGCGTCGTTGTCGGCCACGGTCGTGGCGCCTCTCAGCGCGCGCAGTCTCACGGCCCGGGAGTATGACGGCGACCCGCGCGGAGCCGCTCGACCTCGGCACGGGTGAGGCGGCGGCTCGAGCCCGGCGCGAGGCCGTCGAGGCGCAGCGGCCCGAAGGCGACCCGCTCGAGCGCGACGACGCGCTGGCCGACCGCCTCGGCCATCCGCCGCACCTGCCGGTTGCGACCCTCGCGGATCGCCAGCTCGAGGCCGTCGGGGCCGAGCTGGCGCACGCGCGCCGGGGCGGTCCGGCCGTCGTCGAGCTCTACTCCCTCGCGCAGCGCGCGCAGCGCGCGCGGCGACGGGCGGCCCGGTGCGATCGTCGCGCGGTAGACCTTCTCGACGCCGTGGCGCGGATGGGTCAGCCGCTCGGCGAGCGCGCCGTCGTTGGTGAGCAGGATCAGGCCGCTGGTGTCGGCGTCGAGGCGACCGACCGGGTAGAGACGGCGGTCGCTGTCGACGAGGCCGACGACGGTCGGGCGGCCGTGGGTGTCGCGCGCCGTCGAGACGACGCCGAGCGGCTTGTTGACGACGTAGGTCTCGTGCGGCTCGGGAGCGACCGGCCGGCCGTCGACGGCCACGCCGCTGTCGGCGTCGACGTCGCGCGCCGGGTCGGTGACGACCTCGCCCGCGACCGTGACCCGGCCGGCCGCGACGATCCGCTCGGCGGCACGCCGAGAGGCGACGCCGGCGTGCGCGAGATACTTGGCGAGGCGCATTCGCAAAGCCTCGCACGCGCGAAGCTGGGCACCCCCCGCGCCGGTCGCGGGCCGGCCGGGCGAGCGGCTAGGGTCGCCGGTCATGAGTCGGCCAGCGGTCCCGGAGGCGTTGAAGCGACCGGCCCTGCGCCGGGCCAAGCAGCGCGCCGACGCGCTGCGGGCCGATCTGCGCCGGCGCCGCGCCCGCCACCGCTTCGCCGCCGCGCTGACGGCGCTGCGCGAGATCGCCCCGGCCGACCCCGACCCGGAGCTGCTCGAGGAGCTGCGCGCCGGCTGGGGCGACCCGGACTCCGCGCCGGCCGGCCTGCTGGCGGCCGCGATCTCCCACTTCCGCGCCGCGAGCGGCGAGGGCGTCGAGTGCGGCTCCGGCCTCTCGACCGTCGTGCTCGGCGTCTACGCCGAAGCGCTCGGGCGGCGCTGGTGGGCGCTCGAGCACCATCCCGAGTGGCGCGCGCGGGTCGCCGACGAGCTCGCACGCCACGGTCTGCGCGCCGCACGCGTCCTGGAGGCGCCGCTGGTCGACCACGGCGGCCACCGCTGGTACGCGGTTCCCGACGAGCTGCCGGAGCGGATCGAGCTCGTCCTCTGCGACGGCCCGCCGGCCGACCGGCCCGGCCTCGAGCTCGCCCGCTACGGCCTGCTGCCGGTGCTCGGGGACCGCTTCGGCGAGCGCGTTACCGTGCTGCTCGACGACGCCGGGCGGCCAGGCGAGCAGTCGGTCCTGGCGCTCTGGGAGAGCGCCGGGCTGCGCTGGAGCTCGGGCAGCGCCGAGCGTCAGTTCGCGATCGTCACGCGCGACTGACCGGCGGCCGCGGCGGGGTCGCGGGCGAGGCCGCGGAGGGTGCGGTCGAGCGGGTTGAGCGCGCTGGCACGGCGGTAGGCCGCGCGCGCGGCCACCGCGTCGCCGCGGCGCAGCGCGAGGTCGCCGCGCAGCCCCCAGGTGACGAAGTCGCGCGGCTCGAGCGCCGTGGCGGCGCGCAGCGCGGCCGCCGCGCCGGCGGCGTCCGGCCCACTCGTCCCGACCAACTCATCGGTGGCGATCACAACCGGGACCGAGGCGATCCCGCCCAGTGCGATCCGGGCGGA
>JAAYBF010000218.1 GCA_012718975.1 Solirubrobacterales bacterium | reverse complement strand
CGCACTTCCACAACACGCGCGGTCAGGGCCTGGCGAACGCGCTGGCGGCGCTGGAGGCGGGCTGTCGGTCGTTCGAGTCGAGCTTCGGGGAGCTGGGCGGCTGTCCGGTTCCCAAGGGCGCGACAGGGAATGTCGCCAGCGAGGACCTCGTCTCGATGCTGCACGAGATGGGCCACCCGACCGGGATCGACCTCGCCAAGCTGCTGGACTGCTCGCGCGAGGTCCAGCGCGTGCTCGGCCGGCCCCTGGGCAGCCACCTGCTGACCGCCGGTCCGGTCGACTGGAGCGGACGCCCGGCGTGACCGCCGGCGCGACCCTGCGCGCCGACGTCGAGGCCCTCGCGGCGCTCGACCGGCGCTCGGCGTCGCCGGGCGAGCTGGCCAGCGCGCGCTGGTGCGCCGACCGGCTGCGCGCCGCCGGGGCGGCGACCGTCGAGCTGGCGCCCTACCGCTACCAGCACAGCTTCGGGCCGGCGCACGCGCTCCACTTCGCCGCCGCCGCGCTCGGCCGGCTGCCCGCCGCCGCAGCGCTCGCCGGCTTCGAGCTCGACTACTCCGGTCGCGCCCAGCCGCTGCGCCGGCTGCTGCCGGCAGGGGAGGGGGCAAACGTGATCGCCCGGATCCCGGCCGATCCTTCCGCCCAGCGCCGACGGAAGGTGGTGATCGTCGCCCACCACGACGCCGCCCACACCGGCCTGATGTGGCATCCGCGGCTCGCCGAGCCCGGCGCCCGCCCCGACGGCCGGCCGCCGTTCTCGCTGCTGCCGGAGCTGGCGATGGCCGCGATCGCGGTCGGGCCGCGGCGGCTGCGCTGGCCGGCGCGCGCCGTGCTGGCGCTCGCGACGGCGCTCTCGCTCCAGGTCGCGCGCGGGGCGACGGTGCCCGGCGCGAGCGACAACGCGACCGGCGTCGCCGCCGCGATCGCGCTGGTCGAGCGGCTCGCCGCCGACCGGCCGCCGGGGCTCGAGGTCGTCTGCCTGCTGCCCGGCTCCGAGGAGTCCGGGATGGGCGGGATGGCGGCCTGGATCGCGGCCGAGGGCGCCGCGCTCGACCCGGCCACCACGCTCGTGCTCGGCCTCGACACGCTCGGCGCCGGCGACCCGGTCGTGCTCTCCGCCGAGGGGCCGCTCTGGCGCGTGCGCTACGACCCGGCCGACCTCGCGCTCGCCGACGCCGGCGCCGCCCGGGCCGGGCGGCCCGCGCCGCGCCGCTTCCGCCTCGGCGGCTGGACCGACCCGGTCCTCGCCCGGATCGCCGGTCTGCCGGCGATCTCGCTGCTGTCGCTGCGCGGCAACGTCTTCAGCGACTACCACCTGCCGACCGACACCCCCGACCGGGTCGACTGGGACAGCGTCGGCGCCTGCCTCGAGATCGCCGAGGGGACGGTCCGCGCGTGGGCCGATGGCATCGACTCGCGTCCGGCCGGGTTCCCACTACCGTGAGCGAGGCGATGGGCGACGACGGCGACCGACTCGACGGCGACGGGCTGACCAGGCGCCGCCTGCTCGGGACGGCCGCCGCGGCCGGCGCGGCGGCGGCGCTGCCGTCGGTCGCCGCCGATGCGGCGAGCGGTCAGCTGATCGACGCCTTCGCCGCCGCCGAGGACGCCAACGTCGTCGTGGTGGTCATCGACTCGCTGCGCAGCGACCACGTCGGTGCCTACGGCGGCCGCCGCGCGCACACCCCGACGCTCGACGCCCTCGCCGGCGAGGGCCTGACGATCACCCGCGCCCGCCACGAGACGATGCCGACCGTCCCGGTCCGCAAGCAGATCCTCACCGGCCAGCGGCTGTTCCCGTTCCGCGGCTGGAAGCCCGGCCGCGGCGGGCTGCCGAAGGTGCCGGGCTTCGAGGGCATCGGCCGCGGCGAGACGACGTTCCTCGACGTCCTCGACCGGCGCGGCTACCTGACGGGCTATGTCACCGACAACCCGCACCTGCTGCGGCCCGCCTTCGCGAGCTTCCGCCGCCGCGTCGACGCGGTGACGCTCGTCCACGGCCAGGTGCCCGGCTACCGCCAGAAGCGCCGGCCGGTCTCCAACGCCCGCCTGCGCCGCCACCTCGCACCCGAGCTGCGCGGCGGCGACCGTGGCCGCGTCCGCGAGCACCTCGGCTACAACGGCGCGTCGCGGCGCGAGCAGGACTACCTCACCGCGCGCGTCTTCCGCGGCGGCATGGACTTCCTCGAGCGCGCCGCCTTCCGCCGCCAGCCGTTCGCGCTGGTGGTCGACTGCTTCGACGTCCACGAGCCGTGGGACCCGCCGGACAGCTACCTCGCCCGCTACGCGCGCATCAAGCGTGGCGGCTACCGGCCGATCATGCCGTTCGGCACCCCGGCGGGCCGGGCGGGCGACCTGTCCAAGCGGACGCTGAAGCTCGCCCAGGCGCTCTACGCCGCCGAGGTCACCTTCCTCGACGCCTGGCTCGGCCGCTTCCTCACCCGGCTCGACGACCTCGGCCTGTCGAACACCTGGGTGGTCGTCGTCTCAGACCACGGCGTCTTCCTCGGCGAGCACGGCTGGATCGGCAAGCAGGCGGGCGCGATGCACGGCGAGCTGCTCGACGTGCCGTTCATCGTCCGCCACCCGGCGCACGTCGGGGCCGGGCGGCGCAGCGGCTACTTCGCCTCCGCCCACGACGTCGCGCCGACCGTGCTGCGCGGCGTCGGCGCCCCGGTCCCCAAGGCGATGGACGGCGCCGACCTCGGCCCGCTGCTGCGCGGCCGCCCCGCCCGCCGGCGGCCCGTCTGGACCTCGGCGTGGAGCTCGACGCTGATGGCCGGCGACGGCCGCTGGCTCTACACCGCCGAGAACGACTCGCGCCGGATCGTCACCGAGGGCCTCTACGACACCCGCCGCGACCCGCGCGAGTACCGCAACCTCGCCCGCCGCCGCCCCGACCTCGTCCGCAAGTTCCGCGGCGAGCTCGCCAAGGCGGCCGGCAAGGGCGGGTTCCCGCGCCTCTGAGGGACGCCGAGGCTGCGGTGAGAGTTCCGGCCAGTATTTGGCCGAAACTCTCACCTGACGCCTGGGCACCCGGCCCCGCCCAGGTGGGCGGGGCCGGCGCCGCCGCTAGCGGCCGCGCTTGGAGTGGCCGTGGCCCTTCGAGCCGTGGGCGCCCTTCTGGTGGCCGTGGCTCTTCGAGTGGCCGTGGCCCTTGGCGCCGCGATGGCCCTGGGAGTGGCCGCGGCCCTTGCCGTGGCCGTGGTGCCCGCGGCCGCGCTTGCCATGGCCGTGGCCGTGCTTGCCGTGGCGCTTCTTGCACTCGCCCTTCGGGTCGTCGGGCTCGGGGTCGGGAGCGGTCAGCTCGAAGTCATAGACCGTCTCCTCGCCGTCGACCGAAACCAGCAGGCCGTCCACGTTGGTCAGGAAGCCGGCGTTGCCCGAGCCCTGGTTGAAGCCGAGCGAGCCGGGCGCGATCGGGACGTTGGTCCCCTCCCGGATCGCGGCGTCGGGGAACAGGCCGACGATCTCCGACCAGGTGCACGGCGTGGCCTGGCCGCAGCCGCCCGCGCCGGTGTTGATCCACCACAGCGCGTCGCCGCCGCGGTAGGCGTCCCAGGTCTGCCACGCGCCGGTCAGCACGGCGGCGTTGCCCTGGTCCTGGTAGGGCTCGTAGACCATGTAGACGTCGGCCGTGCCGTCGCCGTCGAGGTCGACGCGCGCGTTCAGCGACGCCACGCCGGCGACGAACCCGGTCGCGAGCGGGTCGCGGTAGGTCGAGTAGCCGATCCCGTCGATCGCCGCGAGCGGCGTGTCGGCGTAGACGTCGGTCAGGAGCTGGACCTTGGCGGCCGCGTCGGCGGTCGACAGCTCGACGCTGTCTGTGCCGAGCGGCGGCGCGGCGGGGCCCGTCTCCCAGGTTGCGGTCCCGCCGGGGCGGGTGTCGGCCGCATGCCAGTCGCCGCCGAGGTCGGAGCCGGTCACCACGACCGTCTCGGCCGCGGCGGTTGCGGTCGTGGCGATCAGCAGTACCCCTGCGACGGCCGCCACGGCCGCTGTGAAGCGCTTCATCTCAGTGTGCCTCCCGTTTGTTGACCGCAACACAGTAAGACCATGTTCCGATCTACGCCAGTCGCGGCTTCACCCGCTTGGGTCAGGCGCCGGTGAAGGCGGGCGAGCGGCGCTCGAAGAAGGCGGCGGTGCCCTCGGCGAAGTCCTCGCTGGCGACGAGCATCTCCTGGGCCTGGACCTCCTGCTCGAGCGTGGCGGCGAGCGCCGGCTTGGCGGCGGCGTCGATCACCCGCTTGGCGAGCCCGACCGCGCGCGGCGCGCAGCCGGCCAGCTCGTTCGCGAACGCCTCGACGGCGGCGTCGAGCTCGTCGGCGGGGGCGATCCGGTTCGCGAAGCCGATCCGGTGCGCCTCCTGGCCGTCGATCAGCTTGCCGGTCATGATCAGCTCCTTGGCGTTGCCGAGGCCGACGATCGCCGGCAGCCGCGAGCAGCCGCCGACGTCGGGCAGCAGGCCGACGCGGACCTCCATGATCCCGGCGACGGCGTCCTGGGCCATCACGCGGAAGTCGGCGGCGAGCGCCAGCTCGAACGCGCCGCCGAGGCAGCCGCCGTGGATCTGGCAGATCGTCGGCTTGGGCATCTCCTCGAGCAGGTTCCACCAGCTGAGGATCGCCCGCCGAAACGGCCGCAGGTTCGCCGGGTCGGCGGCGAGGTCGCGCAGGTCCTGTAGGTCCATCCCCGAGGAGAACATCGGCCCGTCGCCGCGCACGACGACCACCCGCGCCGCCGGGTCGGCGGCCGCCTGCTCGAGCGCCCGGCCGAGCGCCTCGATCAGCTCTCCGTTGAAGGCGTTGCGCTTCTCCGCCCGCTGCAGGACGAGGTGGCGGACCCCCTCGCGGTCCTCGACTCCGATCAGTGACATATAGGCTCCCCGCGACTCGCTGACGTCTGACCGGGAGAACGTAGTGGAGATCAAGCAGGTGGGAGTGCTGGGCGCGGGGCTGATGGGCCATGGGATCGCGCAGGTCGTCGCGCAGGCCGGCTACGACGTGGTCCTGCGCGAGGCCGACCAGGGGGCGCTCGACAAGGGCGTCGGCAAGATCGAGCGCCAGCTCGCGCGCGCGGTCGAGAAGGGCCGCGCCGAGCAGGCCGACGCCGACGCGGTCCGCGCGCGGATCGCGCCGACGCTCGACTACGGCGACCTCGCCGGCTGCGACCTGGTGATCGAGGCGATCACCGAGGACCTCGGCCTCAAGCTCGAGATGTGGCGCGAGGTCGACGCCGTCGCCGCGCCCGAGGCGCTGTTCGCGACCAACACCTCGTCGCTGTCGGTGATCGACCAGGCCGCCTCGACCTCGCGGCCCGACCGGTTCTTCGGCCTGCACTTCTTCAACCCGGCCCAGGTGATGAAGCTGGTCGAGGTGGTCCGCGGCATCACGACCACCGACCAGACCTTCGACGCCGGCCTCGAGTTCACCAAGAGCCTCGGCAAGATGGGCATCCCGACGCGCGACAAGGCCGGCTTCATCGTCAACCGGCTGCTGGTGCCCTACATGCTCGACGCGATCCGCGCCTACGAGGAGGGCGTCGGCTCGATCGAGGAGATCGACGCGGCGATGAAGGCCGGCGCCGGCCATCCGATGGGTCCGCTGCTGCTCGCCGACTTCGTCGGCCTCGACACGCTCGGCGCGATCTGCGACGTGCTCTTCGACGAGTTCCGCGAGCGCCGCTTCGCCCGCCCGCCGACGCTGCGCAAGATGCTCGCCGCCGGCTGGTACGGCCGCAAGTCGGGGATGGGCTTCTACGACTACTCCGGCGACGAGCCGGTCGGCAACCCGGCGGTCTGAAGCGGCGGCCGTCGGCCCGCGCGGCGGTCAGTCGCGCGCGCCGGCGGCGGCGTCCAGCTCGCGCGCCAGCTCGGCGAAGCCGGCGACCGTCGCCGCCGCGGCCGCCGGCTCGGGCGCGCCGAGCTCGATCGTCGCGACCGGCCGGGCG
This sequence comes from Solirubrobacterales bacterium, assembly GCA_012718975.1. GTDB lineage: Bacteria > Actinomycetota > Thermoleophilia > Solirubrobacterales > Thermoleophilaceae > JAAYBF01. The sequence goes on along the minus strand of JAAYBF010000218.1, from coordinate 13,263 downwards.
GCGAGCGCACGGCGGTGGCGGCGGCGCCACGCCCTCAAGCCGGCGCGGTTCGCCGATCCGGCGCCGGTGAGCACGACCCAGATGTCGAGCCCGCGCAGCTCCCCGTCGAGCCGCTCGGCGAGCGCGAGCGCGCAGGCGACGCCGGTCGCCTCGGCGAGGCCGGCGTCGAGCGGCGCCAGCTCGGCGTCCACGAGTGCCGGCACGAGCGCCAGCAGCGCCAGCGTCGGGAGCAGCTGGATCGCGGTCAGCCAGGTCCCCTCGACGCCGGCGACCCGGACGATGCAGCAGAGCGCCAGCGCGGTGAAGGTCGCCGCCACCCACGGCCACGGGTCGCCGATCCGTCCCGCCAGGCGCGCGATCGCCGAGCGGCGCGGGGCGTCGTAGGCGGCGGCGAGCACCAGCACGCCGCGGCCGGCGCCGTCGGCGGGGGACGGGGGAGAGGAGACGTTCTGGGAGGCGCGCTGGCCGAGCAGCCGCGCGAGCACCGCGACGCCGAGCGCCTCGAGCGTCGAGGACGCGAACGCCGCCGCGACGAGCGCCGCGCCGGCTACCGGCCGGCTCACCGAGACGACGCTGCCGACACGGCGAGGCCGGCGGCGGCCGCCTGGGCGAGCGCCCAGCGGTGGTTGAAGCGGAACGGCTCGACCTCGGCGGCGCGGCCGAGCGCGCCCAGCCGCCCGGCCAGGTGCAGCGCCGCGCGGCGCTCGATCTCGCCGCCGGGGCGGCGCTCGGCGAACGCGGCCAGCGCCGCCGTCTCCTCCGTCGGGTCCATCGCCGCGGGAGGGTAGAGTCGCCCGAGCCGCCGTGTCCGGCGGTCGACCAGATCGGAGGCGTGTGCGAGCGAGCAGGATCGGCGCGGGGGAGGCGATCGCCGGCTTGGGCGGGCTGGCGCTGTTCGTGTCGCTGTTTTTGCCCTGGTACGGAACCGACGCGCTCGACGGCCTCGACGTCGGCGTGACCGGCGACCTCAACGCGTGGGAGTCCTTCGCGCTGCTCGACGTCGTCCTGCTGCTGGTGGCCGTGGTCGCGGTCGGGCTGACGCTGGTCGCGCTCGCGGAGTCGACGCCGGACCTGCCACGGCCACCGGGGCGGATCACGATGGGAGTCGGCGCGCTGGCGCTGGTGGCGATCCTGATGCGGCTCGTCCTCCCGCCGGAGGTCGACCTCGGGCTCGGGATCGAGGCCGACCTGCAGCCGCGGATCGGCAGCTTCGCGGGGCTGGTGGCGGCGGCCGCGATCGCCTACGGCGGCTGGCGGGCCACCGAGGAGCCCGAGGCCGACGGCCCCGGAGGCTGAGTGCGGCGGGTGGGACTCGAACCCACAAGCCCTTGCGAGCAGCGGCTTTTGAGACCGCCTCCTTTACCAATTTGGACACCGCCGCATGCGGCCGCCCGCGGCGATTCTAGGGCCTGACGGCGCCCGCGGCGAGGGGGTGGCGGAGGCCGGCGCTCAGGCGCCGAGCGGCTCGGGGCTGCCGCCGCGGGCCGGCGGCTCGCGGTGGCGGTCCTCGTCGGGATCGACCTCGATCTCGATGTTCCACTGCTGGCTGAACGCGCGCGCGCAGAAGACGAGGAGCATCAGCTGGATCGGGATCAGGACGAACGTCAGGACTCCGAGGAAGCCTGGGTCGAGCAGCGGGTCGGCGAAGCCGGCCTTGTCGCGGGCGAACCACGAGGGGGCGGCGACGAGCGCGAGGACGCCGTAGAGGACCGCGAGCGCGGCGGCGACCGGCAGCACGCCGCGGTTCCAGCGCGCCACGTAGTAGGCGAAGAGGAGGTTGACGAACGCGTAGGCGAAGGCGAACGGCTGGGAGCCCTGCAGCGCCGACCAGCCGCCGATCGTGATGATCAGGACCAGCGCCGCGCTGACGATCAGCAGCAGCACGACGATCGCCTTCATCGCCTTGGACTCGGGCTTGTCCCGATTGGGGTGGTGGATCACCGGCTCGGCCATCGCTCTCCTCGCGGCAGCGAGCCTACACCCTTGCCGGGCCGATGGGCGCAGGTTCTACCGCCCGCCACTCCAGTGCGGATGGAGGGACTCGAACCCCCACGGCCGAGGCCACCGGCACCTAAAGCCGGCGCGTCTACCAGTTCCGCCACATCCGCGTGGGTCGATTGAACCACAGGGGCGCCCAGGTGGATCAGCGCGGCTCGCGGACACCATGGCGCCCTCTGTAGGCGCTCTTGACACGAAGTGGGGTCTGTGTAAACCTGTCGTCCGTGGGCATGGATCCCTGTCCAAGGCACCGAACGGGAGACGGAGACGGATGACCTCAGCGACGATCGACGCGGCAGAGCCGTTGGAGACCCCGACCTGGCGCGACGGCAAGCGCTACGCCTGGCTGCTCGGCCTGCTCGTCCCGAGCCTGCCGCTGATGGCGTGGGGGCTGGTCGAGGTCACCGGGATCGGCGCCTTCTGGTTCATCGGGCCGGCGGTCGTCTTCGGGCTGTTCCCGCTGCTCGACCTGCTGATCGGCACCGACCAGGACAACCCGCCCGACAGCGTGATCGCCTGGCTCGAGGAGGACCGCTACTACCGCTGGTGCACCTACCTGTTCATCCCGCTGCAGTACGCGTCGCTGGTGCTCGCCTGCTGGCTGTGGTCCAGCGGCAGCCTCTCGACGCTCGACAGCATCGGACTCGCGCTGACCACCGGGATCGTCGCCGGCGTGGCGATCAACACCGCCCACGAGCTCGGCCACAAGCGCGCCAGCCTCGAGCGCTGGCTGAGCAAGGTCGCGCTCGCCCAGACCGGGTACGGCCACTTCTTCATCGAGCACAACCGCGGCCACCACGTCCGCGTCGCGACCCCCGAGGACCCGGCCAGCTCGCGGATCGGCGAGAGCTTCTGGGAGTTCCTGCCGCGCACCGTCGCCGGCAGCGTCGGCTCCTCCTGGGAGCTCGAGGCCAAGCGGCTGCACCGGATGGGCAAGCGGACCGTCTCGATCCACAACGACATCCTCAACGCCTGGCTGATGACCGCGGTCCTCTTCGGCGCCCTGGTCGCGGTCTTCGGCTGGGTCGTGCTGCCGTACCTGATCGTCCAGGCGGTGCTCGGCTTCTCCCTGCTGGAGGTCGTCAACTACCTCGAGCACTACGGCCTGCTGCGCGGCAAGCGCGACGACGGCCGCTACGAGATCACCCGTCCCGAGCACAGCTGGAACTCCAACAACGTCGCCTCCAACGTGCTGCTCTACCACCTCCAGCGCCACTCCGACCACCACGCCAACCCGCTGCGCCGCTACCAGGCGCTGCGCCACGAGGACGACGCGCCCCAGCTTCCGACCGGCTACGCCGGGATGATCGTCCTGGCGACCGTCCCGCCGCTCTGGCGGCGCGTGATGGACCACCGCGTGCTCGACCACTACGAGGGCGACGTGACCCGGGCGAACATCCATCCGCGCACCCGCAGGCGGGTCCTGCGCCGCTACGGCGGCGAGGCGGCGACCGCGTGAGCGCCTACCGCTGCCCCGGCTGCGGCTACGTCTACGACGAGCAGGCCGGCCACCCGCGCGAGGGCTTCCCGCCCGGCACCCCCTGGAGCGAGGTGCCCGACGACTGGGTCTGCCCCGACTGCGGCGTGCGCGACAAGCTCGACTTCGAGCGGGAGGGCTGAGCGGTGGAGGCCGCGACCCGCACCCCGTACGCCGTCGCGGCGCGCGAGCTGCTGCGCGACACGCTGATCGACGCCGCGAGCGACCTGCTGCGCGAGCGCGACTGGTCCGACATCACGATGGCCGACATCGCGCGCGCGGCCGGGGTCAGCCGCCAGACGCTCTACAGCGAGTTCGGCTCGCGCGCGGCCTTCGCGCAGGCGCTGTTCATCCGCGAGGCCGACCGCTTCCTCACCGACGTCGAGCTCGCGGTCTCCTCGAACCTCGACGACCCGACCAACGCGCTGGCCGCGGCGTTCGACGTCTTCCTGACCGCCGCCGCCGACCATCCGCTGATCCGCTCGGTCGTCTCCGGCGACGGCAACGAGAGCCTGCTCCCCTACGTCACGACCCAGGGCCAGCCGGTCGTCGGCGTCGCCGCCGAGCGGCTCTCGGCGGTGATCTCCGCCGGCTGGCCGCGCGTCGATCGCGACGCGATCGACCTGCTGTCGGAGACCGTCGTCCGGCTCGCGATCAGCTACGCCGCGCTGCCGACCGGCCCGGCGAACATGACCGCCACCTCGGTCGCCACCCTGCTCGGGCCGTACCTGCGCGAGGTGGTCGCCGAGGCCGAGCGCGACGGCTGAGCGCGCGTGCCCCCGGCGGGGCCGACTCCGGCGCCGCGGGCCCGGCTCAGGCCGCCGGGGTGCGGAGGATCTTCTCCATCGGCTTGCCCTTCGCGAGCTCGTCGACGAGCTTGTCGAGGTAGCGGATCTCGCGCATCGTCGGCTCCTCGACCTCCTCGACCCTCACCCCGCAGACCACTCCGGTGATCAGCGTCCGGTCGGCGTTCATCCGCGGCGCCTGGGCGAAGAACGTCTCGAAGTCTGTTCCGCGCTCGATCTCGGCGTCGAGCCCGGCCTGGTCGTAGCCGGTCAGCCAGCGGACGATCTCGTCGACCTCGCCCTTCGTGCGCCCCTTGCGCTCCGCCTTCGCGACGTAGTGGGGATAGACGCTCGCGAAGCTGGTCGTGTAGATGCGGTGCTTGCTCATGCGGCGGGCCGGCGGACGGGGGAGCCGGGACTCGAACCCGGATTCACGGTTTTGGAGACCGTGCGCATAGCCATTAACTCACTCCCCCGGGGAGCCGCGATTCTAGGCGGATGGCCGCAAGCTCGCATGGAGGCGCGGGCGGAGCGGCCCGTGGGGCGACCGGCGCGGGTTAGGATCGCCGCAACGGGAGGCTGAGAGAGGAGAGGGCGTGGGGACCGTCGAGAGCGTGACCGGGCCGTTGGAGCTGGAGGAGCTGGGGGTGACGCTGATTCACGAGCACCTCTGCTTCCGCGACGAGGCCAACGCGATCCAGTGGCCGCACCTCTACGACGAGCAGGCGCTGCACGACGCGGCCGTCGTTGCCGCGACCGGCGCGCTCGAGGTGGGGGTGCGGACGATCGTCGAGCCGACCGCGATGTTCGGGGGGCGCGACGTGCGGCTGCTCGAACGCGTCGCGCGCGAGACCGACCTCCAGCTGATCGCCTGCACCGGGATCTACACCTACGACTTCCTGCCGCACTACTGGGTGACCCGCGACGCCGACGCGATGGCCGACGCCTTCGTCCACGACATCGAGAGCGGCATCCAGCGCACCCCGATCAAGGCGGGGTTCCTCAAGTGCGCCGCCGACGCGCCGGGGGTCACCGAGAACGTCGAGAAGGTCCACCGCGCGTGCGCCCGGGCGAGCCTGCGGACCGGCGTCCCGATCATGGCGCACACCTTTCCGGCCGGCCAGACCGGCCTGCGCCAGATGGAGATCTTCGTCGAGGAGGGCGTCGACCCGGCGAAGGTCCAGCTCGCCCACACCGGCGACACCGACGACCTCGACCACATCGAGGCGCTGCTCGACACCGGCGCCTGGATCGGCATGGACCGCTACGGCCTCGAGATGTACCGGCCGCTGGCGAGTCGCAACGAGACCGTGCTGGCGCTGCTGCAGCGCGGCCACGCCGACCGGATGTTCCTCTCCGCGGACTCGTGCGCGACGATCGACTGGTTCCCGGCCGAGGCCGAGGAGCAGCTGCTCGAGCACGGGGCGGTCGACCGCGACTGGAGCACGCGGCTGGTCCACGACAAGGTGCTGCCGGCGCTGCGCGACGGCGGGATGACCGCCGAGCAGGAGCACACGATGCTCGTCGAGAACCCGCGCCGCTGGCTCGCCCGCGGCTGACGGCGGCCTCGGGCGGCCGGGAGGACGAAGCGGGCGACGGGAATCGAACCCGTACTAAGAGCTTGGAAGGCTCTTGTGCAGCCGTTACACCACGCCCGCGAGGGTGCGGCGGATCATAGAGGCAGCGCCGTCGCGCGCAACCGGCGCCGCCGCCGCCCCGACGAATGTCCTAATCCGCACGATCCTTCGCAGGTTTGAGCGCTCCGAGGCCGAATCCCCGCAACATGGACAGAAAGCTAGACGTGGGTGGCACCCTCAGCCAGGTGTTCTCGATCTATGGGTCCCAGGCCGGTGTGCTGCTGCCGCTGGCCTTCGTGATCTATCTCGTCGTCGGGGTGGTCAGCGGCCTGCTGCTGGGCGGGGGCGGGGCGCTCCTCCTGCTCATCGTCGTCCTCGTCGGAGTCGTCGCGAACACCCTCTACCAGGGGATGGTCGTGACGCTGGTATCCGACGTCCAGGATGGCGCGCGCGACTACTCCGTCGGCGACCTCGCGAACTCGGCGATGCCGGTCGTGCTGCCGCTGATCGGCGCCGGCATCCTCGCCGGCATCGGCATCGCGATCGGCATGATCCTGCTGGTCATCCCGGGCCTGATCCTGCTGACGTTCTGGTCGGTGATCGCGCCCGCGATCGTCGTCGAGCGGACCGGCGTGCTCGCCGCGTTCAGCCGCTCCTGGAACCTCGTCAAGGGCAACGCCTGGCGGGTGTTCGGCGTGATCGTCGCGGTCTTCCTGATCGTCGGCATCGCCCGTGCGGTGCTCGGCGCGATCGCCGTCGGCATCTCCGACACGGTCGCGATGCGGATCATCTTCGACGTGATCGCCGGCACGCTCACCGCGCCGATCGCCGCCCTGGTCGCGGCGGTGCTGTTCTTCTCGCTGCGCGGCATCAAGGAGGGCGGCGAGCCCGTCCCGCCGGAGACCACGACCCCCGGTCCGGCGACCGCCTGAGCGGACGCTCTGGGCAGCGGGTGCGCGCCGTGGCGCGCACCCGCCCGCCCAGCGCCTGCGCGCGTCCCGTCGGCGCGGTCAGGCTCTCCGACCCGCCGCTGGCGCACGGCCCGGCGGTGGGCGATGATGTCCCCGGACACACGCCGAGGACCGAGAGGGGAGCGAGATGGGTGAGCGGGAGCGCTACGAGCCGGGCACCTTCAGCTGGGCGGACCTGAGCACCACCGACCAGGCCGCCGCCAAGGAGTTCTACGGCGCGCTGCTCGGCTGGGAGGCCGACGACCAGCCCGTCGACGACCAGGGGACCGTCTACTCGATGATGCGCGTCGGCGGACGGGCGGTGGCGGCGATCTCGCCGCAGCCGGAGGCGATGGCCGCCGCGGGCGCGCCGCCCGCCTGGAACAGCTACGTGACGGTGGCGAGCGCCGACGAGGCCGCGGCCAAGGCCGCCGCGCTGGGCGGCACCGTCGCGATGGAGCCCTTCGACGTCTTCGACGCCGGCCGGATGGCTGGGCTGCTCGACCCCCAGGGCGCCTTCGTCCTGGTCTGGGAGCCGCGCGAGCACATCGGCGCTCAGATGGTCAACGCGCCCGGCGCGCTCATGTGGAACGAGCTGAGCACCGGCGACATCGACGCCGCCGCGGGCTTCTACGGGGAGCTCTTCGGGTGGGAGATCCAGGAGACCCGTCCCGAGCCCGAGCGCTACCTGGCGATCCTCAACGGGGACGCCCGCAACGGCGGCATCCGAGGGGCGACCCCGCCCGACTTCCCGCCGCACTGGCTCGTCTACTTCGCCGTCGAGGACCTGGACGCCGCGATGGCGCGCGCCGGCGAGCTCGGCGGAGCCGTCCACGCCGGGCCGATCGACATCGGGCCCGGCCGGCTCGCGGTCGTCGCAGACCCGCAGGGCGCCTTCTTCGCCCTCTACGAGGGCCAGATGGATCCGTGAGCTGGGGGCCACGCCCCGCCCGCTCGGCCCGAGCTCCGCTGGCCGGGTGCGCGTCGCGCGACGGCGCGCACCCGCCGTGGCGTCAGGCGACCGCGCCGATCGCCTCGGTGTAGACGGCCATCTGGTCGGGGATGCCCTCCCCGAGGGTGGCGTCGACGACGCCGAGGTGGTCGACGACCAGACCGGCCCGAGCGAGGACGCGCTGGAAGTCGTCCCGCCCGCGCACGGACGCGCACTGCTCCGCGCTGCCGCGCAGCAGCGCGTAGCCGGAGAGTCCGTTGCCGTGCGGGGAGAGCAGGACGACCTCGTAGCTGTCGATCTCGCCGTCGCGCTCGTAGTGCTCGTAGAGGTTCATCGCCTCGCCGAACACCTCGAGCGCCTTCGACTCGCGCCCGGTGACGGTGGCCCCCCACTCGATGAACAGGCCCGCGTTGGACATGTCGGTGCTCCTTGGTCGGGGTTCGAAAGGCCCCTCGTCCGAAGGTAGGACCGAACCCCCGCGTGGTCAAATACCGGTGCGCAGCGCCGGCGGCGACGATGACGAGCCCTCCGCAAACCCAGTCCCGACCAGGTTCGGCCAGGCCGAGCCCGACGCCGCCGGCGCGACCGGTCGGCGCCGCGACGCTGCTGGCGCTCACGTTCGTCACCGGGATCGTCGACGCGGTCGCGTTCCTGGCGCTCGGCCAGGTGTTCGCCGCGATGCAGACCGGCAACGTGATCTTCCTCGGCTTCGGCCTGGCGGGGGCGGAGGGCGCGCCGGTCGCCGGGCCGCTGGCGGCGCTGGTGGCGTTCGTCGCGGGCGGGGCGCTGGTCGCCGTGGTGGTGGGGGCTGGGCGCCGCGGTCTGACGCTGCGCGCGGCGATGGCGGTCGAGGTGGTGCTGCTCGCGGGCGCGGCCGTCGCGGTAGCTGTCGTCGAGCCGGCGGAGGGCGAGGCTGCCGCCTACGCGGTCGTCGCGGTCCTGGCGCTGGCGATGGGCCTGCGTAACACGGTCGCCCGGCAGGAGGGCAACCCGAACTTCGCGACCACCGTCCTCAACCTGACGCTGACCGCGGTGTCGGTCCCCGCCCAGGCGGGCGTCGCCTCCCGCGACGACCTGCGCGAGCGCGGCCTGGCGATCGTCGCGATCCTGCTCGGGGCACTAGTGGGCGCCCTGCTGCTGAGGATCGATCCCGCGCTCGCCCTTGGGGCGGCCGCCGCGGTGGCCGCGGTCGCGCTGGTGACCAGCCGGTGAGGCGCTGTCCGGTCAGCGCGCCGCGTGTCCGGCAGCGCCCGTGGCGCCGAAGCTGTTCGCGGATCCGGCCAGCATGTCCTGGACGAACCGCTCGTTGAACCCCGCGAGGAAGCCGACGATCGCGAAGAACGGGAGCTCGTCGGCCTGCGGCACGTCGAGCACCGCGACGAACCCACCGCGAATCAGCGCGTAGAGCGCCATTCCGAAGACGCCGCCGAGGACGGCGCGCAGCGCGCCGAACAGGCGCAGGGCACGCTGGCTGCTGTTGGTGTCGAGCTTGAGCGTCCCGGTCGTCATGCGCTGGAAGACGCTGACCGCGGCGCCGATCGCGCCGGCCGGCAGGGCGACGACGTCGACGAATGGCGCGTCGAAGATCGCGACCGCGATGCTGGCGAGGACCGTGACCACCCCGATCCAGGCGAGGCCCTCTGCCATTCCGATCGCGTAGCGCTGCTCGGTGCGCTCGCGTGCTGCGACCTGCAGCGCCGCGTCGGCCGCGTCGATGTCGGGGACGCAGGCGGCGACGCGCTGGTCGTAGCTCTCGGAGGGCGGGTTCGAACGCGCGGCCGGCTCGCCGGCGACGCGGGTGGAGCACTCGCCCTCGACGATCTCGAGCAGCCGCACCGAGAGGTCGTAGATCCTGATCAGGTGCGGGGTGCGCTCGGCGGCGTGGTTGCTGCGGCGATCCTCGGAGCTGTCGGACCGGGTGCCCCCGGCGTTCTCATGAGGCGGCACGTCGCGGGTCTCCGTCGTGCTCGCGTCGGCGGAGCGCGCGGGACGCCACCTGCGAAGCGGAGCGCGCCGCCGCGGGCGGACCCCCGCCGGGTCGGTGGGCCAGAGAGTGCGCACCCGCTCAGCCATCGCGTTCAGCCGAAAGAGGAGGTCGGCGGCGGTCGACCAGTCGAACGGGATGCCTCCGCCGACGATGCCGTAGCGGAAGCTGCCGCGGTCGGACCGGTAGATGCCGATCCCCGCATGGCCGAAGAAACCGAACGACAGCTCGCCCTCGGTCGGCCGCTGCCGCTCGCGAAAGTCGCCGAGCGCGCGGTCGAACGCCGCCGCTGCGAAGGTCCCCTCGTCCGTGGTGGGTGCTGTCCGCTGGCGGTGGCGCAACTCCACGAGCTGCTGGAAGGTAACCCGCTGCTGGACGATGGCCTCGGCGACCGCGCGGATCCAGGGGTCGGCCGCCTGCCGTCCGTCCACCAGCGCCGCGTCCAGCTGTCCGTCGTCCATCCTGCCCCGCCCTCCCAAGCGATGTCGAGACACTGTAACCGACCGTCCGCGGTCTATAGTGGACGCATGCAGCGCGGCGGCGACGTCATCTACTAGCCGAGACCCTGGGCCGTACGGCCTTGGTCGGGCGCAGGATGCGCTGAGCGACATGCCGGCCCGTTCGGGCGCGAGCGGCAGCCGCGCGCAGTCTCTCATCCGGGCGTTCGGTCACAGGATCGGGCGCTCGCGGAACCTAAGGGGAGATGGCGGAGACGCTCTCAACGTGCCTGCGGGAGTCGGCGCGCACGCCGACCGCGTTCACCGGCGTCTACGAGGCGATGGCGAGCGAGCTGCTGGCGTTCCTGCTGCGCAGGACCTTCGACGTCGAGGTCGCCCGCGACTTGACGGCGGAGACGTTCGCCCGCGCGTTCGAGCATCGCGGGCGCTTTCGCGGCGACACCGACGCCGAGGCGTCGGCGTGGCTCTACGGCATCGCCCGCAACCTGCTCGCCCGCTACGCGCGCGACGGTGTCACCGAGCGCCGGGCGGTCGAGCGGCTGGGTATCCGCGTCCCGGCCGTCAGCGAGGACGACCATCAGCGGATCGTCGAGCTGGCCGGCCTGGCGGACATGCGCGCGACGGTCGCGGACCTGTTCTCGAGCCTGCCGTCCGACCAGCGCGACGCACTGCGGCTGCGGGTCATCGACGAGCGCGACTACGGCGAGGTGGCGGCGACGCTCGGCGTGTCGGAGGATGCTGCCCGCGCCCGCGTGTCGCGGGCGCTGCGCCGGATCGCCGACGTGGTCGACATGCCGATCCCGAGCGAGGTGACCCGATGAGCGATCGCATCCAACTGCTGGACGACCTGGGGGCCGAGCTCGGCCGTGTCGCGGCCGAGGCCGAGCGGCCGCTGGCGAGGCGCGGGCCGCGCCGGCGGTTCGCGCGCGCCGGCCACAGGGCGCGGGTCGCCGCGGTCGGGGTGGGGGTGGTGTTGCTCCTTGCGGGCGGCGCCTACTCGGTGCCGATCGCGCGGTCGGCCTTCGACGGGGTCTTCGCGTCCCTCGGGGGGTGGGTGTCGGGCACGGGCGGGGACGCGCCCGGACGCGAGGTGAGGCCCGAGGACGGCCTGCGGCACTGGTGGCTCGATGGTGAGGGCGAGGCTCGTCTGATCGCTGAGGCCGAGGGCGTCGGGCTCTACGTCCGGCGGTCCGACGCTCCAGGCGGACCCTGGCTCGAGTTCGGCCTCGGCGACGACGTCAGTGTGTCGATGGGCGCGCGGCTGGAGGACTGGAGCGAGTTTCTCGGCCGGGACGGGATCGTCCTGCTGGGGCCGGCGATGCTCGGGCGCGGCAATCAGCTCGACGACCGCGGCCGCTACCCGCTGCTCGGACTCACCCTGCCGGAGATCAAGCGACTCGAGTTCCGCTACGCCGAGGGCCGGCCGCTGCGCGGCCGCACCGGCGACGGCGGCTTCGTCCTCCTCGTCGACGCCTGGCGCCCACCTCTGGAGCTGATCGGCTACGACAGCGACGGCCACATCGTCGAGCGCCTCGACGTCACCGACAGGGACATGTCCTACGTCTGCGCCAAGGAGCCGGGGGACTGTCCGAGGTAGTCGGCGGCGCGGCGTCCCCTCCGATCTCGTAGTGCGATTCGCGCTACAGTCGTCCCGTGTCGGCTGCAAGGCATCCGCTCTCGTTGCGTCTCGGCGCGGACGGCCTGCGGGCCCTCGACGAGATAGCCCGGCGTCGGGGGATCACTCGTGCGGAGGCGGCCCGCCGTGCGATCACCGAGACCGCGGAGCGGGAGCGGAGGAGGGCGGGACTGGCCGCCGAGGCTCGGGCCTTGATGCAGGATCCCGGGTACGTTGACGAGGTTCGCGAGGTGGCTTCGCTGATGGAGGAGCTGCGTGGTTCGTGGTGATGTCCACGCGATAACCCTGCCCAGGGGGCGTGGGCGAGTTCAGCACGGAACCCGGTACGCGGTGGTCGTCCAGGCCGACGACCTGTTGGCGCTGTCGACCGTGTTGATCTGCCCGACGTCACGCTCGGCGCCGGCGGCGAGCTTTCATCCCGAGGTCGACATCGGCGAGCCCACCCGGGTTCTGTGCGAGATGGTCGGCGCGGTCGACGCGCGCAACCTCGGGGAACAGGTGGCGCACCTCGGTCTCGACGACCTGCGCGCGGTGGACGACGCGCTCCAACTCGTCCTGGACCTGGCCTGAGCCGAGAGGACGGCGCTGCCGCACCCTAGAAGTGGCGGCAAGGCCGGGGTAGAATCGGCATATGACCGCCAAGGAGAAGCTGCGGGCGCAGGTCGAGGAACTGTCGGAGGCTGAGGCAGCCGCCGCGCGGATCGTCGTCGAGCGCACGTCGAGCAACCGGGAGCCGGAGATGGTGGGGCTCCCAAAGTCTTGGCGGACTTTCGAGGACGGCACGCCCGTACCCAACTGGGTGGCCGGCCTGGACGAAGTTCGCGCCGGACGCTGATGCTCGTCATCGACGCGAGCGCTGCCACAGCGGCGTGTGCGAAGGCGGACGGCTTCAAAGATCTCGGAGAGGATCTCGTCGCGCCGCCGCTGATGTGGTCCGAGGTCAGGTCCAACCTGATCCTCGACTGTCGTCTCGTGACGGTCGATGGTCGCCTGCGCCGTGGGGCGGATCGGCTTGGACTCGTCGTGACGCCGGACGAACTCTGAGGCAACCCGGTGAGCAAGTCGATCGACAGCCTGGACCGAAGGATTCGAGCCCGTCCCGGCGCAGCGAAGCGGATCGACGCACGCACCGATGCGATGCGGTCGGTGCTGCGCCTTGCCGAGTTGATGCAACACCGCGACGAGGCGCCGACTCCAGCGAGTCCCTCACCGCCCGTCGGCTGCTAGGGCTCGATCAGTGCTGCCAGCTGGGTGCGGTGTAGCCACGGCCAGGTGAGCGTCAACAGCCCCGACTAGGTTCCGGGCCGCGCTGCGAAGGCATAGAAAGCCGAGAGCCCGCTCCCCAAGCGGGCTCCGTCCAGTCGGGGCGACTGGATTTGAACCAGCGACCGCTCGGCCCCCAGCCGAGTGCGCTACCAGACTGCGCCACGCCCCGAGGCGAGGGAT
>JAAYBF010000217.1 GCA_012718975.1 Solirubrobacterales bacterium | reverse complement strand
GTCTGAGCGCGGCCGGCGTCAGGCGGACTCGGCCGCCACGGCGGTGACGGCGGTCCCGTCGAGCGCGTCGAGCGCCCGCTCGACGCTGGCGCCGATGCAGGTGAAGATCGGCGTCTCGGACTCGGTGTAGGAGCTCGACTCGGTCGTGCGCAGCTCCTGGACGAGGTCGAGGAACTCCGACGGGTGGTCGGCGTTGAAGGAGACGACGAACTCCTGGTCGTCGAGGCCATAGGAGTAGGCGGTGTTGATCTCGATGCCGGGGTAGCGCCTGCCGGTCTCGATGTGTCCGCGCATGATCCGCATCCGCTCGTCGGGCGCCAGCGCGTACCAGGAGCGCTTCTTCCACATCGGGTAGACGATGAAGTAGCGGCGGTCCGACCCGGGCCGCGGCTCCAGCGGCTGGGCCTCGTCGGAGTAGACCGACTCCTTGGTCAGCGCGAGGTAGGAGTGGGCGACGTCGGCCCAGCGCATCAGGCCGGACTGGTTGAGCAGCACGTGCAGCTCGTGGATCGGGTCGAGCGAGGGGGCGACCGCGCGGATCATCAGGTCGCAGTCGCCGCGGGTGCCGACGAGCGAGTAGGCGCGCAGGAAGTTGTCGGCGGCGAACTCCGCGCAGGCGGCCGCGAACTCGCGCTTGTCCTGGGCGCGCTCGGCGTCGCCGCGGCGGCGCCACTCGGGCGGGACCTTGATGAAGGTGTACTTGAGGTAGGAGCGCTCGGACATGCCGCGGAGTCTGGCGGATGCCGGCGGGTGCTCTAACCTTGCCGGCGTGCGCGTCGGGCTGGTTTCACCCTACTCGTACACGTACCCGGGCGGAGTCGGGAGACACGCGGAGGCGCTCGCCGCGGAGCTGACGGGGCAGGGGCACGATGTCCGCCTCCTCGCTCCGTACGACCCCGACGACCGCCTGGCGCGCGTGGCTCATCGGGGCGCCGCCCCCGAGCCCAGGCCCCTGCCCGGCTACCTGCGGCCGCTCGGGCGCACGGTCGGCCTGCCGATGAACGGGGCGGTGTCGAACCTGGCGCTGTCGCCGGCCTCGATCGCGGCGCTGCGGCGCGAGCTGCGCGCCGGGCGCTTCGACGTCGTCCACGTCCACGAGCCGAACGCGCCGATGGTCAGCTGGTTCGCGACCGAGCTGTCGCGCGCGCCGGTCGTCGCGACCTTCCACGCCTACTCGCGCAGCGTCGTCGCCAACGGGCTGGCGGCCAACGTCGCGACCGCGCGCCGGCTCTACAACAAGATCGGGGTGCGGATCGCGGTCTCCGAGGCGGCGCGCTGGACCGCCGAGCGCTTCTACGGCGGCGACTACCGCATCGTGCCCAACGGGGTCGATCTCGCGGCCGCCCGCCCGACCGACCGCGCGCTGCCGCGCGACGAGCTCGAGCTGCTGTTCCTCGGCCGCGCCGAGGCGCGCAAGGGCCTGCCGGTGCTGCTGCGCGCCTTCGAGGCGCTGCGCGGCGCCGGGGTCGCCGCCCGGCTGACGGTCGCCGGTGCCACGCCCGCCGAGGTCGAGCCGCTGCTGCTCGACGTCGAGGGGGTCGAGGTCGCCGGCCGCGTCGACGACGACGAGAAGCAGCGGCTGCTGGGCCGCGCCGACCTGCTCGTCGCCCCCGCGCTCGGCGGCGAGAGCTTCGGCATGGTGCTCACCGAGGCGTTCGCGGCCGGGACGCCGGCGGTCGCCTCCGACATCGCCGGCTACCGCGACGTCGCTCGCGACGGGGTCGACAGCCTGCTCGTGCCGCCGGCCGACGCGGTCGCGCTCGGCGAGGCGCTGCACGCGCTGGCCCTCGACCGCGACCGCCGCCTCGAGATGGGCGCCGCCGCGCGCGAGCGCGCCGAGCGGTTCTCCTGGGCGCACGTCGCCGAGGAGGTCGTCGAGAGCTACGAGGACGCGGTCGCGCTGCCGCGCCCGGCCACCCGCCGCGCCGCGCTCGCGGCGCGCGTCGGCGTCCGTCCGGCCTCCGGCAGCGCGGCCCCGCCGCCGCGGCGGCTGCCGTCGATCGAGCCGGCGCCGCCCGAGCGCGAGCGCCGGACCGGCTGGCGCAGGGTCCGCCGCGTCGCGACGCTCGCCGGGATGGTCGGCGCGATCGCGCTCGCCGCGCTGGCGCTCGACCGGATCGGCATCGAGGCGATCGGCAGCGCGCTGCTCGCCGCGACGCCGGTCTGGGTGCTCGCGGCGTTCGCGTTGATGTGCGGCTCGATGCTGCTGCGCGCCGAGGCCTGGCACGCGATCCTGTGCGCGGCGCTGCCCGGCGTCCGCGTCCGCCGCGCCGACGCCACCCGGGCGACGATGATCGGCGTGCTGATGTCGGCGACGTTGCCGGCCCGCCTCGGCGAGCCCTCGCGCGCGCTGATCATGTCGCGCCGGATCGGGCGGGTGCGCGACCGCTTCCCGGTCGTGCTCGGCTCGATGGTCTCCCAGACGCTGCTGAACATACTGGCGCTGATCGTGCTCGGCTCGGTGATGTTCGCGACGGTCGGCATCTTCCGCGGCGGCGAGGACGCGCTGGTCATCGCGACGATCGCCCCGCTCGTCCTGCTCGCGCTGGTGATCGGCGCGCCCGCCCTGCTGCGGCGCGGCAGGCCGTCGCGCTTCCAGCGCGTCCAGCAGGCGGTCGCCGCGGCGCGCGCGGCGATGGTCCAGGTGCGGCGCGGGCTCGAGGTCTTCCGCCGGCCGCGGCTCGGCGCCTGGGCGACGGTCATGCAGCTCTCGGCGTGGGGGATCCAGTGGCTGGCCTGCTACCTGCTGCTGGTCGCGCTCGGGCTCGACGGCCAGGCGGGGATCGGCGCCGCGGCCGCCGTCCTGTTCGCGGTCAACGTGACCGCGGCGCTGCCGGTCACCCCGTCGAACCTCGGCGTCTTCCAGGCGGCGTGCGTGGCGGTGCTGTCGGCCTACGGGGTCGGCAAGACCGACGCGCTCGCCTACGGGATCATCCTGCAGGCGGTGGAGATCGCGACGGCGTTCGCGATGGGGATGCCGGCGCTGCTGCGCGAGGGGATGACCTGGCGCGACCTGCGCCTGCGCGCGCTGCACGCCGCGCCGGTCGAGCTGCGCGCGGTCCGCGGCGGCGCGGAGCTGTAGCCGGACGGGCTTCGCGGAGGGGCCCTTGACTTCAACCAAGGTCGAGCACTCACACTCGGCGGTCGACGAGTGCAAGGAAGCGGACGAGAGGTGAACAGGTGAGCGACGGATTGGCGATCGAGGCGAGCGGTCTCGTCAAGGAGTTCGGCGACACGCGCGCGGTCGACGGGGTGGACCTGGCGGTCCGGCCCGGGACGGTCTACGGGATCCTGGGTCCCAACGGCGCCGGCAAGACGACCACGATCAAGATGCTCGCCACCCTGCTGCGCCCGGACGGCGGCTCGGCGCGGGTGCTCGGCCACGACGTCGTCGCCGAGGCCGACGCGGTCCGCTCCGGGGTCAGCCTCACCGGCCAGCTCGCCTCGGTCGACGAGGACCTCACCGGCCAGGAGAACCTGATCCTGATCGGCCGTCTGCTCGGCTACTCGCGGTCGGCGGCCCGCTCGCGCGCCGCCGATCTGCTCGACGCGTTCGGCCTGGCCGACGCGGCCGGGCGGCAGGTCAAGAACTACTCGGGCGGGATGCGCCGCCGGCTCGACATCGCGGCGAGCATCGTCGTGACGCCGCGGCTGATCTTCCTCGACGAGCCGACCACCGGCCTCGACCCGCGCTCGCGCAGCCAGGTCTGGGACATCGTGCGCGCGCTCGTCGGCGACGGCACGACCGTCCTGCTCTGCACCCAGTACCTCGACGAGGCCGACCAGCTCGCCGAGGGGATCGCGGTGATCGACAGCGGGCGGGTGATCGCCGAGGGCACGCCCGCGCAGCTGAAGGCCTCGGTCGGCTCCGGCGCGCTGCGGGTGCGCCTGCTCGATCCGGACCGGCGCGAGGACGCCGCGCGCGTGCTGGCCGAGCGGCTCGGCGTCGAGGTCGTGCGCGAGGCCGACCCGGCGGCGCTGAGCGCGCCGGCGGCCGACGGCGCGCGCGCCGCGGCGGCCGTCGCCGCGCTCGCCGACGCGGGCGCCGAGGTGGCCGACTTCGCCCTCGGCCAGCCCAGCCTCGACGAGGTGTTCATGGCGCTGACCGGACACCCGGCCGAGAGCGGCGCGCCGGATGGCCTCGCCGATCGAGAGGAGGCCGCATGACCGCCGCGGAGACCGCCGCCGCCAGGCGGGACGAGCCGGAGCTGGGGGAGGGCGTCCACGCGGTCCTGGCGACCGGCGAGCGTCCCCCGCGCCCGAGCGCCCTGACGATGGCGCTGACCTTCGGCTGGCGCGGGCTGCTCAAGATCAAGCACGTCCCCGAGCAGCTGCTCGACGTCACCGTGACCCCGGTGATGTTCGTGCTGATGTTCACCTACCTGTTCGGCGGCGCGATCGCCGGCTCGACCGGGGCCTACCTCCAGTTCATCCTGCCCGGCATCCTCGTGATGTCGGTGCTGTTCACGACCGTCTACTCGGGCGTGACGCTGAACACCGACGTCACCAAGGGCGTGGTAGACCGCTTCCGCTCGCTGCCGATCTGGTCGCCGGCGCCGCTGGTCGGGGCGCTGCTCGGCGACGCGGCCCGCTACCTGGTCGCCGGCCTGGTGATCGTCGTGCTCGGGCTGATTCTCGGCTACCGGCCCGACGCGGGCCCGGCCGGCGTCGTCGCGGCGATCGCGCTGGTGGTGGTCTTCGCGTTCGCTCTGTCGTGGGCGTTCACGACGCTCGGGCTGGTGATGCGGGCGCCCAACGCGGTGATGAACACCGGCTTCATGCTGCTGTTCCCGCTGACGTTCCTGTCGAACGCGTTCGTCGAGCCCTCGACGCTGCCGGCGGCGCTCGAGTGGTTCGTCGGCGTCAACCCGATCAGCCACGTGATCACCGCGGCGCGCGGCCTGATGGAGGGCGGCGCGACGGGCGGCGAGATCGGCCTGGTGCTCGCCGAGGCGGCGGCGCTGACGGCGATCTTCGCGCCGCTGACGACCCACCTCTACCGCCGCGCCTGACAGCGGCTGCTGCGGCGCGGCCGAGGAGCGGTCCGGCCAACCTTCACATAACCATGTCAAGGTTGGCCGGACTTCGGTAGCCTCACCTGCCATGCCGCGCGACTACCTCCAGGCCATCCGTGAGCGCGTCGTCGTCTTCGACGGCGGGATGGGCGCCACGCTCGAGCAGTTCGACCTGACCCAGGAGGACTACGGGGGCCTGCAGGGCAAGTGCCACGAGGCGCTCGTGCTCAACCGCCCCGACGTGATCGAGGGCGTCCACGCCTCGATGGTCGACGCCGGCGCGCAGGTCGTCGAGACCGACACCTTCCAGGCCAGCCGGCTCAAGCTCGACGAGTGGGGCCTGGCCGACCACACCGTCGAGATCAACCAGCGCGCCGCCGAGATCGCCCGCAAGGCGGTCGGCGAGGAGCGCTTCGTCGCCGGCTCGATCGGCCCGACCGGCTTCCTGCCGGCCTCCGACGACCCGACCCTCGGCGACATCCGCTTCGGCGATCTCGTCGAGGTGTTCACCGAGCAGGCCGAGGGGCTGATCCAGGGCGGCTCGGACCTGCTGATCATCGAGACCGCGCAGGACATCCTCGAGGTAAAGGCGGCGATCTTCGGCGCCCGCGAGGCGTTCCGCACCACCGGCCGCACCCTGCCGATCCAGTGCTCGGTCTCGCTGCTGCCCAACGGCGGCAAGATGCTGCTGGGCACCGACATCCAGGCGGTGCTGACGACCCTCACCGCGCTCGACGTCCAGGTGATCGGGCTCAACTGCTCGACCGGCCCCGAGGACATGCGCGACGCGATCCGCTACCTCGGCGAGAGCAGCCCGCTGCCGATCCACTGCATCCCCAACGCCGGGCTGCCGCTCCAGGGGCCCGACGGCGAGACGATCTTCCCCGAGGAGCCCGAGCCGCTCGCCGCGACGCTCGGCGAGTTCGTCGAGCGCTACGGCGTCGGCGTGGTCGGCGGCTGCTGCGGCACCACGCCCGACCACATCCGCGCGATCGCCGAGAAGGTCGCCGGCCGCACGCCCGGCGAACGGCCGGCGCCGGGTCCGCCGCGGCTGTCGAGCATGATGACCTCGACGCCGCTGGTCCAGGAGCCGCGGCCCACGCTCGTCGGCGAGCGGGTCAACTCGCAGGGCTCGCGCAAGGCCAAGGAGCTGCTGCTCGCAGACGACTACGACGGCCTCGTCCAGGTCGCCGAGGACCAGGTCGAGGGCGGCGCGCACGTGCTCGACCTCTGCGTCGCGCTCACCGAGCGGCCCGACGACGAGGGCGAGCAGATGCGCCGCGTCGCCGAGCGGGTCTCGCTGACCCAGCCGGCGCCGATCCAGGTTGACTCGACCGAGCCCGACGTGATCCAGGAGTCGCTCGAGCAGATCCCGGGTCGCGCGATCGTCAACTCGATCAACCTCGAGGCGGGGCCCGACAAGCTCGACCGCGTCGTCCCGCTGGCGATCCAGCACGGCGCCGCGGTGATCGCCCTGACGATCGACGAGGTCGGCATGGCCAAGACGCGCGAGCGCAAGCTCGAGATCGCCAAGCGGATCAAGGAGCTGGCCTGCGACGGCCACGGCCTCGACCCCGAGCTGCTGATCTTCGACGTGCTCACCTTCACGCTGACCACCGGCGACGAGGAGTGGCGGCCGTCGGCGGTCGAGACGATCGAGGGGATCCGCCTGCTGAAGGCCGAGCTGCCCGAGGTCAAGACCTCGCTCGGGGTCTCGAACGTCTCCTTCGGCGTCTCGCCGCACGCCCGCGCGGCGCTGAACTCGGTCTTCCTGCACCACTGCGTCGAGGCCGGGCTCGACCTCGCGATGGTCAACCCCAACCACATCACCCCCTACGGGGAGATCCCCGACGAGGATCGCGCGCTGGTCGACGACCTCGTCTTCAACCGCCGCGAGGACGCGCTCGAGCGGTTCATCGCCCACTTCGAGTCCAAGGGCGAGTCCGAGGACGCCGCGGCCGCCGACCCGACCGCCGACATGGAGCCCGAGGACGCGCTGCACTGGCACATCCTGCGGCGCAAGAAGGACGGTGTCGAGGACCAGATCGACCGCGCCGTCGAGAAGATCGGCGCGGTCCCGACGCTCAACCAGGTGCTGCTGCCGGCGATGAAGGAGGTCGGCGACAAGTTCGGCGCCGGCGAGCTGATCCTGCCGTTCGTGCTCCAGTCGGCCGAGGTGATGAAGCGGGCGGTCGCACAGCTCGAGAACTACCTCGACCGGATGGAGGGACACACCAAGGGCAAGGTCGTGATCGCGACCGTGTTCGGCGACGTCCACGACATCGGCAAGTCGCTGGTCAACACGATCCTGACCAACAACGGCTACACGGTCGTCGATCTCGGCAAGCAGGTCCCGGTCGACACGATCATCGACGCCGCCGTCGAGCACGACGCCGACGCGATCGGCCTCTCCGCGCTGCTCGTCTCGACCTCCAAGCAGATGCCGATCTGCGTCGGCGAGCTGCACCAGCGCGGGCTGGAGTTCCCGGTGCTGGTCGGCGGCGCGGCGATCAACCGCGACTTCGGCCGGCGGATGCTCTACCCGGGCGGCAAGCAGTCCGACGACGTCTACGGGCCCGGGGTCTTCTACTGCAAGGACGCCTTCCAGGGCCTCGACACGATGGACGCGCTCGTCGACGAGCCGGCGCGCGCCGCGCTCGTCGAGCGGATCCGCGAGGAGGCCCGCACGCTGCGCGAGAAGCCGGAGGTCGTCGACGACGCGCCGCCGGTCACCGACGACTCGGTCCGCTCGGCGGCGAGTACCGACGCGCCGATCCCGGCGCCGCCGTGGTGGGGGGCGCGCGAGGTCGACGTCGACCTCGACGCCGTCTACCCCTACCTCGACCGCCACGTGCTGTTCAAGCTCCACTGGGGCGGCCGCGGCCGCAAGGGCGAGGAGTGGCGGCGGATCGTCGAGGGCCACGACGGCGACGAGGGCTTCGCGCCCAAGCTCGAGCGGATGTGGCGCGAGCAGGACTACCTCGAGCCGCGCGTGCGGGTCGGCTACTTCCCCTGCAACAGCGACGGCAACGAGCTGGTCGTCTTCGACCCCGAGGACCACGACCGCGAGATCCAGCGGCTCGTGTTCCCGCGCCAGCCCAAGCACGACCGCATCTGCCTCGCCGACTTCTACCGCCCGATCGACTCCGGCGAGCGCGACGTCGTCGCCCTCCAGGGCGTCACCGTCGGGCCGAAGTCGACCGACCGGCTCGCCGAGCTGGAGGCCGCCGGCGAGTTCTCCGAGCAGCTGTTCGTCCACGGCCTCGCCGTCCAGGCGGCCGAGGGGCTCGCCGAGCACAACCACGCCGAGATCCGCCGCGCGCTCGGGATCGAGCTCGACCAGGGCCGCCGCTACTCGTGGGGCTATCCGGCCTGCCCGGACCAGTCCGAGCACGTCAAGGTCTGGGAGCTGCTCGACCTCGAGCAGATCGGGATGTACCTCTCCGACGGCTTCGCGGTGATGCCCGAGCAGTCGACGGTCGCGATCGTCGCCCACCACCCGCAGGCGGTCTACTTCGGCATGAAGTCCGGCTTCATCCCCAAGCAGAAGGCACCCGACGAGCTGATCGCCGGCACCGAGCGCGGCGGCGACCTGCCGCCCGAGGACGAGGCCCGTGACGGCGCGGTCGAGGCCGAGGCCGTGCAGCGCGCGCCCGACGAGGCGCCGGCCTAGGAGCTCCGACGGGCGATCGTGGCGGCCCGGGCCGTGCGATCGCTCGTCGCGTGGCGGGCTAGTCGGCGCCGAGCTGCGCCGGGCCGTCCTCGGGCGTCTCGAGCGACGGGCCGGTGCCGCCCTCGAGCGCCGGGAAGTCCTTCGCCAGCGCCTCGAGCACCATCTCGGCCGGCACCATCGCGCCCTCGCGGTTGAAGTGGATGCCGTCGGACTGGCGGCCGAGCACCTTGCGGCCGTCGATCTCGATCTGGTCGGAGTAGCGGCCGTTGTTGATCGTGTTGAAGATGTCGACGTAGCGGGCGCCCTCGACCGACTCGACCGCCCGCTGCACAGCCCGGTTCTGGGAGCGGTAGATCTCGTTGTAGGTCTCGTCGCGGGCCGTCGGCGGCGGCACCCAGTAGACCGGTCGCTTCCCACCGCCCGACAGCGTCTCGGCGACGACCGCGACGCGGCGGGCGAACTCGGTCTCCCACTCAGGCGTCCCCGGCGCGAACAGCTCGCCGTCGACCTCGACGTTGAAGCCGTCGTTGGCGCCGATCAGCATCACCACGGCGCCCGGGTCGCGCGCCGCCATCTCCTGCTCGGCGTTGACCTCCCAGTTGAAGAAGCCCGGGTTGGTCAGGGCGGTGCCGTTGCGCGCGACCGTCTCGACGCGCATCAGGCCGTCCGGGTTGAGGTCGACGAGGCCGAGACCGACCAGGTCGGCCTCGGAGTCGCCGGTCACGAAGACCTCCAGCGGCCGCTGGCGGGTCGGCTGCGGCCAGGTCGGCTTCTGCTCTGCGGGGGGCTTGGCCTTGCGCTTCAGGATCTCGGTCGAGCCGGTCTCCAGCTCGGTGCCCGACGCCGTCTTGCTCTCCTGGCCGAAGACGAGGTCGAAGCCCTCGCGCGGGCGGTTGAGCTGGAGGAAGCCGGTGACGTCGGCGAGCGGTCGCGAGACCGACAGCACGACGTCGCGCGTGGTGCCCGGCTTCATCCCCTCGCCGGCGCGGACCATCGCGTCGGCGTTGAAGATCGCGGCGATCAGCACGGCGATCACCACGATCAGCAGGACCTTGCCGGCCGGCATCGTCAGGCGCTCGTCCGCCGGGTCGCCGATCCCGGGATGGGCGGGGTCGTGGACGTTGGGCTGGCCGCCGATCGGCTGGTGATCGCTCAGCTGCTCGCGCCGGTGCTCTCGCTCGTCCATGTCAGAACTGGAAGTAGATGAACGGGGCCACGCCCTGCTGACCGACGGCTGCGTCGGCGATCACGACCAGCGCACCGAGCGCGATCCCCTGGGCGATCGCCGGTCGTGCGATGAACCAGCCCTCCCAGCGGCGCCAGAGGTCGCGCGGGACGGCCTGGATCGCGACCGCGCCGAAGGTCAGCGCCACGATCACCGGCGTCACCAGCGGCGAGGGCCCGGACAGCCCGAGCCCGCCGAGGATGCCGAACGCCGTCGCGAGGTCCGGCGAGCGGAAGAACACCCACGCCACGCAGACGATGTTGAAGGTGATCAGCCACGCCACCCAGCGTGGCAGGTGGAGCTTCGGGAAGCGTGCGGCGAGGTAGCGCTCGCCGGCCAGCGCGCCGCCGTGGATGCCGCCCCAGATCAGGAACGTCCACGCCGCGCCGTGCCAGAGGCCGCCGAGCAGCATCGTCAGCATCAGGTTGATGTAGGTCCGGCGCGGCCCCTTGCGGTTGCCGCCGAGCGGGATGTAGAGGTAGTCGCGCAGCCAGCGCGACAGCGTCATGTGCCAGCCGTGCCAGAACAGGCGCAGGCTGGTCGCCAGGTAGGGCCGGTCGAAGTTCTGCGGCAGCCGGAAGCCCAGCAGCAGCGCCAGGCCGATCGCCATGTCGGTGTAGCCGGAGAAGTCGCAATAGATCTGCGCGGCGAACCCGTACATCGCCATCAGCACCTCGAGCCCCGAGTGGGCCGCGGGGTCGTCGAAGACGGGGTCGACGATCCGGCGCGCGAGCTCGTCGGCGACCACCGTCTTCTTGATCAGGCCGCCCGCGATCAGGAACAGCCCCGGCCCGGCGAGCACCTTGCGCGGGTCGCGCGGGGTGCGCAGCTGCGGCACGAACTCGCCGACGCGGACGATCGGGCCGGCGACGATGTGCGGGAAGAACGCCTGCAGCACCGCGAACTCGACCAGCGGCACCGGCCGCTGCTCGCGCCGGTAGACGTCGACAACGTAGGAGATCGACTGGAACGTGAAGAACGAGATCCCGATCGGCAGCACGACCGACAGCACCGGCAGCGGCGAGCCGAGGCCGATCGAGCTGAGCGCGTCGTCGACGGAGTCGGCGAAGAAGCCGAGGTACTTGAAGATCCCCAGCAGCGTCAGGTTCGCGGCGACCGCGACCGCCACGATCCGCTTGCGGGCGACCGGGTCGTCGCTGCGCGCCACCGCGTTCGCGAAGACGGTGTTGACGACCGTCGAGCCGATCAGCAGCAGCACCCAGCGCCAGTCCAGCCAGCCGTAGAAGACGTAGGAGGCGACCAGCATGAACGGCCGCCAGAGCCGCGGATGCGGCATCGCCAGCCACGACAGGAACAGGACGACCGTGAAGAAGGCCGCGAACTCGATCGTGGGGAAGGTCACCGGGGGTCTACTCGGGCACGGGTACTCGCCAGCCCTCCGTGCGCGCGACATTGTGACGGACGGACAGGCGGCGACAGGCGGGAGAA
The DNA here is from genome assembly GCA_012718975.1 of Solirubrobacterales bacterium. GTDB lineage: Bacteria > Actinomycetota > Thermoleophilia > Solirubrobacterales > Thermoleophilaceae > JAAYBF01. The sequence goes on along the minus strand of JAAYBF010000217.1, from coordinate 13,856 downwards.
GGCCGCCCGCCAAATCTTCGCCACGTGTACAAAGACCCCTGGCTGGGTCGGACCTAGGTTCGTGAGGTCAGTTTTCCCCCGATCCGGCGGCGCGCGCGCCGCCGGCCAAAGGAGAGCCTCACACGATGAGACCAAGGTTCCTGAGGACCGGCGCGCTAGCCCTGATGTTGGCCGCGCTCGCCGCCCTCCTACTGCCGGGGGCGGCGTCCGCGCAGGGAGTCGCCGAGCAGCTCGAGGCCAAGATCGTCGAGATCGACATGGTCTGGGTGGCCGTGTCGTGCATCCTCGTCTTCTTCATGCAGGCGGGCTTCATGTTCCTCGAGATCGGCTTCTCAAGGCAGAAGAACGCCGGCACCGGCGTCGCGAAGATCTTCGTCAACCTGGCCGTGATCACGATCGCCTGGTGGGCGGTCGGCTACGGCATCGCCGGGTTCGGCAACGACTTCTTCGGCGACGACGGCTTCTTCTTCCACTTCGGCCAGACGATCGGCAGCGGCGCCGACGCCACCGTCGTCGCCGGCAGCGACGCGATGCTGATGCTCTTCGGTCTCGCATTCGCGGCGGTCTCGCTCGCGATCGTGTGGGGCACCACGCTCGAGCGGATCAAGTTCGGCGCCTACGTCATCTACGCGATCGTCTTCGGCGCCGTCATCTACCCGCTGATCGCTCACGCGGTCTGGGGCGGGGGCCTGCTCTCCGACATCGGCGGCAAGCCGGTGATGGACTTCGCCGGCTCCTCGGTCGTCCACCTCACCGGCGCGACCGGCGCGCTCGCCGCGCTGCTGCTGCTCGGCGCCCGCAAGGGCAAGTACGGGCCGGACGGCAAGCCGCGCGTGATCCCCGGCCACTCGATGCCGCTCGTCGGCCTCGGCGTGGTGATCCTCTGGATCGGCTGGTTCGGCTTCAACGGCGGCTCGACGTTCGGCACCGCCGACTCGTTCTTCGGCGAGGTCATGCTGAACACCCAGCTCGCCGCGGCCGCCGGCGTGATCGGCGCCAGCATCACCATCTACATGAAGACCAAGTCGCTCGACGTCGGCATGGCTGGCAACGGCGCGATCGCCGGCCTGGTCGGCGTCACCGCCCCGGCGGGCTTCGTCGAGTACTGGGCGGCTCCGATCATCGGCCTGATCGCCGGCGTCGTGGTCGTCTACGGCGTGCTGATGTTCGACAAGATGAAGCTCGACGACCCGGTTGGCGCGCTGTCCGCGCACGGCCTGGCCGGCATCTGGGGCACGCTCGCGGTCGGCATCTTCGCCTCGCCGCGGCTGATCGTCGACGGAGCCGGAGCCGGCGTCTGGTACGGCATCTTCGGCGACGCGACGCTCAGCAGCACGCTCGGCCAGCTCGGCGTCCAGGCGCTCGCGGTCGTGCTCACGTTCGTGGTGGTGCTCGTCATCTCCTACGTCACCTTCGCCCTGATCAAGTCCACGATCGGACTGCGGGTCGACGATGCCGAGGAGGAGGCCGGGCTGGACATCTCCTCGCACGGGATGTACGGCTACCCCGAGCAGTTCATCCCGCAGCCGGAGTACTCGACCGGCCTGCCGGGAACCGTCGGGGCGGGACCGCGCGTCCCGGCGACGGCCAGCGCCATGACGGCCAACGATTGAGAAAGGAGGCTCGCTGAGATGAAGAAGATCGAGGCGTTCATCCGCCACGAGGCGTTCGAGCCCATCCGGGCCGAGCTACTCGACAAGGGCTTCCCGAGCCTCTCCATAGCGGAGTACAAGGGCTCGGGCAGGCAGAAGGGCATCACCGAGCACTACCGCGGCTCGGAGTTGACCATCCACCTGCGTCCGAAGCTCAAGCTCGAGATCGTGGTGGAGACCAAGGACGTGGGCGTGATCACAGAGGTGATCCTCAAGCACGCCCGCACGGGCCAGGTCGGCGACGGCAAGATCTTCATCCTGCCGGTGGAGGAGGCTATCCGCATCCGCACCGGCGAGGACGGAGATCCGGTCCTGCAGGCCCACGGCTCGGAGGAGATCCCGGCGGGGGCATAGCTCCCTCTCCCACCCACGCCGGGAGCTTCGCCAAGACCCGGCGGGCGCGCACGGGGGCGCGCCCGCCGGGCGAAGCTCCGGCACACCCCTTTGTACACGTGGACATACGCCCTCAGGGGAGCGGGGGCTACAGTCCGCACGACCATCCCCCGTAGGAGGCCCCGAACCCAAATGCCAAGGATCCGCCCGCAGAACGTCACCGCCGCCCAGTGGAGCCCCAACGGGGGCGCGCTCGGCACGGTCGACATGTCGCACCCCGCCAACAACCCGTTCGGCGAGAACGTCTTCTCCGTCCCGGTCCAGCGCCAGCGCCTGCCCAAGGACGTCTTCAAGAAGCTCCAGCGCACGCTCGAGAAGGGCGAGGCGCTCGACTCGTCGCTGGCCGACGCGGTCGCCGCGGCGATGAAGGACTGGGCGCTCGAGAAGGGCGCCACCCACTACACCCACATGTTCCAGCCGCTGACCGGGCTGACGGCCGAGAAGCACGACTCCTTCTTCAACCCGGCCGGCGAGGGCACCGCGCTCGCGGAGTTCTCCGGCAAGGAGCTGATCCAGGGCGAGCCCGACGCCTCCTCGTTCCCGACCGGCGGCGTGCGCGCGACCTTCGAGGCGCGCGGCTACACCGCCTGGGACCCGACGAGCCCGGCGTTCATCCTCGAGAACCCGAACGGGACGCTGCTCTGCATCCCGACCGCGTTCGCCTCCTGGACCGGCGAGGCGCTCGACGCCAAGATCCCGCTGCTGCGCTCGATGGACGCGCTGTCGAAGTCGGCGGTGCGCGCGCTGAAGCTGCTCGGCGACGACGCCTCCGAGCGGGTCTTCACGACCGTCGGGCCCGAGCAGGAGTACTTCCTGATCGACGAGCAGTACTACTTCGAGCGGCCCGACCTGATCAACGCGGGCCGCACGCTGTTCGGCGCCAAGCCGCCGAAGGGCCACGAGCTCGACGACCACTACTTCGGCTCGATCCCCGAGCGGGTGCTGGCGTTCATGATGGAGTCCGAGCGCGAGCTGGCGAAGCTCGGCGTGCCGATCAAGACCCGCCACAACGAGGTCGCGCCCGGCCAGTACGAGATCGCGCCGATGTTCGAGAACTCCAACGTCGGGTCCGACCACCAGCAGCTGACGATGCAGATCCTGCCGAAGGTCGCGCGCAAGTACGGCCTGATCTGCCTGCTGCACGAGAAGCCCTTCGCGGGCGTCAACGGCTCGGGCAAGCACAACAACTGGTCGATGGGCACCGACACCGGCGTCAACCTGCTCGACCCGGGCGACACGCCGGCGGACAACCTGAGCTTCCTGTTCTTCTGCGCGGCGGTCATCAAGGCGGTCAACCGCCACCAGGGCCTGTTGCGGGCGTCGGTCGCCAACATCGGCCAGGACCACCGCCTCGGCGCCAACGAGGCGCCGCCGGCGATCATCTCGGTCTTCCTCGGCGCGGAGCTGGAGAAGGTCTTCGAGGCGATCGTCTCCGGCGAGGGCGACCCGCACACCCCGGGCTCGTTCCTCGGCCTCGGCACCCCGGTCCTGCCGGCGCTGCCCAAGGACGGCGGCGACCGCAACCGGACCTCGCCGTTCGCCTTCACCGGCAACAAGTTCGAGTTCCGCGCGCTCGGGTCGAGCATGTCGCTCGCGTTCCCGAACACCGTGCTGAACACGATCGCCGCCGAGGCGATCGACGAGCTCGCCGAGGTGCTCGAGGGCAAGCTCTCGGGTGGCGGCGACCTCGCCGAGGCCGTGACCGCGGTCGTCAAGGAGGCCTACGCCGATAACAAGCAGGTCTGCTTCGGCGGCGACAACTACTCCGACGAGTGGCACGCCGAGGCGGAGCGGCGCGGGCTCAAGAACCTGCGCACCACGCCCGACGCGCTACCCGAGGTGCTCGCCCCGGCGACCGTCACCGCATTCGAGCGCTACGACGTGCTGTCCAAGCGGGAGCTGGAGTCCCGCTTCGAGGTCTGGACCGAGCAGTACGCGAGCCGCGCGAACATCGAGGCGGAGACCACCGAGTCGATGGCCCGGACCATGATCCTGCCGGCCGCGCTGCGCTACGTCGCGCTGCTCGACGACGCCGACTTCGACTCGCTCGAGGGCGAGGTGCGGGCGCTCGCGGAGGAGCTCGTCGCCGCGATCGGCGAGCTCGGCGCCGCCAACGACTACCCCGACGGCATCGAGGGCATCGACCTCGCCATCTACGCGCGCGACAACCAGCTCGCCGCGATGGACAAGGTCCGCGCCGCCGCCGACAAGCTCGAGAAGATCGTCGCCGACGACCTCTGGCCGCTGCCCAAGTACGAGGAGATGCTCTTCATCAAATAGGCAGCCGCGCTGGGAGCGCGCCTGGCGGCGTCATCGGCCTCTCGTGTGCGGGTGCACACGTCGAGGCCTGCTTCCCTGGACTGCTCGCCTCGCGCCGCTGGGCGTGGGGGGCGGGATGGATCTAGACGCACCCGAGAGCCCCGCTTCGGCGGGGCTCTCGGCGTGTAAGGTCATGTTCCGATGCTGGGGAGGCGAGGGAGGATTGCGGTATCCGCAGTGGCGGCAGCCGTCGCCGCCCTGACTCTCGGATGGTCCGCCGCGACCGGGGTCGGTGACGGCGGGTCCTCGTCGGTCGTCAGCGTTGAAACCGACGTGGACCCGCCGCCGGCTGCGACCGACGAGCTCGGTGGGGAGCCATCGCCGGTGGCGGAGCTGGAGCAGCTGCGGCTGGTACTGAAGGGCAGGCGTCGTCAACGTCTGGATGGCTGGGTCGCGGCGAGGGTGAGAGTCCGGTGCTCCGCGGCGTGCTCGGTCTTCTTGAGCGGCCGTGTGCGGGAGCTCGGGCGGCGCCGACTGACCGCAGCCGTCGTGGACGGGATGAGGCTCCGTGATGTCCGGACGCGGTTGGAGGCTGGTGACGCGCAGGTCCTCAGTCTCGTGTACCCCGCATCTGTCCGCGCACGACTTCGTCCGGCTCTGCGCCGGGGTGAGTGGCCAGGCCCCAGCGTGGTTCATGCGCTGGGCAAGGCCAGGGCCGACGACGGGCGCCGGGCGGGCGCGCGAATTCGCGTGCGGCATCTGCCGCCACGCCGAGATGCGCGCGGAAGGCCCGTTCGGCCCGGCTAGCGGCAGGCGCCCGGGCGATAATCCCACGGTGCGCAACGGTCTCTGCGACAGCTGCCGCCATCAGCGCTTGGTGCGAAACACGCGTGGGAGCGTGTTCAGTCTCTGCGAGCGGTCGAAGACCGAAGAGCGCTACCCGAAGTACCCGCGGGTTCCGGTGATCGCCTGCCCGGGCCACGAGCCGCGCGACGGTCATGCCCCGAACGCTCGGTGAGTGATTTTTCGCGCCTGGGGTCAACGATCACTCATCAAGCCTCCGGGCGAGGCGGCGGACGACGGTGGCGAGCGTCCGCTGGACGTGGCGGGGGTCGTAGCGGACCTGGGCGTGGGTGAAGCGCAGCGGGGTAAGGCCGGCGGCGGTGTGGGCCTGGTCGCGCAGGCGGTCGCGCGCCTGGGTGGCAGGCGTGCGGTGGTAGCGCAGGCCGTCGGTCTCGACGACGAGCCCGAGGCGGCGCCAGTAGAAGTCGACCTCGAAGCCGTTGACGTGGACGCCGGTCTCGGGCCGCTCGAGTCCCGCCCGGTGCGCGATCGGCAGGAAGCGGCGCTCCAGCTCGGAGGCCGTGAGGGTGAAGGTGTGGCGATCCAGAACGCGGCGCAGCGGCGCGACCCCGCGCCGGCCCGCATATGCGACTAGGTCCGCGCGCAGCCGCTCGGGGTCGGCGAGGCCGTGCCTGTCGGCCGCATTGACGGCGGCCTCCAGGCGACGCGAGCCGACCAGCGGGGCGATGTCGACCAGGGTCCGGGTCACGGCCGTGACTGGAACGCCCTCGACCTCGGCGCGCTCGGCGGCGGCAATCGCGCGGCGGTAGATCCGCAGTCCAGATCGCCTGTGAGTGGTCCCCGGGGAGACGGTCACCTCGATCGGCGCGCCACCGTCATCGAGCAGCCCGTGGAGCGCGGCCGCGCTGCGGTGCGAGAGCAGCGAACCGGCACCACAGCTGAGCACCGCCGCCAGCCAGCGGCCCGAGCGCGGGAGGTCCGGCCGGCCAACCGCATAGACGCCGTTGTGGACTCGGTGCAGCCGCCCGCTCCGCAACCGGTGGGCGATCGCGCCGCTGCCAAAGCCGAGCTCCAGCAGCTGCACGCGCGTCACGACCCCATGCTGGCGCCGGACAAGCGTCCACAGCTCGCGCGTATCGGCCATGCCAATACAGGGACACCAGCCCCGCCCCGAGCCCCCCTGATCGACTCGATGAGTGATTTTTCGCGCCTGGGGTCAACGATCACTCATCGAGCATGGCGGGTAGGGCGCGGTTAGCGGGGCCGTGCGGCTGTGCGGCGCGGGTTGGGGGCGCGGCGCGGGCGAGGGTGAGAGGCTGAGGCAGCGCTACGGCGCGGGGGCGACGACTGTGCGGCCGTCGTCGGCGACGCGCGACTGGGGCGGGCGGGCGGTGACGGTGCCGCGGAAGGCGCCCTGGGGGACCTCGCCGCCGACGGTGACCGCCCGTGCCTTGCCGTCGAGGCCGCCGGCGACGGCGTAGGTGACCTCGAACGGGCCGGGGCGGACCGGGGTCACGCGCCAGCGGAACGTGGTCTTCTCGCCCGGCTCGAGCTCGCCGAGCGTCCAGGTGTCGACCAGCGCCGTCGGACCGCCGTCGGGCGCGTCGAGCTTGACCTCCTGGTAGCCGCCGATCTCCGCCGGCCGGCCGTTGATCACGAACACCGGGCGGTTGGGGTCGGAGAGGCCCTCGGCCTCGCTGCGCTCGGTCAGCCCGCGCAGCGTGACGGCGACGTCCGGGAGCGTCTCGTCGGACTCGTTGCGGACGGTGATCGCCAGCGTCGCGGTCTCGGCGAGGCGCTGGCGCTCGGGGAAGCTCGCGTCGAGCACCTCGACCTCGAAGTCGCCCTCGGGCTCGTTGGCGTCCTGACGGTCGTCCCCGCCGCAGCCGACGGCGACCGCGGCGAGCAGGGCGCACGCTCCGGCAAGCACCGCATGGGCTCTCCTCCGCGTCAAAGCGTGCCGAACATAGCACGGGGAAGAGGCCGCGCGGCGCAGTTGCGACCTGTGCCCGCTGGCACGAAGGTTCCCAGTTGGCACCCTTCGCGGGATGGCGTAGTGTTCGGCTCCTACAGGGGTTTCCAAGGCACCGGTGCCGGGAGATTCCGAAACCGGAGGAGCATCAGTGGTCCGAGCCGCAGCCGACCGGGCATTCCTGCCCACCAAGAACCTGCTCGAGCAGGTCGGCGACATGATGATCCTCACCGGCAAGACGCTCTTGTCGGCGATGCGCCCGCCGTACCCCTACGGCACCGAGTTCGTCCAGCAGTTCCTCTTCATGCTGAAGCTCTGCTGGCTGCCGCTGCTGATCTCGACGGTCGCGCTCGGCTACGGCGCGCCCGGGCTGCAGGCCGGCAACGCGCTGGTGATCTTCGGCGCGGTCGACCGCCTCGGCGGTTTCTTCGTGCTCGCGTCGATCCGCGAGTTCGCGCCGAACGTGACGGCGATCGTCGTCGCGGGAGTCGGCGGCACCGCGATCACCGCCGACCTCGGCGCGCGCAAGATCCGCGAGGAGCTCGACGCGCTCCAGGTGCTCGGCGTCGACCCGATCAAGAACCTCGTGGTGCCGCGCTTCCTGGCGCTGATGACGATCACCGGCCTCTTCAACGTCTTCGCGATCATCTTCGGGATCTTCGGCGGGGTGCTCGCGACGCTCACCTTCGACGCCCCGCTCGGGCCGTTCTTCGCGACGCTGCTGAGCAACGCCACCACCACGGACCTGTGGGGGTCCGTGTTGAAAACGACGTTATTCGGGGCGATCATCGCGATCGTCTCCTGTTACAAGGGCATGACCGCGTCAGGCGGCGCCGAGGGGGTCGGCAGAGCCGTCAACCAGGGCGTCGTGATCGAGTTCCTCGGCATCTTCGCCTTCAACTACGTCTTCACGCAGGTCCTGCTCGCCACCCATCCTGAGATCTCGGTGATCAAGTGATGGGCGGCTCCTGGCTCGACGTCCCGCGCGACTGGATCTCCTCCTTCGGGGACATCGCCAAGTTCTGCTGGCGCGTCGTCGCCGAGGTCTTCGAGGGACGGGCGCTGCGCTTCTTCGGCGAGACGCTGCGCCAGGCCGGCATCCTGATCCTCGGCTCCGCGGTGGTCATCTGGGGCCTCGCGTTCATCCTCGGGCTCACCTGCGGGATCGAGGCCGCCTACTTCAACCGCGCGATCGGCGCGCCGGCCTACGCCGGCTGGTTCGGCGCCTGGTGCGACCTGCGCGAGGTCCTGCCCTACGCGTTCGGCTACATGATGGCCGCCAAGGTCGGCACCGGCCTCGTCGCCGAGATCGGCGCGATGCGGATCTCCGACGAGATCGACGCGCTCGAGGTGATGGGCATCAGCTCGCTCACCTTCCTCTGCGCGACGCGGCTGCTCGCCGCCTGGATGGTGCTGCCGTTCATGTACGTCGCGGCGATCGGCGTCGGCTTCTTCGCCACCTATCTCGCCGTCGTCCAGCAGATCGGCGAGGTGTCCTCCGGTGGCTACTTCCTCATCTTCTGGATGTTCCAGAACCCGCCCGACCTGCTCTACAGCACCCTCAAGGGAATGGGGATGGCGACGGCGATCGTTCTCGTCGGCTGCTACTACGGCTACACAGCCAGTGGCGGACCGGTCGGCGTGGGGACCGCGACCGCAAAATCGATGGTCCTCAACACCGTGCTCGTGCACATCATCGGCATGCTCGGCACGCAGGTATTCTGGGGTACGAATCCACGGGCGCCGATAGGCGGCTGAGGGCGAGGAGGCAGAGCGTGTCCGACGACGACAAGCGCGACGAGCAGTACGACGAGGAGCTCGCCGAGGGCGGCTACGACGCCCCCGCCGACGCGGACTACGAGCCCGTCGAGGCCGGCGGCCCCGCCGCCGAGGGCGACTTCGACCCCAACCCGCCGCGGACCGCGATGACCGAGGAGCCGAGCGACTCGATCCCGGCCAACATCCGCGCCCAGACGCGCGAGGGCGAGCACCCCTACCAGTGGCACGAGGGCGTCAACCGCCAGCACGGCTCCACCGACGCCGTCGAGTTCATCGACGTCAAGAAGTCCTTCGGTCGCAACACCGTCCTCAACGGGCTTAACCTCGGCATCCCCGAGGGCCAGATCTCGATGATCATCGGCCCCTCCGGCACCGGCAAGTCCGTCTGCATCAAGCACATGGTCGGCCTGCTCTACCCCGACGAGGGCGACGTCCTCGTCCACGGCCTGTCCGTCCCCGCCATGAGCGACGACGACCTCTTCGAGATGCGCAAGAAGTTCGGCGTCCTCTTCCAGGACGGCGCGCTGTTCGGCTCGATGAACGTCTACGACAACACCGCCTTCCCGCTGCGCCAGCACACCGACAAGCCGGAGGAGGAGATCGAGGAGATCGTCACCCGCCGGCTGCGCGAGGTCGGCCTCTCCGGCGCGCTGGACAAGATGCCCAACGAGCTCTCCGGCGGCATGCGCAAGCGCGCCGGCTTCGCCCGCGCGCTCGTCCTCGACCCCCAGATCGTCCTCTTCGACGAGCCCGACTCCGGCCTCGACCCGGTCCGCACCGCGCTGCTGTGCGAGCTGATCATGGAGGTCCACCAGGAGAACGGCGGCGCCTACGTCGTCATCACCCACGACATCATGAGCGCCCGCCGCGTCGCCGACTACCTCGCCGTCCTCTGGAAGGGCCGCATCGTCGAGTCAGGCCCCGCCAGCGAGCTGTTCAACTCGCCGAACCAGTTCGTGCGCCAGTTCCTCTCCGGCGAGGCTCGCGGCCCCTTGGGCATGGAGTAAAGGAAGGCCACAGCCCTCCAGCTCCGCACAGGAGCGCGAGAGGCGAGCAGTCCAAGGACGCAGGGAGCGTGGCGGCCGCCAGGCCGCGAGCGAGCGAGGACGCCGGAATGCGATGCCTATCGCGCTCCTGGGGTTGCGCCGGGTGGCGTCGATGGGGTAGAGACTGACCAACCGGCGCAAGCGGGTATGGAAGGGGTCATACTGCCCACGCGGGCGGTGCCGATTTCGGGGCCGTTATTTGACGACTGAGGGAGCGAAGCTCAGCGCAGCGCAAGATTCCGCAGATCGCGGGAATGGCGTAGCGCGGTTCGTCGCCCTCGCCGCCCTGATCGCCGCAGCCGTTCTCGTCGCGCTGCTGATGCTCGGCTCCGGCGGCGGCTACAAGGTCACCGCCGTCTTCGACGACGCCGGCCAGCTCGTCGTCGGCAACCAGGTCCGGGTCGGCGGGCGCGCGGTCGGCAGCATCGACGAGATCCGCCTCGACGACCGCTCGCAGGCCGTCATCGACATGACGATCGACGACGGCGGCCTCACCCCGCTGCACCAGGGGACCACCGCGGTCATCCGCGCGACGTCGCTGTCGGGGATCGCCAACCGCTTCGTCGCGCTCGCGCCCGGTCCCAACGACGCGCCCGAGATCCCCGACGGCGGGCGGATCGGCAGCGAGGAGACCACCGCGCCCGTCGACCTCGACGAGCTGTTCAACGCCTTCGACCCCAAGACCCGGCGCGGCCTCCAGCAGATCATCGACGGCCAGGCCACCTACTACGGCGGCCGCTCCGAGGAGGCCAGCCAGGCGCTGCGCTACCTCAGCCCCGCGCTCAGCTCCACCTCGCGGCTCACGCGCCAGCTCGTCGCCGACGACGTCGTGCTCGAGCGGTTCCTCACCGACGGCGCGCGCGCCATGCGGGCGATCGCCAGCCGCCGCGACGACCTCGCCGACCTCGTCTCCAACGCAAACACGACCGCCGCCGCGGTCGGGAACGAGAACGTCGCGCTCGCCGAGGCGCTCGAGCTGCTGCCCGGCACGATCCGCAAGGCCAACACCACCTTCGTCAACCTCCGCTCGACGCTCGACGACCTCGACCCGCTCGTCGCCGCCAGCAAGCCCGCCACCGTCGAGCTCGCCCCGTTCCTGCGCCAGCTGCGGCCGCTGGTCGCCGACGCCGAGCCGACGGTGCGCGACCTGCGTGTGCTGATCCGTCAGCCCGGGCCCGACAACGACCTGATCGACCTGACCGCCAAGATGCCGCGGCTCGAGCAGCTCACCGCGACCGTCTTCCCGCGCGCGATCCGCACGATGGACCGCTCCGGCGACGTCGTCGACACCCTGCGCCAGTACACGCCCGACCTCGCCGCCTGGTTCACCAAGTTCGGCCAGGCAGCGGCCGCCTACGACGCCAACGGCCACTACGCGCGCATCCAGCCGATCTTCAGTCCGTTCAGCGTCAACGACGTCACCGGCGAGCTGACACCGGTCCCGCCGTCGGAGCGGCTCGACGGCTTCGAGACCAACCGCTACCGCCGCTGCCCCGGCGGCTCGGTCCAGCCGCCGCCCGACGGCTCGGCGCCGCTCGCCGTGCCCGATTGCGACCCCGCCAACGTCCCGCCCGGAGGCTGATGCACCGGCTCGTGACGACAGCCGCCGTCGCCCTGATCGCCGCCCTGCTGGCCGCGGTCGCGGTCGCCGCCGGCGGGGACGACGGCGGCGACTACCGGGTGCGCGCGATCTTCGACAGCGCCTCCAACGCCGCCCCCGGCTCGGAGGTGCGGATCGCCGGCGCGCCCGTCGGCGTCGTCGACGAGCTCGACGTAACCGACGACGACCGCGCGGCGCTCGTGCTCGCCATCGACGACGCCGGCTTCACGCCCTTCCACGCCGACGCCCGCTGCACGATCCGGCCCCAGAGCCTGATCGGCGAGCGCTACGTCGAGTGCGAGCCCGGCTCCGCCAGCGCCCCCGAGCTGGCCGAGATCGAGGACGGGGAGGGGGAGGGCCAGCACCTGCTGGCGCTCGAGCAGACCAGCTCGCCGGTCGACCTCGACCTGATCAACGACATCATGCGCCTGCCCTACCGCGAGCGGCTGACGATCCTGCTCGACGAGCTCGGCGCCGGCTTCGCGGGACGCGGCGAGGACCTCAACGAGCTGATCCACCGCGCCAACCCGGCGCTGCGCGAGACCGACCGGGTCCTGGCGATCCTCGCGCGCCAGAACCGCGTCCTGTCCCAGCTCGCCGTCGACTCCGACCAGGCGCTCGCCCCGCTCGCGCGCGAGACCGACCGCGTCGTCGGGTTCATCCGCAACGCGACGGCGACCGGCCAGGCGACCGCCGAGCGCAGCGCCGAGATCGAGGCCGGGATCGCGGCGCTGCCGGGCTTCCTGCGCGAGCTGGAGCCGCTGATGGCCGACCTCGGCGACTTCGCCGCCGAGGGGGCCCCGGTCGCGCGCGACCTGCGTGCCGCCGCGCCCGGCCTGTCGCGGATGATCGAGGCGCTCGGCCCGTTCTCGGCCGCCGCGACGCCGTCGCTGGTCAGCCTCGGCGAGGCGACCGTCACCGGCCGCCCGGCCCTGATCGAGACACGCCCGCTGATCCAGGACCTCGGCGACTTCGCCTCCGAGGCGCGCCCGCTGTCGAGCAACCTCGACAAGCTGACCGCCTCCTTCGACCGCACCGGCGGAATCGAGCGGTTCGCCGACTACCTCTTCTTCCAGACGCTCGCGATCAACGGCTTCGACGGGATCGGCCACTACCTGCGCGCGGCGCTGACGGTCAACCTCTGCGCGCTCTACGCGACCGTGCCGGCGACCGGCTGCAGCGCGAACTTCACCAGCGGCGGGGCGAGCGCGGCCGCCGCCGACCTCGCGCCACGGCTCGCGCCGACGCCGGCCGCGGCGGTGGACGCCGAGTCCGTCGCCGGCGGCGCGGCCGCCCCCGACGGCGGCGGGCCGGCGCCGGACGCCGAGCTGACGCCCGAGGGCGAGGCCAACGTCGAGCGCATCCGCGAGGGCGCGGCCGGCGGCTCGCCCGCGCTCGACGACGTCGCCGACCCGCTGCTCGACTACCTGCTGGGGGCCGGCCCATGAGCCCGCGCCGCCGCCGAGGGCTCGCCGCCAACCCGGTGCTCGTCGGCTCGGTGACCGTCGTCGTCGTCCTGGTCGCGGTCTTCCTCTCCTACAACGCCAACTCCGGCCTGCCGTTCGTGCCGACCTACGACCTGACCGCCCGCGTCGCCAACGCCGCCAACCTCGTGCCGGGCAACGAGGTGCGGATCGGCGGCGCGCGGGTAGGGATCGTTACCGCCGTCGAGCCGGTCCGCACCGACGGCGGGCGGGCGGTCGCCGAGCTGAAGCTCAAGCTCGACGCGAACGTCGATCCGCTGCCGATCGACTCGACGTTCGTCGTGCGGCCGGTCTCGGCGCTCGGGCTCAAGTACGTGGCGATCACGCCCGGCGACTCGCGCGCCGGCTTCCCCGAGGGGGCGACCGTCCCGCTGACCGCCGCGCGGCCCGAGCCGGTCGAGCTCGACGAGTTCTTCAACATGTTCGACGCGCCGACGCGGCGCGGCATCCAGCTCTCGCTGCAGGGCTTCGGCAACGGCCTCGCCGGCCGCGGTCCCGACCTCAACGAGGCGATCGCCAGCCTCGTGCCGCTGGTCACCGACGTCGAGCCGGTGATGGCGAACCTCGCGTCGCCCGACACCCAGCTCGCGCGGCTGTTCCCGGCGCTCGCCGCCACCGCCGCCGAGGTGGCGCCGGTGGCCGAGACCCAGGCCGCGCTGTTCGCCAACCTCGACACGACCTTCGGCGCGCTCGCCGCCGTCGCGCGGCCGTTCATCCAGGAGACGATCGCCGAGTCGCCCGAGACCTTCGCGGTCGGCACCGAGCAGTTCCCGCTCCAGCGGCCGTTCCTGCGCAACTCGGCCGGGCTGATGGCCGAGCTGCGGCCGGGCTTCCGGGTGCTGCCCGAGACCGCGCCGGTGATGGCCG
>JAAYBF010000216.1 GCA_012718975.1 Solirubrobacterales bacterium | reverse complement strand
TCGTCCAGCGCCTGGCTGCCGAGTGCGACGTGCTGATCGAGAACTACCGCCCCGGCGTCGCCGAGAAGATCGGCGTCGGCTACGAGGACCTCGCGCAGATCAACCCGCGGCTGATCCACGTCTCGATCTCGGCCTTCGGCGGCGAGGGGCCGCGCCGCGACGATCCCGGCACCGACCCCGTCGTCCAGGCGATGTCGGGCGTCATGTCGGTCACCGGCGAGGCCGACGGCGAGCCGCTCTACGTGGGCGTGCCGATCGCCGACTTCACCGGCGCGATGGTCGGCGCGCAGGCCGTGATGCTCGGTCTGCTCGCGCGCGAGCAGACCGGTCGCGGCCAGAAGATCGACGTCTCGATGCTCAACGCGCTGATGACCTCGCTGACGACCCGCCTGGCCTCCTACTGGTACGGCGGCGAGGTGCCGACCCGCCACGGCAACGAGCACAGCGTCGTCGCCCCCTACCAGGCGTTCAAGACCAAGGACGGCTGGGCCGTCGCCGGCACCTGGGGCGGCGGGCGCGACCCGTGGGAGCGCTTCTGCGCCGCCGTCGACCGGCCCGACCTGCTCGAGGAGGAGCGCTTCGCGACCAACGTCGACCGCGTCGCCAACCGCGCCGAGCTCAACGAGATCCTCGACGAGGTCTTCCTGACCGCGACCACCGCGGAGTGGCAGGAGCGCTTCCAGCGGGCGCGCGCGCTGTTCGGCCCGGTGCTCACGATCCCCGAGGCGGTCGCCCAGGACCAGGCCGAGGCGACCGGGCTGGTGACCACCGTCGAGCACCCGAAGCTCGGCGAGATCCCGACGATGCGGCCGGTCATCGAGCTGTCGGAGACGCCCGGTGCGATCCGGCGCCCGCCGCCGCTGCTGGGCGAGCACAGCGCCGAGGTGCTGGCCGAGCTCGGCTACTCCGCCGAGCGGATCGCCGGGCTGGTCGATGCCGGCGTCGTGATCGCGGGCGGCGAGCCCGACGAGGAGCCGCCGCCGTCCGGGCCGGCGGTCGGGACCGTGACCTTCTGAGGCGGTGAGCGACGCCCCGCAAGGCGGTTGACGATGATGGTAATGGTTACTATGGTCACCCGCGAACGCCGTCGCTACCGTTCGGACGGGCCGGGGCGCAGCGTCCGCGAATCCGAGGAGGAGCGAGTGCCAGCATCCCGAGCCAGCCGCCGGAGGGCCCGATGAGCAGCTCCGGGCTCTCCACCATCGACGAGGCCGTCGCGGCGATCGCCGCCGGCCGGATGGTCGTCGTCGTCGACTCGCCCGACCGCGAGAACGAGGGCGACCTCGTGATGGCCGCCGAGCACGTCACCCCCGAGGCGATCAACTTCATGGCCACCCACGGCCGCGGGCTGATCTGCGTCGCGCTCGAGCGCCAGCGGCTCGACACCCTCGGCATCCCGCCGATGGTCAGCCACTCGACCGACCCCAAGGGCACCGCCTTCCACGTCTCGGTCGACAGCCTCGAGCGCGCCACCACCGGCATCTCCGCCTCCGACCGCTCCAACACCATCCGCCAGCTCGCCGACCCGCGCAGCATCGGCGAGGACTTCACCCGCCCCGGCCACGTCTTCCCGCTCGCCTACGCCGAGGGCGGCGTCCTGCGCCGCGCCGGCCACACCGAGGCCAGCGTCGACCTCGCCCGGATGGCCGGCGCCCGGCCCGCCGGCGTGCTCTGCGAGATCGCCGGCGCCGACGGCGAGATGGCGCGCCTCGACGCGCTGCTCGAGTTCGGCGAGCGCCACGACATGCCCGTCGTGGCGATCAGCGACCTGATCGCCCAGCGACGCACCGACGAGAAGCTCGTCACCCGCGTCCGCGACGCCCGCCTGCCGCTCGACGGCGGGATGTTCCGCGCCGTCGGCTACCGCGAGCAGTTCAGCGGCCGCGAGCACGTCGCGCTCGTCCACGGCGACGTCGCGACCGGCGAGCCGGTGCTCGTGCGCGTCCACTCCGAGTGCCTCACCGGCGACGTCTTCGGCTCGCGCCGCTGCGACTGCGGCGCCCAGCTCGACCTCGCGATCGAGCGGATCGCCGCCGCGGGCGCCGGCGTCGTCGTCTACCTGCGCGGCCACGAGGGGCGCGGCATCGGCCTGCTCGCCAAGCTGCACGCCTACCAGCTCCAGGACGACGACGGCCTCGACACCTACGCCGCCAACCGCGAGCTCGGCTACCCCGCCGACCGGCGCGACTACGGCATCGGCATGCAGATCCTGCGCGACCTCGGCATCTCGCGGATGCGGCTGATGACCAACAACCCCGCCAAGCGGATGGGCCTCGAGGGCTACGGCCTGTCGGTCGTCGAGCGCGTCCCGCTGCGCACCGACCCGACCCCCGACAACGCCCGCTACCTGCACGCCAAGCAGCAGCAGGCCGGCCACCGGCTCGGCCTCGTCGCCGACGACCCCGCGGCGAAGGCCTCGTGACCCAGTGAACGACGGAGGAGCAGACCAGATGGCCAAGACCCCGCTGGACGCCGACACCGCCGCCTTCCTGGCGCAGATCGTCGAGGCCGGCGCCGACCCGATCACCGCCGGCACCCCCGACGAGGCGCGCGCCGCCAACGCCGAGTTCCTCGCCCAGGTCGGCATCGACCCCGTCGACATCGAGGAGGTCGCGGCCGTCGAGATCCCCGGCCCGGCCGGAGCGATCCCCGCCCGCCGCTACCGCGACGGCGCGGCAGAGGCGATCGTCGTCTACTTCCACGGCGGCGGCTGGGTGCTCGGCGACCTCGAGGGCCACGACCCGCTCTGCCGGCTGCTCGCCTCCGAGACCGTCGCCGAGGTCGTCAACGTCAACTACCGCCACGCGCCCGAGGATCCGTTCCCGGCCGCCGTCGACGACGCCTACGCGGCGCTCGAGTGGGCGGCCGGCGAGGCCGCCGGGCGGCCGATCGTCGTCGCCGGCGACAGCGCCGGCGGCAACCTCGCCGCCGCGGTCGCGCTGCGCGCCCGCGACGAGGGCGGGCCCGAGATCGCCCTGCAGGCGCTGCTCTACCCGGTGCTCGACGTCGACCTCACCACCGCCTCCTACGACGCCTACGGCGAGGGGCACCTGCTGCTGCGCGACGACATGGCGTGGTTCGTCGACAAGTACCTCACCGACCCCGCCCAGCGCGCGCACCCCTACGTCGCGCCGCTGCGCGCCGAGACCGTCGCCGGCGTCGCGCCCGCCTACCTCGCCGTCGGCGGCTACGACCCGCTGCTCGACGAGGGCCTCGCCTACGCCGAGCGGCTCAACGGCGCCGGGGTCGAGGTGCGGCTGCGCAACTACGAGCAGTTCATCCACGGCTTCCTGACGATGCCGAAGGCGATCCCCTCGACCCAGCGGGCGATCGACGAGGTCGTCGCCGACCTGGGCGAGCTGATCGGCGCCGCGGCGGGAGCGCGGCAGTCGGCCTGAGGCCGAGGGAACCAGAGGAGAGGAGCGAGATGGCAGATCGACATCAGACCGACGGGGCGCCCAGCGGGGCCCGCGAGTACGACGCGATCGTGATCGGCGCCGGCTTCGCCGGGCTGTACATGCTCTACCGCCTGCGCGAGCGCGGCCTCTCGGTGCGCGTGCTCGAGGCCGCCGACGGCATCGGCGGAACCTGGTACTGGAACTCCTATCCCGGCGCGCGCTGCGACGTCGAGAGCATGGACTACTCCTACTCGTTCGATCCCGAGCTCGAGCAGGAGTGGACCTGGACGGAGAAGTACCCCGCCCAGCCGGAGATCCTCGCCTACATCAACCACGTCGCCGACCGCTTCGACCTGCGGCCCGACATCCAGCTGCAGACGCGCGTCGAGTCCGCAACCTGGGACGACGGCGCCCACCGCTGGGAGATCGTCACCGACGCCGGCGAGCGGTTCCGCGCCCAGTTCGTCGTCTCGGCGATCGGGACCCTGTCGGCGCCGCTGAAGCCGCGCTACGAGGGCATCGACGACTTCCAGGGCGAGTGGTACCAGACCCAGGACTGGCCGAAGGAGCCCGTCAGCTTCGAGGGCAAGCGCGTCGCCGTCGTCGGCACCGGCTCCAGCGGCGTCCAGGCGATCCCCGAGATCGCCAAGGAGGCCGCGCACCTCACCGTCTTCCAGCGCACGCCGAACTTCTCCGTCGAGGGCAAGAACCGCCCGCTGACCGCCGAGGAGATCGCCGAGCGCAAGGCCGGCTACCGCGAGCACCGCGACAAGCAGCGCAACTCCAACGTCGGCATCCCGCTCGCGATCAACGAGCGCAGCGGCCTCGACATGACCCACGAGGAGCGGATCGCCGAGATGGAGGAGCGCTGGGGCTACGGCGGCGCCCCCGTCTTCAACGTCTCCTTCGTCGACATCATGACCAACATCGAGGTCAACGAGATCGTCCAGGACTTCGTCCGCGACAAGATCCGCGCCAAGGTCGACGACCCCGAGCTCGCCGACCTGCTCACCCCGCGCGGCCACCCGTTCGCCGCCAAGCGGCTGTGCGTCGACCACGGCTACTTCGAGACGTTCAACCGCGACAACGTCGACCTCGTCCCGATCACCGACAACCCGATCGACCGGCTCACCCCCGACGGCATCCGGCTCGCCGACGGCAGCGAGCACGAGTTCGACGCGATCGTCTTCGCGATCGGCTACGACGCGATCTCCGGCTCGCTGCTGCGGATCGACATCCGCGGCCGCGACGGCGTCTCGCTGCGCGACGAATGGGCCGAGCGGCCCGCCACCTACCATGGGCTGACGATCGCCGGGTTCCCCAACCTGTTCACCGTCACCGGGCCCTACAGCCCCGCGGTGCTCGCGGTGATGATCGTCGCGATCGAGCAGCACGTCGAATGGATCGACGCCTGCATCGGCCACCTGCGCGACCACGGGATCGAGACGATCGAGGCCACCCGCGAAGCCCAGGAGGAGTGGGTCGCCCACGTCGACGAGGTCACCGCCGGGACCGTCTTCCCGCTCGCGACCAACTCCTACTACAACGGCGCCAACGTGCCCGGCAAGCCGCGCAACTTCCCGCTCTACGCGGGCGGCCTGATCGAGTACAACCGCCGCATCGACGAGGTCGCCGCCAACGGCTACGACAGCTACCTCCTCGACGGCCGGCCCGCCGGCGGCGACACCGAGGCCGGCGGCGCCGACGAGGCCGCCGCGATCGCCTCCAACGGGCCCTGGAACTAGGAGGGGAGGAGACCGATGCCCGACACCGGAACCCGCCAGATCAGCCACGTCGGCCTGCACGTCGCCGACCTCGACCGCGCGCTCGGCTACTACCAGGGCCTGCTCGGCCTCGAGCTCGTCGACCGCGGGCGGCGCTCCGGCGACCAGGTCGACGCGATCCTCGGCCGCGACGGCGTCAGCTTCGACCGGGCGCTGCTGCGCCTGCCCGAGAGCAACGCCTTCCTCGAGCTGATCGACTACGGCGACCAGGCCGGCGAGCCCGTCGACCCGCTGCACGGCAACGTCGGCACCTGCCACGTCGCCTTCTACACCGACGACCTCGACGAGACCTGGGCGACGCTCGAGGCCGCCGGCAGCGAGCTGCAGGGCGAGGTCACCGAGATCGAGGGCGGCGTCTTCGACGGCGGCAAGGTCATCTACTGCACCGACCCCGACGGCATCCGCGTCGAGTTCCTGCAGGGCCCCGCCTACCTCGACGGCAGCGTCCGCGACCCCGACGCCGTGCCGAAGCTCACCCGCGCCAACGAGACCAGCCACGCCGGCATCCACGTATCCGACCTCGACGCCGCCTGCCGCTTCTGGGTCGACGTGCTCGGCCTCGAGGTCGTCGCGAAGTGGGTCGCCAACGACGACGGCACCCGCCGCGTCATCGGCGAGCCGACCGCCGACCTCAACATGGCGATGCTGCGGATGCCCGGGTTCAACGGCTACATCGAGGTGATCGAGTACCAGAGCACCCCCGGGCGGACGACGGTCGACCCCGACCACTTCAACCCCAGCACCTGCCACCTCGCCTTCTACGTCGACGACGTCGAGCAGACGCTCACCGCGCTCGAGCAGGCCGGCGGCAGGCGGATCTCGGCCGGACCGGTCGACATCGCCGACGGCCCGATCGCCGGGGCGAAGGTCGCCTACGCCGCCGACCCCGACGGCTTCCGGGTCGAGCTGATCCAGTCCGACCGCTTGCTCGACGGCAGCGCCCGACCCGCCGAGGCGGCCTCGGCATGACGCCCCAAACCCCCGAAACGACCGACCACGGAGAAGGACGACAGAAATGAACTTCGGCATCTTCACCATGCCCGAGCACGTCCCGTGGGAGAACTGGACGCTCTCCTACGACATCGACCTCGAGAAGGTCAAGATCGCGGAGCGGCTCGGCTTCGACGAGTTCTGGTGCGGCGAGCACCACGCCGGTGGCTTCGAGAACATCCCGATGCCGGAGCTCCACCTCGCGCGCGCCTCGGCGGTCACCTCGCGGATCAAGCTCGGCACCGGCACCGTCAACCTGCCCTACCACGACCCGTTCATGGTCGCCGAGCGGATGGCGTTCCTCGACCAGCTCACCAAGGGCCGGCTGATCTTCGGCCTCGGCGGCGGCGGCCTGCCGTTCGACCAGGAGCTGTTCGCCACCGGTCCGACCGCCGGCCCGCGCTTCGACGAGGCGCTCGAGGTCGTCACCCGGCTCTGGGAGTCGGACGAGCGGATCTCCCACGACGGCGAGTACTACTCGTTCGAGAACCGCGAGATCCAGGTGCCGCCCTACCAGGACGCCCCCGAGATCGCGATCGCCGGCCTGCGCTCGCTCGGCAAGTACGAGCTCTGCGGCGACCGCGGCTACGCGCCGATGAGCATGTACTACGTCCGGCCGAACGGGGCGGAGGGCAAGGAGGACGTGCTCAGCCTCAACGACCAGATCAACGCGGCTGTCGCCGCCGCCGAGGCGGCCGGGCGTGACCCCGAGGAGCCTCGTCGGCGCTGGCGCGTGCTGCGCGAGGTCTACGTCGCCGAGAGCCGTGAGCAGGCGATCGAGGACATCCGTCGCGGCCACGAGGCCTCCTACGGCTACAACATCGGCCTCGGCATCGGAGCCCTGCTCGAGGACCGCGTCGGGATGCCGGTCGAGGACATGACCCTCGAGTGGATGATCGACAGCTTCCCGATGATCATCGGCTCGCCCGAGGACTGCATCCGCCAGATCCAGCAGCTCGAGGACGAGACCGGTGGCTTCGGCACGCTGATCATCAACGACCGCAACTGGGTCACGCTCGACAAGTGGCAGCGCTCGATGGAGCTGTTCATGCGCTACGTCGCCCCGGCGTTCATCCCGCGTGAGCAGCAGGCGCGCCGCCGCCGCATGGTCGACGGCGTGATGACCAACAGCGACAACTGGCCGCCGACGTGGTGGTCGGGCCGTCCCCAGCCGCGCCAGCTGACGCGCGCCTAGCACGATGCGCGCCGTCGAGATCGCCGCGCCCGGCCGGCTCGCGCCGGTCGAGCGCCCGCTGCCCGAGCCGACCGGCACCGAGGTGCGCGTCGACGTCGGCTACTGCGGGATCTGCGGCACCGACCTGCACATGCGCGACTCGCTGCCCCAGGGCGCCGTCCTGGGGCACGAGCTCGCCGGCACGGTCGCGGCGGTCGGCCCGGACGTCGACGGGTGGAGCGTCGGCGACCGGGCCGCGGTGCTCATCTACCGCAACTGCGGCGAATGCCGCTACTGCCGCGCCGGCGAGGAGAACCACTGCCTCGTCAGCGGCCAGCACTCCAAGGTGATCGGCGTCGACCTCCAGGGCGGCTACGCCGAGGCCGTCGTCGCCGACCAGGCGCTCCTCTACCCGCTCCCCGACGACCTCCCGCTCGAGCACGCCGCGCTCGCCGAGCCCGTCTCGATCGGCGTCCGCGCCGCCCGCACCGTCGACGTCCCGTTCGACGACCCGGTCCTCGTGATCGGCGCCGGCCCGATCGGCCTGCTCGCCGCCTACGCCCTGCGCGCCCGCGGCTACCAGCGGCTCTGGATCGTCGAGCGCAACCCCGGCCGCGCCGCCGCCGCCGAACGGCTCGGCTTCCACACCCTGCCCTCCGACGACCTCGCCGGCGAGCTGCAGCGGCGCGGCATCGAGGCGCCCGGCGCGATCGTCGAGTGCGCCGCCGCCCCCGCCGCCGCCAAGGCCGCCGTCGGCCTGCTGCGCCGCCAGGGCCGGCTCGTGCTCGTCGGCCTCCCCGACGGCGACGTGTCCTTCGACGCCCAGACCCTCGTCATCAACGAGATCCAGGTCCGCGGCGCCGCCGGCACCTCCCACCAGGACTTCCGCACCGCCATCGACCTGCTCGCCAGCGGCGCCGTCCCCGCCGCCGACCTCATCACCGCCGTCGCCGACCTCGACGACGCCGACACCATGTTCGGCGAGCTGCTCGACCCGGCGACCGAGCATGTCAAGGTGCTGCTCAGGCCGTAGGGGTGGGGGGCGGGGCGGCCTAGGGTCAGGCCGGGTTCCCCGCGGGTCCTGTCTCCGGTGGCGGTTTTCGTGCTCGGCTCCGCTTGAGCGCTCTCCAGGGTCGTGGTGCCGGCGGTCCGTGGGGCGTTGCTGGGGAGTAGCTCCGCGCTTCGCCTGCGCGCGAACAACCGCCACCGTCGCCACCCGCGGAGGCCAGCGTGGGTGGGGCGCTACGCGCCGGCCGCTCTTTGGGGTGGGAGCGGGAGCCTGGAGCGTCGGCTCGCCCTTGGGGTTCGGGTCCGGCGTTTGCCGGCCTTCCGCAGACCATCCCGCCGTTCTCTAGTCCTCCCACCGCCGCCCCGACGTTTGCCCCACTATGCGCGGGAAGCGATGGACGGACGGAGGAATAGCCGGGAGATGATGGACCGACCCTGAAACGGCCTGGAAACAGCGGGCCGACCGGGTCGAAACCGGCGAAC
>JAAYBF010000032.1 GCA_012718975.1 Solirubrobacterales bacterium | reverse complement strand
TGAGCGCGCGCTGGTTCCTCGAGCGGTCGATGCTGGCGTTCGCCGACCGTCCGGAGTGCGACGCCCGGCCGATCGCCGTCGGGCGGACCATGCCCGAGCTGCAAAACGACGTGGTCGACTGGCTGTTCCACTACGGACTGGCGGCCGGGCCGACCTACTACCGCAACCCCTATCTGCCGGACTGCGAGCTCGACTTCGAGGTCGGTGTCGATGCCGATCAGCTGACCCGGCCGTTCGATCCGGGGCCGCGTGCGGAGGGACTGGCCCCGTTCCAGGGCTTCTACCTCGATCTCGAGGACGAGCACCGTGCGGGTCCGCCCACCGACGACGCGACGATCGACGTGCCTGTCTACGCCGAGCGGACCGACGAAGGCGACGGCGGCGTACGGCTCACCTACTGGATGCTGTTCGGCATGCATGCGCCGGAGGGCCGGCCCGTCCGTGTCCATGAGGGCGACTGGGAGCGCGTGGACGTGCTGCTCGACGACCTTGGCGAGGACCGCTATGTCCCCCACACGGTCGAGGTCGGGCCGGCTCCGATCGAGCGCCGGGTCAGGGTGCCGTGGAGCTCCGCCCGCCGCGCCGACGGCTCACATCCGATCGTCCAGCTCGCCCGTGGATCCCACACCCCGCTCGCCAGCCACGACCGCGACTGCGCCGGCTGCCTCGCGTGGCCGACCTGGCAGACGCTGAGCAACGCCCCCGACGAGGTCTGGTACGGATTCGGCGGCGCCTGGGGAGAGGTCGGCGCCTCCGACGCGACGACCGGGCCGTTGGGCCCCCACAGGCACTTCCCCCGGCTCAACCATCAGGACCGGGCGCCGGAGCAGCCGGAGCAGTGACGCCTCAGCGCAGCGTCGTCTCGATCAGCTCGGAGTAGAAGCGGGCGGCGAGGGCGAGGTCGGCGACGGGGATCCGCTCGTCGGCGCCGTGGACGAGCGGCATCGCCTCGAAGAGGTCCATCTCGCGCTGGGGGAAGAAGCCGTAGGCGACGCAGTCGGGGAAGGCGGCACGGAACCAGTGCGAGTCGCTGAAGCCGGCGAGCGCGGTCGCGGTGATTGCGGCGCCGGGGTCCTCGCGCGAGACGAAGCCGCGGATCGTGTCCATCAGCGGGGTGTCGATCGGCGACCGGTTGCCGCTGACGGTCTCGTCGAAGGCGAGGTCCCAGTCGCCGGCGGGGATCGTCTGCTCGATCCGGGCGCGGACGTGGTCCTCGCCGAGGCCCGGCGGGACCCGGCAGTCGACGCGGATCGACGCCTCCGACGGGA
Source organism: Solirubrobacterales bacterium (assembly GCA_012718975.1). Taxonomy (GTDB): domain Bacteria; phylum Actinomycetota; class Thermoleophilia; order Solirubrobacterales; family Thermoleophilaceae; genus JAAYBF01. The sequence goes on along the minus strand of JAAYBF010000032.1, from coordinate 1,895 downwards.
TCACGTTGATCTTCTCCGAGGCCGACGCCATCGTCGGCGCGAAGGTGACGCCGAGTAGCGGCTCGAGCATGACGGCGACACGCGGGTCGGTCGCCTCGACGCGGGCGAGCGCGGCGTCGAGGTCGTCGAGCGGGATGCCGAGCGCGGTGAGGAACGCGTCGGGCTCGGGCGAGTGCTCGGCGATCACCTTGCCCCCGGCGAGCGCGTGGAGGACCGGCGCGAGCTTGGTCAGCGCGTTGTCCCCGATCCGCGGCAGCGACGCGTGGCCGGCGCGGCCGCGGGCGGTGAGCGTGAAGCGGAAGACGCCCTTCTCGGCGACGCAGACCGGGTAGATCCGCCGGCCCTCGTAGTCGAAGGAGACGCCGGCGCCCTCGTTGACGACGAGGTCGGCGCGCACCTTGTCGGGGTGCTCGCGGCAGAGCCACTGGGCGCCGTGGGCGGCGCCGGTCTCCTCGTCGCCGGTGACGACGACCTTCAGGGCGCCCGCCTCCGGCCGCCAGCCCGCCTCGGCGAGCGAGCACGCGGCCGCGACCTCGGCCGCGACCTGGCTCTTCATGTCGAGCGCGCCGCGACCCCAGACACAGCCGTCGCGCAGCTCGCCCGACCAGGGGTCGACCCGCCACTCGGCCGGGTTGGCGAGCACCGTGTCGACGTGGCCGAGCAGGCAGAGCGTCGGCCCGTCGGCGCCCGACGGCGCCGGGAGCGTCGCGACGAGGTTCGGCCGGCCCGGCACGTCGGCGAGCAGCTCGACGGAGAAGCCGGCGCCCTCGAGCTGGCCGCGCAGATGCTCCTGGCAGGCCTGCTCGTTGCCGGGCGGGTTGACGGTGTCGAAGCGGATCAGCCGCTGCAGCAGGTCGGTCGTCCGACCCTCGAGATCCCCCGGCTCAGGCATCGGGCGAGCATATCGGCCGCCGCCCGGGCGCCGGCGATCGCACGCGTTCCGCGCGCACCCGTCCCGGGCGATCGCGCGCGTCACTGGCACTCGCGCGATCGAAGTGGAGCCCGGCGGGGCCTACCGCCCCGCCGGGATTCCAGTTTGGCTGGGTCGCCGCGGGAGGAGCCGCCGGCAGCGCCCCGGTGGCGCTGACGCGGAGCGGTGGTGTTCCCGATCGGTAACAGTGGTGGCGGGACAGGCTCGGGATGACCCGTCTGTTCCCGTTCGGGAACAGACGGGCGATTTCGCCCATCGACCCGCTCTAGTGTTCCCGAGCGGGAACATTAGAGCATGGCGACGATCGGGACGACAGCCGACCTCGGCCGCAAGGTGCGCGCCGCCCGCTACGCGCGCAAGCTCTCCCAGGACGCCCTGGCGCTGGCCAGCGGAACGGGCCGCCGCTTCATCGTCGACCTCGAGCACGGCAAGCCGACCGTCCGGCTCTCGTCGGTGCTCGCCGTGCTGGCCGCGCTCGACCTGCGGCTCGAGCTGACCGACACCCACGCCGGTGGCCCCGATGCGGACGCTTGACGTCTGGCTCTACGGCCGCCGCGCCGGGCGACTCGAGCAGGCGGACGGCGCGCTGCGGTTCGCCTACGCCGACGACTACCTGGCCGGCGGCGGTCCGCCACTGTCGCGATCGCTGCCCCTGACGGGCGAGCGCGCCGGCTGGCTCGAGCGCGAGCTGGGCTGACCGTCCGCCGGGCGAGCCGGGCTGGCCGCGCCAACGAATTGGAATCCGGCGGGGCCTACCGCCCCACCGGGATTCCAGTTTGGCTGGAGAGTGGGTCGGTCAGCCCGCCGGGATTCCACTTTGGTCGGAGCGCGAGTCGGTCAGCCCGCCGGGAACATCTTGCGGCTCTTGAACAGCCAGCGGAGGTCGCCGCGGGGGCGGAAGCGGCCGCGGAGGGCGAGCCGGCGCGGGTCGGTGCGACCGGCGACGACGTCGACCCAGTCCTCG
>JAAYBF010000215.1 GCA_012718975.1 Solirubrobacterales bacterium | reverse complement strand
GCACCTGCTCGGGGTCGAGGAGCGCGTGCAGGCGTCTGCTGATGCTCGGGAGCTGGCCGCCCAGGTGCGCCCGCTCGCGATCAACGTCAACGACCTGGACCGCCGTGCTCGCGCGGGTGAGCCGGTGTCGCTGTCGGCGGAGGTGCCCGAGCTGATCGAGCTGCTCCGCGAGATCCGCGCCCTGCTCGGTGATCGGGCGGCCTCATGAGCACGACACATTACAGTCCGAGCGCCAGCGCCGCCGACACCGAGCGCTACATCCGGGGCAAGGAGGACGAGCGCGGCGTCGCGATCACGTGCGACGTGCCGGGAGGCCCCGGCGCGTTCTCGGCGCGCGCCCGCGCGCTCACCCAGAACACGAAGCGCGACGTCGAGGCGCTGCACTACAGGCAGTCGTTCAGCGACGAGGAGTTCGACCCGAAGAATCCGGAGGACGTGCAGCGGGTGAACGATCTGGGCTATCAACTCGCGAAGAAGATGCACCCAGATTCCGACTGCCTCGTGGTCAGTCATGTGGACGGACGCGGGAAGAAGCCGCACAACCACATCTTGGTCATCAACCACAGCAATCGGACGGGAAGAGCGCTCAGCGACTACCGCACGTTCCACGACCGCAAGGCCGGGAACCAGCGGGGCGTTCAGTCAGCGAACGACGAACTCATGCGCGAGCACGGTCTCTCGGTCGTGAAGCGTCTGGAGCACGCACCGAAGGACTGGGAGCTGCGCCGCGAGGACTTCGCCGAGGGCGGGCTCGACCGCGAGATGGGCGACCGGATGAGCGCCGCCCTGGCTGATCCCCGTGCGGTGGACAAGGCCGGTCTCGAAGCGGTGATCGAGGAGCAGAACCAGCAGCTCGGCGATGACGGGGAGCGGGTGCCGCGGATGCGCCTCCACACCGCCATCAGCAAGCGAGGGAAGAACGTCGGCAAGGAGACGTGGACGCTCTACATCGAGGACCGCCGCGGCGAGTCCGGGCGTGCCGAGCGACGCAAGCGCACGAGTGCGCTCTCGACAGATTTCACCCCGGAGGGCGCGCGGGCGTTCTTCGACTACCACCAGCAGCAGGAGGAGCAGGAACATGAGCGCAGCGCTCGACAGGCTGAAGCAGCAGAACGCGCAGAGCGGATCGCAGCAGCAGCTCGACAGTCCGGAGACGATGGAGGCGTTGACCTCGATCCTCGCCGCCGTCGAGGCGCAGAACGCGAGGCTCGACCGGCTGGCCGAGCAGCAGAAGAAGCTCGCGGGGTTCGTGAAGGTCATGGACGAGGAGACGACGACGCGGCTGGAGCGGATCACGGCCCCGGCGTCGACCTCCTCGCTCTCCAACGACGTGTCCGCGAGGATCGCGAGTATCGAGAGCAGGCAGAACGAGATCGCGAGCACGCTCGGCGAGTTCGCGCAGAGTCTCAACGGCGAGAGCTTGAACGCCGCGTCGCAGAGCTTGGTCGCGGAGGCGCAGAGGAATCACGCGGCTACGGCATCGGCGATTGAGGGGCTCAAGGCGCAGGCCGCGGCGAACCAGAACCTCGTCAGCCAGGTCGGCGGGGCGGTCCAACGGATCGAGAAGCACATCGAGGAGCGGGTCCAGAAGGCCGTCGAGCAGGTCACCGGAGAGGCGTCGACCACGATGACCGCGAACCTCGACGCGTCGAACGAACGGGCCGAGCGGATCATCGCCGCCACCTCGAAGCTGGAGGCCCGTCAGCTGTGGTCGGCCGCCGCCGCGATGTGCCTCGCCCTCCTGCCGGTGGTGGTCGTCGTCGCCGGGCTCTGGATGGGCATCGCCGGGCTCATCACGGGTGCTCAGTGGGCACTGGACGTGGACGGGAGCGTGTGGCTCGGCATCGGGCGGTGGCTCGTGGTAGGCGCTGGCCTCGCCGGGGCCGGCTACGGGCTCTTCGCGTCCGTCCGGTGGGCCGCCGGTCTTGTGGAGACGTGGAAGGGTCGCGGGATGTCGACGTGGCCGAGCTGGCGCAAGAGGTGACCGTGATTCCCGAGGGCAAGCGCGCGGAGCGCGTGCGGCAGCCCTGCTACTGGACGATAGGTCAGTCCGCGCTGTATAGTTCAGTGTATGCTGACCATTGCTTCGCGCCTCGACGTCATGAACCGGCTGGGTCGGGCCATGGCGGACCCGACGCGCTCCCGGATCCTGATGTCCCTGCTCGACGGCCCGAGCCACCCCGCCGTGCTCTCGCGCGAGCTGGGGCTGACGCGCTCGAACGTGTCGAACCACCTGACCTGCCTGCGCGACTGCGGGATCGTGGTCGCCGAGCCCGAGGGCCGCCAGACCCGCTACGAGATCGCCGACCCGCACCTCGCGGCGGCGCTGACGGCGCTGGTGGACGTCACGCTCGCGGTGGACGAGAGCGCGCCGTGCATCGACCCGCACTGCTCGGTGCCCGGTTGCTGCGCCGCGACCGGCTCGGGGGACGCCTCGTGAGCGCCGCCTGCGGCTGCGACGAGCCGACCACCAGCGCCGCCGAAGAGGCCGGGGAGGCCGAGAGCCCGTGGTGGCGCGACCCGGGACTGGTGGTGCCGATCCTCTCTGGCGTCGCGTTCGGCACCGGCCTGGTGCTGGAGTGGTCGGGGCTGCACGTCGCGGCGCTGGTCGCGTTCTGGGCGGGCCTGCTGCTGGGCGCGTACACGTTCGTGCCCGGCGCGCTGCGGAACCTGATCGTCAGGCGGAAGCTGGGGATCGCGCTGCTGATGACGATCAGCGCCGTCGGCGCGGTGATCCTCGGCTACGTGGAGGAGGCAGCCGCGCTGGCGTTCCTCTACTCGATCGCCGAGGCCCTGGAGGACAAGGCGATGGACCGCGCCCGTGGCGGCCTGCGCGCGCTGCTGAAGCTCGTGCCGGAGACTGCGACCGTGCTGCGCGACGGTGCCTCGGTCGAGGTCCCGGCCAAGGAGATCGCCGTCGGCGACGTGCTGCTGGTCCGCCCCGGCGAGCGGGTCGCGACCGACGGGATTGTCCGGTCCGGTCGCTCCAGCCTGGACACCTCGGCGATCACCGGAGAGTCGATCCCGGTCGAGGTCGCCCCCGATGACGCGGTCTCGGCGGGCGCGATCAACACCGCCGGTGTGCTGGAGGTCGAGGCGACCGCGGCGGGCACCGACAACTCGCTGACCACCATCGTGGAGCTGGTCGAGCAGGCCCAGGCCGAGAAGGGCGAACGGGCCCGGATCGCCGACCGGATCGCCCGCCCGCTGGTGCCCGGCGTGATGGTCCTCGCCGTCCTGGTCGGCGTGCTCGGCTCGCTGCTCGGGGACCCGGAGACCTGGATCACCCGCGCCCTGGTCGTCCTCGTCGCGGCCAGCCCGTGCGCGCTGGCGATCGCGGTGCCCGTCACCGTGGTCTCCGCGATCGGGGCCGCGACGAAGTTCGGCGTCGTCATCAAGAGCGGGGCCGCCTTCGAACGCCTCGGCGGCATCCGCCACCTCGCCGTGGACAAGACCGGCACCCTGACCCGCAACCGGCCCGAGGTCACCGCCGTCGTCGCCGCCGACGGGTTCGACGACGCCCAGGTGCTCGCCTGGGCGGCCGCCGTCGAGCAGCACTCCACGCACCCGCTGGCCGCCGCCATCGCCGCCGCGGGCAAGGGAGCCCCCGCCGCGCAGGACGTGACGGAGGAGGCCGGGCACGGCATCGGCGGCCTGGTCGACGGCCGCCGGGTGACGGTGGGCAGCCCCCGCTGGATCGATGCGGGGCCGCTCAAGGCCCGGGTCGAGGACCTGGAGGCCGAGGGCCAGACCTGCGTGCTCGTGGCCGTCGACGGCCAGCTGGCCGGGGCGATCGGCGTCCGCGATGAGCTGCGCCCCGAGGTCCCCGAGGTCGTGCGCACGCTGCGGGCCCAGGGCGTCGAGGTGAGCATGCTCACCGGCGATAACGCCCGCACCGCGCACGCGCTCGCGCAGATCGCCGGGATCGGCGACGTGCACGCCGAGCTGCGGCCCGAGGACAAGGCCCGCATCGTCGCCCAGCTCTCCGGGGCCTCGCCCACCGCGATGATCGGCGACGGCATCAACGACGCCCCCGCCCTGGCCGGGGCGACCGTCGGCATCGCGATGGGCGCGACCGGCTCCGACGCCGCGATCGAGTCCGCCGACGTCGCCTTCACCGGCCACGACCTCGGCCTCATCCCGCAGGCTCTGCGCCACGCCCGCCGCGGCGGCAGGATCATCAACCAGAACATCGTGCTGTCCTTGGCGATCATCACTGTGCTGCTGCCGCTGGCGATCACCGGCGTGCTCGGCCTGGCAGCGGTCCTCCTCGTGCACGAGGTCGCCGAAGTCGTCGTCATCGCCAACGGACTGCGGGCTGCGCGTGCCCGCAAGCAATAGGTGTTCCGTCCAACGCCATAACTCAGACATGCGCTAGCGCATGTCGATCACCCCGGTGCCGATCTCGATCTTCGAGGTGCGGGCACCGATGGCGGCGAGCAGCGGGAACGGCGAGCCTAGCTGCCGGGCGAAGTGGTGCACCCGGAAGTAGGCGCCGTCGG
>JAAYBF010000031.1 GCA_012718975.1 Solirubrobacterales bacterium | reverse complement strand
TTAACCAGCCGCTCGACGCCTTCGGCAAGGCGACCGTCGACGCCCTGCGAACCGCCGCCCGCGCCTACCGCTACTGGGTCGTGCTACCCGAGATAACCGAGCAGGCCAAGCTCGGCAGACGCCGTTGAACCAACCACTACGAACTGAGGGAACGACCGTGATTCGATCAACCCTGCTCGCCGTCGTCGCAGCGCTCGCGCTGGCCGTCGGCGCCTCGTCCGCCACCGCCGCGGCGCCCGCCTCGGCGGGCGACGCGACCGCCGCCCAGAAGGCCAAGGGCAAGGCGAAGGGCAAGGCCAAGAACAAGCAGGCGGCCAAGTGCAAGTCCGCCAAGAAGAAGGGCAAGGCGAAGGGCAAGGCGCGCAAGTCCGTCGCCGCCGATGCCGCCCGGAAGTCGAAGGGCAAGAAGAAGGGCTGCGCCAAGGGGAAGGCCAAGCGCAAGCCCAAGACCAAGAGCGAGTCACGGCCGAAGACCAAGCGCGAGGACGCCGCCGACCGCATCGCCGACCGCTTCCGCGAGCGCCAGGAGCGGATGGAGGAGAAGATGGAGCAGCGCGAGGAGCGGCGCGAGCGGTAGGTCGAGACGACCTGACGCCGGACCTCCGGCGCGCCACGGCCGCGGGCACGCCGCCCGCGGCCGCGGCGGACGCCGCTAGCCCTCGGCGGGCTGCGGAACGATGCGGATGTAGGGCAGCGGCGAGTCCCAGCCGTCGGGGTAGCGCTCGCGGGCCTGGTCGTCGGAGACCGAGCCGGCGATGATCACGTCGTCGCCCTGCTTCCAGTTGACCGGCGTCGCGACCTGATGCTTGGCCGTGAGCTGGAGCGAGTCGATGACGCGCAGCACCTCGTCGAAGTTGCGGCCCGTGGTCATCGGGTAGACGAGGATCAGCTTGACGGCCTTGTCCGGGCCGATCACGAAGACGTTGCGGACGGTGGCGTTGTTGGCCGGGGTGCGCTGCGTCGGGTCGCCCTCGACGTCGGCGGCGAGCATCCCGTACGCCTTGGCGACCGCGAAGTCGGCGTCGGCGATGATCGGGTAGTTCGGCGGGGTCCCCTGCGATGCGCCGATCTCCTCCGCCCAGCGGGCGTGGTTCTCCAGCGGATCGACCGAGAGGCCGATGATCTTCACGCCGCGCTTGTCGAACTCGGGCTTGATCGAGGCCATGTAGCCCAGCTCGGTGGTGCAGATGGGGGTGAAGTTGCGCGGGTGGGAGAACAGGACGGCCCAGGAGTCGCCGACCCAGTCGTGGAAGCGGATCCGGCCCTCGGTTGTCTCGGCCTCGAAGTCCGGGGCGGTCTCGCCGATCTGCAGTGCCATTCGTTAAAACCTCATTTCCGGGGCGTGTTTCGCCTATTTTAGCCGGTGGCCGGCAGCAGCTCGACCTCCGCCCGGCCGTGGCGGGCCCCGTTGACCGAGCAGGCCGTCGCGTAGCAGTCCGGCACGGGCGCTGAGCGCCTGACCGTCGATCGCGGCCGCGGCCGCCCGCGTCGCGGCCAGACTGGCGCCGGCGCACGGCTCGAGCAGCGCCGGCAGCTCGGCGGCGATCTCACGACTGAGCAGCCTGTCCGCCAGCGGCGTCGCCACGGCGGCCAGGCTACCCGCCGGCGGCACCGCCGCCGTCGACGCCCGGGGACGACTCAGCCGCCCTCGATCGCGCGCAGGTCGTCGCGGCCGGCGCCGGCCACCGTCTCGGGGTCGGGCAGGTCGACGCCCGGCGGCAGCTCGAGGTGGAGGTCGGCGGTCGTGTCGAGCTGAACCCGCAGTGCCAGCGCGCGGCAGCCGAGGACGTGGCCGCCGCGCTCGCGGGCGGCGTCGACGAAGTGGAGGTGGTAGCCGGGCAGCTCGATGCCGTCGACGTGGTCGGGGAAGCGGAAGCCGACCAGCGTCCCCGAGACCGCGTGCAGGTCGAACTCGCGCTGACCGGCGGCGGCCTCGGCGAGCGTCGGGTACGGCGGGCGCTGGCGCGGCACCGAGCGGGCGTGGACGACCTCGAAGTCGCCGTCGGCGCGGACCGCCAGCGCCGGCGCGCCGGACGGCGCGTGCGCGTCGATCGCCGCGAGCAGGGCGGCGTGGTCGAGCGGGCCCTCGAGGTCGAATGCGATCTCCGGCTCGAAGCGCGTCACGACCGCGAACGGGGTCCGCGCACCGGGGGCGATCGCGGCGATCCGGCCGTCGGCGTCAGCGCGCAGGAATTCGCCGTCGAGCGCGATCATCTCGCCGTCGAGCCCGTTGAGCGTGCCCAGACCGAGGTCGCCGTGGCGGGCCAGCTCGGCGAAGGTCAGGTCGCCGTCGAAGCGGCCGGCGAGCAGCGCGGCGAGCGTCGAGGCCTGGAAGGCCGCGTGGCCGGCGGCGCGCGCGGCCGCCGCGCCAGCGAGGTCGGCCGCGTCGATGTGCAGGCCGCGGATCAGCCGCTCGTCGATCACCGCCCGCCGACGCTAGCGGGCCGGCGGGCGGAGGCGACCTCAGCCGGCGGGGCGCTCAGGGGTTGATCAGGACCTTGAAGGTGCCGTCGTCCTTGTGCTGGAAGGCGGCGTAGGCGGCCGGGGCGTCGGCGAGGGCGACGTGGTGGGTGGCGTAGGACTCGACGCCGAGCGGATCGTCGTCGCCGGCGAGCAGCGGCATGATGTCGTCGACCCAGCGGCGGACGTTGGCCTGCCCCATCCGGAAGGTGATCTGCTTGTCGAACATCTGCAGCAGCGGCATAGGGTCGAGCGCGCCGCCGTAGACGCCCGACAGCGAGATCGTGCCGCCGCGGCGGACGGTGTCGATCGCCGTGTAGAGCGCGGCCAGCCGGTCGATCCCGGCGTGCTGGATCAGCGGCCGGGCGACCGCGTCGGGCAGCATCCCCGCCAGCGTGTGCGCGAGCTTGCCGACCGGCGCGCCGTGGGCCTCCATCCCGACCGCGTCGATCACGCTGTCGGGCCCGCGGCCGCCGGTCAGCGCGCGGATCGCGGCGGGCACGTCGTCGTGCTGGCCCGCGTCGATCGTCGTGACGCCGTGGGCGGCGGCGCGCTCGAGCCGGTCGGCGACGAGGTCGACGCCGAAGACCAGCTCGGCTCCGCGCTGCTGGGCCACCCGGCAGCACATCTCGCCGATCGGCCCGAGGCCGAGCACCGCGACGCTGCCGCCCTCGGGGATGTCGGCGTACTCGACCGCCTGCCAGGCCGTCGGCAGCACGTCGGAGAGGAAGACGAAGCGGTCGTCCGGCGGGCCCTCGGGGACCTTGATCGGCCCGTAGTGGGCCTGCGGGACGCGCAGCAGCTCGGCCTGGCCGCCCGGCACCTGGCCGTAGAGCTTGGTGTAGCCCAGCAGCGCGGCTCCGGTGTCGTGCTCGTGGACCTGGGTGACCTCGCACTGGGACTGCAGCCCGCGGTCGCACATGAAGCAGTGGCCGCAGGAGATGTTGAACGGCACCACGACCCGGTCGCCCGCAGCGATGTCGGTCACGTCCCTGCCGACGGCCTCGACGACGCCCATCGGCTCGTGGCCGAGGATGTCGCCCTCGTCGAGGAACGGGCCGAGCACCTCGTAGAGATGGAGGTCGGAGCCGCAGATGCCCGACGAGGTGACGCGGACGATCGCGTCGGTCGGCTCCTCGATCGTGGGGTCGGCGACGGTGTCGACGCGGACGTCGCGCCGGCCGTGCCAGGTGAGTGCCTTCATCGCTTTCGTCCTCGCGTTCGGGTCGTGGGTTCACCCGCGATACCCGTCCGTGGCGGGCGGAAACGGACGGCGGGGGGCGGCCCACCCGACGACCTTGGTTTCCGCGGGCGCGTCGGCGGGAATCCCATCCCGCGATGACCCCCGACCCGCTGGCCGCGGCCTTCGACGCCGTCACCCCCTTCACCGTCGGGCTCGAGGAGGAGGCGATGCTGCTCGACGCCGAGACGCTCGCCCCCGCCGACCGGGCCGCCGAGCTGATCGCGCGCGTCGGCACGTCACCCGCGACCGCCAAGCTGGAGCTGCCCGCCTGCCAGATCGAGCTGACCAGCCGGCCGCGCGCCACCGTCGCGGCCGCGATCGACGACCTCGCCGCCGGGCGCCGAACGGTGCTCGCCGCCGGCGGCGAGGAGCTGCGCCCCGCGGCCGCCGGCGTCCACCCCTTCGCGCCGGCCGAGGGCGGCCTCAACGGCGGCCCGCGCTACGACAAGGCCGCCGCCACCTACCGCTGGGCGGCGCGCCGTCAGCAGGTCTGCGCGCTCCAGGTCCACGTCGCGGTCGGCGGCGCCGAGCGGACCGTCGCCGTCCACGACGCGCTGCGCGCCGAGCTGCCGGCGCTCGCCGCGCTGGCCGGCAACGCCCCGATCTACGGCGGCCGCGACACCGGGCTCGCCTCCGTCCGCCCCGCGCTCTGCCGGCTGCTCCCGCGCCAGGGGATCCCGCCGGCGCTCGGCTCGGTGCAGCGGCTGCGCGCCGACCTCGCCTGGGGCGCGGCGAGCGGGGCGGTGCCGGAGCCGGGGTTCTGGTGGTGGGAGCTGCGGCCCCACCCCCGCCACGGCACGCTCGAGCTGCGTGTCCCCGACGCCCAGACGACCCTCGCCGACGCCGCCGCGGTCGCCGCGGTCGCCCACTGCCTCGTCGTCGAGCTCGCCCAACGCCACGGCGCCGGCGAGCGCTGGCCGGAGCTGCCGAGCTGGCGACTGGAGGAGAACCGCTTCGCCGCCTGCCGCGACGGCGTCGCCGCCACCTTCGCGGACCCGGTCAGCGGCGCCCGCGTGGCCGCCGGCGACCATCTGCTCGCGCTGATCGAGCGGCTCGCTCCGGTGGCGCGCGAGCTCGGCTGCGCCACCGAGCTGGCGGGGGCTCGCCGGCTGGTGGCCGCCAACGGCGCCGTCGCGCAGCGGGCGGTCGCCCACGAGCGCGGCGCACGCGGACTCGCCGGCTGGCTCGCCGACCGCTACGCCGACGGCGTGGCGCCCGCGGACGCGGCGGCGCCCGCCGAGCCGGTCGCCGCGGCCCGCTGAGTCGCCGCCGCGGGCGCCGTTAGCGTCTGCGCGCATGGACGTCGCCCTGGCGCTCGCCGCCGCGCTGCTCTTCTCGCTCGGCACCGTCCTCCAGCAGCGGGTGGCGCGCGAGCTGCCCGACTCCGAGGCGGGCGGCGCCGGACTGCTGGTCAAGCTCGCGCGGCGGCCGGCGTGGCTGGTCGGGGTCGCCGCCGACGGCCTCGGCTTCCTCGCCCAGGCGGCGGCGCTCGCCGTCGGGCGGCTGGTGGTCGTGCAGCCGCTGCTGGCGACCTCGGTCGTCTTCGCGCTGCCGCTCGGGGCGAGGCTCGACGGCCGCCGCGTCGGCCGGCGCGACCTGGTCGGCGCCGCCGCGGTGACCGGCGGGCTCGCCGCGTTCCTCGTCCTCGCCGACCCGACCGGCGGCGTCGATGACGCCACGGCCGCCGGCTGGATCGTGATCGCCGTGGTGGCGACGGCCCTCTGCGGCGGGCTGGTGGTCGCCGCCCGTGGCCGCGCCGCCGCCCCGCGCGCGGCGCTGCTCGGCACCGCGGCCGGGATCCTGTTCGGGATCAGCGCCGCGCTCACCAAGGCGGTCGTCGACACGCTCACCGACGACGGAGTCGTCGCGCTGGCGACCGACTGGCACACCTACGCGCTGGTCGCGGTCGGCTGGGCGAGCATGACCCTCAGCCAGGCGTCGCTGCAGACCGGGGCGCTCGCCCCGGCGGTCGCGACGCAGATGTCGATGGACCCGATCGCCAGCCTGTTCCTCGGCACGCTCGCCTTCCAGGAGCAGATCCACGACACCGCGCTCGGGGCGTTCGGCGCGCTGCTGGGGATCGCCGCGATGGTCGCCGGCCTCGCGATCCTCGCCCGCTCCCAGGCGGCCGGCGACGGGGGTGGCGGCTCAGGCGTCGGAGGGACGGTCGGCGATGTCGCCGCCGCCGGCGGCTAGCTCGGCGAAGCGGGCCTCGCTGCGCTTGCGCGCGTAGGTGAAGAAGACCGCCAGGCCGACGACCAGCCAGACCGCGAGGCGGATCCAGGTGCTGACCGGCAGCATCGCCATCAGGCCGATCGCGCTCGTCATCCCGAGCAGGGCGATCGGCCAGACGTGCGGCACCCGGAACGGCCGCTCGACGTCGGGGTGGGTGCGGCGCAGCACCAGCACGCCGGCGCAGACGATCGTGAACGCCAGCAGCGTCCCGATCGACACCAGCTCGCCGAGCACGTCGATCGGCACCAGCGCCGCGACGATCGCGCCGGCGACGCCGCAGGTGACCGTCGTGAAGACCGGCGTGCGGTAGCGGGCGCTGACGCGACCGAAGCGGGCCGGCAGCATCCCGTCCGAGGACATCCGCATCAGGATGCGCGTCTGGCCGTAGAAGGTGACCAGGACCGTCGAGAAGAGGCCGACGACGGCCGCGACGTCGACCGCCTCGTCGAGCCAGTCGGCGCCCGCGCCGAGATCCCCGAGCGCCTTCGAGATCGGGTCCGAGACGTTGAGCGCCGAGTAGGGCACCAGGCCGGTGAGCACGAGGCCGATCGCGACGTAGAGGACGGTCGAGATGACCACCGTGCCGAGCAGGCCGATGGGCACCGTGCGTTGCGGGTTGCGCGCCTCCCCGGCCGCCGTCGAGACGGCGTCGAAGCCGACGTAGGCGAAGAACACCAGGCCGGCGGCGCGGATCACCCCGCTGGCGCCGAACTCGCCGAACTCGCCCTCGTTGGCGGGGACGAACGGCTGCCAGTTCGAGGTGTCGACGCTGAACGCCCCGACCGCCACGAACAGCAGCAGCACCCCGATCTTCAGCGCGACGATCGCGTTGTTGGTGCCGGCCGACTGGCGCGTGCCGACGATCAGCAGCGCGGTCGTCAGCGCGACCACCAGCAGCGCCGGCAGGTTGACGATGCCGGCGTCCTCGCCGAACGGAGGGTTCGCGAGGTCGGATGGCACCGTCACCCCGACGGTGTCGAGCATGCTGACCGCGTAGCCCGACCAGCCGACCGCGACCGTCGAGGCGGCGAACAGGTACTCGAGCAGCAGGTCCCAGCCGATGAACCAGGCGAGGAAGGTGCCGAACGCCGCGTAGGCGTAGGAGTAGGTGCTGCCGGCGATCGGCATCATCGCCGCCAGCTCGGCGTAGCAGAGGGCGGTCAGGCCGGCCGCGACCCCGGCGAGCACGAAGGCGATCACCACGCCCGGGCCGGCGTACTTCGCCGCCGCCGCGCCGGTGGTCACGAAGATGCCGGCGCCGACGACGCTGGCGATCCCGAGCGTGGTCAGGCTGAACGCGCCGAACGCCGAGGAGTCGAGCCGGCCGCGGTCCCGCCTCGCCTGGGTGAGGATCGTCTCGAGCCGGTCCTGCTTCACCGCCGCGCCGCGCTGCATCGCGCGAGACTAGAGCGCCGCCGCGACGGCTGCGCGGCGGGCCAGTCGGCGGCCCGGCGAACGATCGTGCCTGCCACGGCGGGTTCGATCCTTCGCGCGGACGCGCGGGCAGGCGCGTCCGACGGCGTGTCGAATATCTGCGGCGTGAGCGACACGGTGGGCGAGGACGAGGGACGGGGCGAGCGGTTCGTCGACGAGGAGCGGCGCCACCGGCTCGACAAGCTCGACGGGCTGCGCGAGCGGGGGGTCGAGCCCTACCCCGTCACCTTCCCGCGCGACACCGCCGCCGGCGAGCTGCGCGAGCGCTACGGCGACCTCGCCCCCGACACCGAGACCGGCGCCCACGCGAGCGTCGCGGGACGGCTGATGCTGATCCGCCGCCACGGCGGGCTGATCTTCGCCGACCTCCACGACCAGACCGGCACCGTCCAGATCGAGGCCCGCCGCGACGACCTCGGCGACGAGGCGTTCGGCGACGTCGAGGCGCTCGACCGCGGCGACTGGGTCGGCGTCAGCGGCGCGGTGATCACCACCCGCACCGGCGAGCTGACCGTCCACGCCGAGCGGGTCGTGCTGCTCTCCAAGGCGCTGCGCGCGCTGCCCGACAAGCACGTCGGCCTCACCGACGTCGACACCCGGCTGCGCGAGCGCTACCTCGACCTGATCGCCAACCCCGACACGCGGCGGATCTTCGACGTCCGCTCGAAGGTGATCGCCGCGGTGCGCGCGACGCTCGTCGGCCGCGGGTTCACCGAGGTCGAGACCCCCGTCCTCGACACCCACGCCGGTGGCGCGGCCGCCCGCCCGTTCGTCACCCACCACAACGCGCTCGACATCGACATGTACATGCGGATCGCGCTCGAGCTGCCGCTCAAGCGGCTCGTCGTCGGCGGGTTCGAGCGGGTCTTCGAGATCGGCCGGGTGTTCCGCAACGAGGGGCTCGACACCCGCCACAACCCCGAGTTCACGCTGCTCGAGGCCTACCAGGCGCTCGGCGACTACCACGACATGATGGACCTCGTCGAGACGATCGCCTCGCAGGCCGCGCTCGCCGCCAACGGCACGACGATGATCGAGATCGACGGCCAGCCGGTCGACCTCGCGCCGCCGTGGCGGCGGGTGACGATGGCCGAGCTGATCGAGGAGCAGTCCGGCGCGAAGATGCACCCGTCGATGCCGGTCGCCGAGGCGCGCGCGGTCTGCGACCGGATCGGCCTCGCCTACGACCCCGAGTGGTCGGCCGGGCGGATCATGTCCGAGGTCTACGACGAGGTCGGGGAGGGGACGCTCGTCGCCCCCACCTTCGTCTACGACTACCCGCGCGAGGTCTCGCCGCTCGCCCGCACCCACCGCGACGACCCGACGCTCGTCGAGCGGTTCGAGGCCGTCGTCGCCGGCCGCGAGCTCGCCAACGCCTACAGCGAGCTCAACGACCCGGTCGACCAGCGCGGCCGCTTCGAGGCCGAGGCGGCCGCCAAGGCGGCCGGCGACGAGGAGGCCGAGGACGTCGACGAGGACTACATCCGCGCGCTCGAGTACGCGCTGCCGCCGACCGGCGGGCTCGGGATCGGCCTCGACCGGCTCGTGATGCTGATCGCCGGCGCGCCGGCGATCCGCGACGTGATCCTCTTCCCGACGATGCGGCCCGAGGACGGCGAGGCCGTCCCCCACGCCGCGGCCGCCGGCCACGAGCTGCCGACGGCCGCCGCGATGGCCGGCGCCAGCGCCGCCGCGACCGTGCCCGGCGCCGAACCGGGTGCCGGGCAGCCGACGGTCGCCGAGGAGGCCGCGGGCGACGGCGGACGACCCGTGCCCCTGGCCGCGCCCG
>JAAYBF010000214.1 GCA_012718975.1 Solirubrobacterales bacterium | reverse complement strand
CGTGATCACGCTCGGCGCGCTGCTCGCGGACGTGCCGCACTCGCGGCCCGTCCACCTCACCGGCCTCGCGTCCGACGGGGAGCAGCTCGACCGGCTCGGCTTCACGCCCACCAGCTACGAGGGCCCGACCGGCATCACCGGGGTGCTCAACCACGCCGCCGGCCGGGCGGGGCTCGACACGGTGAGCATCTGGGCGTCGGTACCCCACTACGTGGCGGCCGCGCCGAACCCGAAGGCCGCGCTCGCGCTGATCCGCGCGTTCGAGGGAGCGGCCGGGGTGGCCGTCGACGCCGGCGAGCTAGAGGAGGCCGCCGAGGACTACGAGCGTCAGGTCTCAGCCGCCGTCGCCAGCGACCCGGAGGTGCGCGCGTTCGTCGAGCGGCTCGAGTCCGCGATGGACGAGGTGGCCGAGGACGACGGCGAGCCGAACCTGCCGTCGGCGGACACGATCGCGAGCGATTTTCAGCGGTTCCTGCGGCAGCAGCGGGGGGACTGACTGAGCACCGGCACGGCCGGGGGTGACGCGTTAGAGTCGGGCGAGTCGATCGAGGGTCTTGGAGGGAGCTCGTGATGGCGACGACACGGATGTGGAGGGTGCTGGTGCCGGCGGTGTGCGTGACGGCGGCGGTGGTGGCGGGTGGCTGCGGGGGCGACAGCGCGCCGGCGGAGGAGGGTCAGACGGCCTCGCAGCGGATCACGCGGGACTTCGGGCGTGTGGAGCTCGCTGCGGAGGAGCTGCCGGTCGACGACCGGACCACCGTCTCGGACATGCTCGAAAGCCGCCACGACATCAAGGTCTACTCCTTCAGGGGGTGGCCGAAGGACATCGACGGGCTCGCGACGCGCAGCGGCGGCGAGATCGAGACGAGCTGGATCCTCAACGTCAACGGCATCGAGGCCGACCACTCGCCGCGCGGCTACCCCGTCGGCCCCGGCGACGTGATCCAGTGGGATTACCGCGACTGGTACACCACGCTCGACGCCAGGGCCACCGTGGGTGCGTTCCCCGCCACGTTCACCCGCGGCATGTTCGGGCGTCCGTTCGCCACCACCGTCGAGTGCGCCGACCCGGCCTCCACGGCGTGCGACGTCGTCAAGGGCTCGCTGCGCGACGCCGGCGTGCCGCTGGACGGATCGCGGCCGGAGGGGCCCCGCCCGCAGGCGCTCGACGTGCAGCGCGCGCGGGTCCTCGTCGGGCCATGGCCGCGCTGGCGCGAGCGCGAGTGGCCGAGCCGGCTCGATATCGGGGCCGGGTCGAGCGGCGTGTTCGCGCGGTTCGACGAGGCCGCCGACAGGATCACGCTGCTCGACTGGGACGCCCGCGCCGTGAAGTCCGTCGGCGCCGGGAGCGGCCTGGTCGCGGCGATGAAGCCGACCGAACAGGACCTGGTCTGGCTGATCACCGGCGTCGACGCCGCGGGCGTCGAGCGGGCCGCCCGCGCGCTCGGCTCCGACGAGCTCCAGAACGCCTTCGCGCTCGTCGTGACCCCCGAGCGCAGCTACAAGGTCCCGCTGCCGCGGCCCAACCCGGGCGTCGTTCGCGAGCGCGGCGACTGACGCCCGGTCAGCGCGTGACCAGCCGCCCGCCGAGCACCTCGGGGTTGCCGAAGCTTCCGAGCTCGAGCTTCCAGCCCTCGCCGTCGCGGTCGTGGAACGGGACCCGGATGCGGGCGCCCGACTCGTCCTCGACCCACACCCCGGCTTCCCAGCCGTAGGAGCGCACCCACAGCAGCTCGATCGGCTTCGGCGGCCGGTCGCGCAGACGGGTGACCCGCGCGTACTCGCCGAGCTTGTCGGCACACGGGCTGTCGCTCTCGGAGCCGCCGGGCTCGAACTGGGAGAGCATGAAGTCCTGGATGTGGCCGCAGGCGGCGGCCATGCGGCCGGCGCGGAAGTCCCGTTGCAGGCGCTCGAGCATGTCGACCGCGCGGCGGTTGTCCGCCGGGTCGCCGAACTCGCGGACGACCTTGCCGTCGGACCCCATCAGCTCGCCCTCCTCGGCCGTGCGGGTGGGGGCCGCCGCCGCGGTCCGCGCCTGCGGGCCGGCGTCGTCGGACGGCCCACCTCCGCAACCGGCGAACGCCGCCGCGGCGACCGCCAGGGCGATCGCCGTCGACGGCGCTCCAATCCGCATTTGCATGGTTCCAGCTCCTCCCTCCAGGGGCCGGCGCGCATATGTCGGCGTGGGCCGGTGCGTCAGCGACCGGCTGCTCGGCGCACCCCCGCCTTCCTCTTGCCCTTCTTCTTGATGCAGGGCGGCGTCTTCATCCTGGTGTTGCGATCGTAGAAGCGGCCGTTCTGGCCGGTGAACGCCGTATCGGCGAACTGCGGCGAGCGGCAGATGTCGATCGTGTTCCGCCGCGTCCTGGTGACCGCGATGATCCCGTTGCGCCCCCCCTTGACGTTGAGGGCGAAGCGGCTGATCGGCGCGTCGGGCACGCGCGCGAAGGTCGTGACGAGCTTGTTCGCCCGCCCGACGTTCGAGTTGCCGCGCAGGTTGATCGCCACCTCGCCGCGCAGCGCGGCGATGATCATCGGCAGCGTCCTGATGGTGTTGCCGGTCTCGCGGTCGATGCGGATGTTCTTGACGAAGTACACGTCGCCGACCAGCGGCCGCTTCAGCAGCGGCGAGACCGCCCGGGCGCGGCCGATGATCGACCCCTTCGGGCAGTGGTTCTCGAGGTCGGGCTTGATGCCGTCCTCGTACTCGCACAGCGCCTGGGCGTTCTCGACGTCGAGCGCGAGGCTCCGCGGCAGCCGCACGACGGCGCGGCGGACGCCGGCCTCACCGCGACGCTGGCGGACCCGCGCCCGGATGCCGGGGTGGCGGCCGGTGGTGGTCTGGCGCCGGCCGACGAGACGCATCGTCAGGCGCGGCCGGAAGCCCAGGCGCGCGCACTCGGTCGCCTGGAAGGCCTTGCCCTTGGTCACCGAGGCCCCGTAGGGCGAGGAGAAGGTCGTGTCGATCTTCTTCGGCGAGCAGCTGGTCGGGTTGACGGTGAAGCGGTCCCGGTCGACGGTGACGAGCACCCGCCGCACCGCGAGCGGGATCCCGTGCCAGAGGTGCGGGATCGGGTCCGACACCGCGGTGACCGAGGCGTCGGACGGGTCGATCTGGAGCTGCTGGCGGACGACGAGCGGCGCGAGCGCGAGCGGGCCCCGGAACGGGCCCGCCTCGACGGGCACCGACACGGCGAGGCCGTAGGGCGCCCCCTTGTAGCTCTCGGTGAGGTACACGGAGCCCTTGCGCTCGATCACGAACGGGTCGCCGACGCCGGCGGTCGCGTCGACCGAGCCGATGCGCGACCCGGCCGGGCAGGCGTTGGCGGCGGCCTCGGCGCTGCTGCAGAGCGGCACGCCGCGGACGGCGGCGAGCAGGCCCTTGGGCAACTCGATGCTCAGGCCGTTGACCCACTGCTCGCCGTCGCGGCGCGTGAACTCGAACGAGAACGTGCCGTAGCTGCCGCCCTGGCGGCGGTCCATGCCGGTCTCGGGCTCCGGGTTGAAGCCGAAGGCGCAGTTGAGGTCGAAGCCGAAGTTGCCGCCGCGGGCCTTCGACGGGCCGCCGCCTCCGTAGGCGGCGCTCCAGGGGGTGAACGTGCCCGTCCAGCCGCCGGCGGGCGGGCCGCACCGCTGCGGCGTGCGCAGCAGCGCCCGCGGGCCGGGCTTGAACGAGAGCCGCAGCCGGTCGAACGGCACCTCCGGGTTGTTCTCGAACCGGGCGGTGATCACACCGGTAGCGGGGTCGGTGTGCGAACGGCCATGGATCTTGGCGACGAGGCCGCGGTCGTGGTCGCTGACCACGACGAACAGCCTCACCGTCAGCGGCTCCTGCGGCCCGCGGATGTCCTCCGGCTTGGGCTCGCCGACGACGACGTAGCCGGTGAGCGGGTCGTCGAGCAGCGGCGTGTCGACGACGGCGGTGCCGACGATCGACCCGTCGGGACACTCGGCGCCCTTGTCGTCGAACGGATCCTCGTTGTTGAACCGCATCGGGCTGACGCCGGCGTCGAGCACGCCGAGCTGCGCGTCGGTGCAGCCCTGCAGGCCACGCGCGCCGGACGGGTTGACCGCGACGCCGGCGGGCAGCCGGACGACGGTGTCCTTGAGGTGCGCGGTCGCTCGGCCGGCGTCGGAGCGCCAGTGCGCGTCGGCGCCCGCCGGGTCCTCGGCGACGGCCGCGGGCGGGTCGTTGTTCTGGGGGATGGTGAGGTCGACGTCGAGGCCGGCGGGGCTGTCGGCGCCGCGCTGCAGGGCGCCGTTCCCGTCGGCGGTCGGGGCCATCGCGATCTGCGGCTCGAACGGAAGTCCGGCGCAGTCGACGACGGGCGGCGCCTGGGAGGAGTACACCTTCCAGTTACCGGCCGCGTCGGCCCCGGTCGACGGGTAGTCCGCGATCGCGGGGGCGCCGTCGGCGTTGAACGGACCGGGCCGCTGGTAGACGTCGGACGACAGACGGGTGGTCGGCGTCGGGTTGCAGTCGGTCTCGGTCGACAGGAACGGCCGGATCGGCCCCCACGACGGGTCATAGGACTCGCGGCAGGCGACGGAGAGGCCGCCGGGCGGGATGATGTGGATGACGCCCGTGCCGGGCTGCTGCGAGCACGCCCCGATTCCGTTGATGCCCAGTGGCGCCCGCCAGACGTCGTTGTGCGGCGCCCACGGCACGCCCCAGATCGTGATGGCCTGCTGGGAGATGGGGAGCGCGGAGCCGGGGAGCTGGCCGATGAACGTGGTCACGCCGAAGTCGGACCCGGTGCGGGCCTTGGCGACGAGGCGCGCGGTGATGCGCGCGTCGCCGGTGAGGCCGACGATGCCGAGCTCGGCGAGGTTGCCCTGGCGCGGCTCGAGGTTGAACACCGGCACGGTGTCGACGTTGTGTACGCCGCCGAAGTTGGTCCCGCCGGGCGCGCCGAGGTGGCTGATGGTCAGGATCCCGACCTGCGTGGAGGGCGGGCACTGCTGCGGCTTGACGGCGAACTGGTCGGCCGTGCACTTCGGCACGGCGTTCGGGTTGCCGATGACGCCCGGCGGCAGGTCGACGTAGATGTTGTCTGTGTCGCCGTCGTTGACGAAGCCGAAGGTGACGGTGCCGTCGGGGTGGGCGCCGGCTCGAACGGCGGACGGCAGCCGCCAGGAGGGCGGGGGGGTCCAGACGTCCCAGGGGTTGGTGCCGACGGTGGAGCCGGTCTGGCCGAGCCGCCAGTCGATGCAGTTCGGGGCGCTGCCGAGCAACGGAACCTCGGCGAGCTGCGCTCCGCCGAACCCGTCGGAGTTGGGGGAGGCCGTCGAGGTGGGCATCGTTCCGATGCCCCCGAGCGGCTCGAGCGGCTCGCCGCCAGCCGGCGCGGTGCCGCGGTCGCAGACGCCGGCCCAGAAGAAGTGCGACTCGCCGGGCAGGGCGGGCACGTCGAGCGTGTCGCTCCCTGGACCGCCGTTGATGGGAAGGGCGCCGTAGGCGTCGCCGAATGCCGCCTCGGCCCGCGGCGCCGCGTGGAGCGCCACGAAGGCCGCCGCCAGCAGCGCAGCGCACGCCACGGCCGCAGCGATCACGAGGCCGCGGAGCCGGGCGGTGTTGCTTTGAGCCTGGTGTCGCACATGTGCCTCCATCGGTAGCGCCCTGCTGGTCATCCGTCCCGCGGTCACCGGTCGGCCCTCCTGAGCGGCACGACGACCCTGCGTACCGGCGCCCCCGGCAGCTTGGCGATCACCGCTACGCGCAAGCGCTCGCCGCGCCGGAGGACCCGGCGTGCTGCGGGATTGAGCCGCAGCCGCAGAGTCTGGCGGCCGCTGCTGCGGACCTGGCGGGCGGCCCTACCCACATTGCGCGTCTTCCTGCCGATCCGGGCCCGTGCGACGACCTGGAGCCGCCCGGAGCCCCGCACCCGGACCCGGATCGCCATCCGGCCTGTCGCGGCAGCCCGGGCGCGCCCGCGGCGGCCGAGCAGGCCGACCCATACCCGGGAGCGGACGCCCGGTGCGGCGTTTCCTCCTCCGGGCTGACCGGTGGCCGGGCTGGCGGTATCGAGCGTGCCGCCACCGGGGCCCTCGCAGGCCCCCTGTAGGACGGAGCAGACCGTCGGCGGCGGTGGCTCCGGGAATCCGCCGCCGATCCGCGCGGCGTAGATGTCGCCGACCCGGTCGACGTCCTGCCAGGAGAGGTTCTCGCGGGTGGCGACGTAGAGGTTGGTGGCGGTGCGGTCGATCCCCTTGTAGAGGACGTGGTCCGCGTCCGCTGCTCCGGACGTGACGAGCGACAGCTCGCCGTCGCGCCAGGAGTAGACGTCGTAGACATCGTTCTCGTCCTCGGGTACCAGACGGGCCCGCGACTGGAAGAAGGCGACACGCTCTCCAAGGGGACCAGGCTCGGGAACAACGGCCATCAGCGGCGCTGGACGCCGATTGGTTGGGCTGTCAAAGCCAGCCTCGCCGAAGCAGGCGACTGCAGGACTGACCTGTGACACACAGACGTACGGCGCACCGACGGACCCCGCCTCTGGCGCGGTCAAGCGAACCAACTCGTCGGCCTCGGCATCATACGCGTACAGGTCGCCACTAGTCGCATCATCGCCGGGGAGCAGCCCCCCGGGAGTGAAGAACGCCACGAAGCCACCGTCTGCCGCGCCCTGGAAGCAGTTGAGCCCGGACGTATCCAACCCGGAGCCCGTCACGGGGTTGCCTGCGTATCCGCCTGTCGATGCGCATATAGCGATCCGTCGTGCGACCGGACTGTCCCGCGTTGCCCGGGGAACGCGCGCGATAAAGCGCCAGCTAGCAGGCCCCTCCCCGCGGACATCGCGTAGGTAGATGTTGGTCTCGACCGGAAACGACGCCGTCGGACTCCCGCCCGGTGTCGTGGTTGTCCCGTTGGACGGCGCAGCCACCCCAGACAACGGACTCTGACACGCGAAGAAGACCCGCGCCCCGTCGTCGGACACGAACCGCAGCGATGCGGCTCTGGCGTTCGGAACGGGCGCGGACGGACTGACATTGCCCTGTGCGTTGTTGCAATCGTCGCCCCCCGTCGGCCCACCCGATATGCGCGTCAACTCGCCATCGCCAATGTCGGCGTCAGGGGTGTCCGGAAAGTCGTACATGTACAGATCCCATGACGTGCCACTGTCGTCGCCGGTCACGACGCCACCCGGCGGGGGCGGGACCGGATTCCCGCCGCTGTCGCGGACCCCATTAGGGTCATCGGCCGTCAGCGGCGAGGACGTCCTGAAAAACACCTTGTCACCATCGGGCGTAGCCCCCTCGAAGAACACCTGCCCGGTCAACGAGGCGTCCTGCAAACCGAACAGCCCGTCCTCCGCACGTGAGATCCAGCGGACGGTCGCCCCACCGTCCCCGTCCTCCCAAACGTACAGCTGCGGCGGACACGCCGTTTCCTCGTCGATACCGGAGGTACAGGCCGTTGTTCCGGGATTCTCGTCCAGCGGGATCTGGGGATCCGGAGCCATGAAAAACACCCGGTCTCCTGATGCCGATACCACGTTGGAGAGTGGGTCATGGGCGCTCAAGGCCTCCGCCGTAGGGGAGAGCGATGCGCCGTAGCGGGAGACGAGTTTGGCGTTGGCGCCGTCGAGCGGGTCCGGGCACGCCTGCTCTCCGAGTTTTCCGTCAGACCCGCGTGCCGGGATAGACGTCCGGGCGGCCCCTGCCCCCGTACAACTGTTGATTAGCCGGCGAACCCCAGTACTCGCCAGCGTATCGGCCAGCGGGCCAGAGACGTCGGCGACGTGCACACTTGAACCGGCAAGCCGATCCGACCGATCAACGCTATCGGCCGCCCCCGGCCCGGACAGGCCCCACAGGTATCCGGCCCCGACAAGCCGCGACCCATCCGCCGAGAGCATCAGCTCCAGCCGCCCACTGCCTCCCGAATCCGCCTGGGACGGCGTCGTCGGCCCAAAGATCTCCCACCCGGCGGTCCAACCGCCCACGAAGGCAGGAATTCCCCACGTGCCGCCGCTCGCCATCTCCTCGAACACCGGCAGGGGCCCATTCGCCCGCCAGATTGCGCGGTCCAGAGTCGGAGTGGCTCCGATTACTCCGGGCATTCGCGTAACTTGTCTGTTCTGGAGCGCTACACGATGTGGCGTTCGACTCGTCCACCCTAGGGTGCCGTCGCGCTCAGCAAAGGCCCAGTTCTTGACGAATCCGACTCCGTCGTCTAGCAGCGTGGATCCGTACTGACCGGTTACCGCGAACCGGTCCGCGCCCGGAGCCGCAAACCCCGAATCGGCCAGGTCACCAACGCTGGCGTGAGCGTAGCCGACGCCAATGCCGGCCGTCTTGTACGCCGGTGACACCAACTCGTAGGCACGGCAGTCGGAAAGTCCAGCCGAAGGGCCGACACGAAAGACATCGTTTGAACATTCCGCGGAGGCATGCGGAGTCCACGCTCCCGCCAGCACCGCCGCAACCGCCCCGGCCGCTAGCGCGCCCTTCAATAAGCTCCAGCACGTCCGCATCGTTGCTCCCAAGTCGTCTGCTCAACAGGACCGCCGGACCCGGCAGTGTAGCACCATGTTCCTATCTGGGGTCCGTCGCTGTCAACCCGCAACCCGCAGGCCGGCGAGCCTGGCCTCATGCGCAACGGCAGAGGGGCCCCGCACGATGCGGGGCCCCTCGTCCGTCCGGTAGTCACCGGCACCGATGCGCCGGCTACCGCTTTCAGCCCTCGAGATGCGTCACTTCGAAGGTGTCCGGATGGTTCTCGTTCGGCGTGACCAGCCAGTGGCCATCGAGTTCGACCGCGCCACCCAGGTTGGTACACGGCGCGCCCCCGTTGCCGCTGGCGTCGATGGCTGGCGTACCGACTTCCCAATCATGGGTTCCCTCATCGGTAACCTGAAGCGCGACCGCGCAGGGTGTTCCCGGCTGACCTTCGGTCGCGGGGTCGTTGCTGTGGGCGTAGAGACAGAACGTGACCGTCAGAATCAGGTTCGGGTCAACTTCGGACAGGGTTGCCGGCCAAGCCAGATTCTTGTGCGGCGGCGTGCCCGAGGCAGATTCGTCACATGGCTCCCGACCACAGATGCCGCCTTCGGGGGTCAGGATCTGGTTGTAGATGTAGCCTTGACCGGCTTCGTTGAACGCGGCTTCGAACTCATTGCTGCATTCGCTGAAGAGCACTTCAGCCATGCCGTTGTGGAGCCACAGGTGTGCTGGACGTTCGGACAACGCCCTGACGGTGCACGTGGCCCCAACCGGTTCGTGGTCGACCATCGTGAAGTTGGAGCAGTGATCCCCGCCTTCCACGCTGACTTCGACGCCCTGCGCCGAAGCGGCCGAAGCCGAGAATGCGAACGCCGCGATGGCCGCAGCGGCCAGTAGCAACAGCTTGCGCATGATTTCCTCCTGATTGGATGCCCGGCGCGTCGTACGCCGGGCGGTTGCCGCGCCGAGCCCTGACGGGGGCCGGCGCCCCTTGAGACGACCCGCCATTCAACGTGGCAGGCTTGAGACCTCGCCGCCGATCGGCGGCCGCCGCCGGTGGCGGCATAGCTGGTCCTCGTTCCCCTCCCTCCGTTCGGGGTTGAGCGCCCCCTCCGGGCGCCCACACCTGTAACCATACGCCCCTATCTGCTGTTGTCAAGGGCGAGGGTCAAAATCGTCGCCCCCCGGCACGACGGCGAGTGGATCGGCGTTGAAGCCGGACTCACTCAGCTTCCAGTTTCCGTCTTGACGGACGAACCGCAACTCGCGGGCAGGGTTCCCGGCCTCACGGACGACGACCGTGGCCCTTCTACCATCGACCTCGATGCCGAGACGCTTCGAGCCGGTGCCCCAGTGGCCTCGAGCCGACCCCGCGGCCTCGGCGATGACCCCCGGGCACCACTCGCCGAAGCCGGCGGCGTGCCCGAACTGTGCGACCTGCTTGCGCTCTGATTCGGTCAGAAGCGCGCAGAAGGCCGACCCGTTCGCGGCGCGAAAGGCCCGGGCGAGGCGCTCGAAGGCCGCGCGAACCTCGGCTCGGTCGCTGGTGGTGGCGCCGACGGGCGACCCCGTCGTTCCGCCGCCTCCCTCCCCGCCACCACACGCGGCGAAGACCGCCACGCAGACGACAGCAACGGCCACCATGGCCGGCCGCAGACGGCAACACGCCCACTTCCTGCGACCTTTCATGCCGTCACTTCCCGACGGCCGTGCCACCGTCCTTCTCCTTCTGCGCCTGCTCGCGCTGGATCTGGCCGATCGGGTCAGGGTCGAAGCCGGACTCGACGATCTTCCACTGGCCGTCTTCGCGGACGAAGACCATCCACTCGGGCGCCCGCGGGCCGTTTCGCACCCGGACGCGGGCTCGGTCGCCGTTGACCCGGGCGGCGATGAAGCGCGTGGGCTTCTGCTCGGCGCCACCGAGCTTGGACTCCTGAGCGACCGTGTCGATCACCCCACTGCACGTGGAGCCCTTGTTGAAGTTGCGGCCGAAGCCGATTATGTCCTGCTGCTCCTCCTCGGTCACCTTGTCGCAGTACGCCGCGCCGTCGCCGCGATCGAAGTCTTCCTGTATCTCGTGCAGGATCTGCTCGATCTGCTCCTCGTCGCTGCCGGTCGCGACGAACTGCGGCGACGTCTCGGCCGAGGCCGAGGCCCCGTCGTCGTCACCCGAGTCCCCGCAACCGCCGGCGGCGAATGCCGCCAACACCAGTACGGCCACCAGGCCACCAGAACGGTAAACACGCATCAGCCAACTCCCTCCCGAGCCGAGCCATCGAATGGTTCCACCGAGGCCCTCCGCCCCGGCGGTTGGCCCACAGTAGCCGAACGACTCCCGTGTGCCAAGCGACATTCGCGGCGCTCGGCTAGAGTTGCGGACGCGTGCGTATCGTCGCCCTGCTCGCCGTCCACAACGAGCGCCGCTTCATCGGCGCGTGCCTCGAGCACCTTGGACGACAGGGAGTCGACACCTACCTGATCGACAACTGCTCCACCGACGGGACCGCCGAGATCGCGCAGCACTTCACCGGCCGCGGGCTGATCGGATACGAGAGCTTCCCACGTGAGGGCGGGGTCTACCGCTGGCGAGCGCTGCTCGAGCGCAAGGAGCAACTCGCCCGGGAGCTCGATGCCGACTGGTTCATCCACCTGGACGCGGACGAGGTGCGCCTCCCGCCCGCCGGGTTCCGAACGCTCGCCGACGCGCTCGAGCACGTTGACCGCCGCGGGGCCAACGCCGTCGACTTCAAGGAGTTCACCTTCGTGCCGACGCGCGAGGAGCCCGATCACGACCACCCCGGCTACGCGGACACGCTCCGCACCTACTACCCCTTCCAGCCGATCCCGCTGCACCGGCTCAACGCCTGGCGCAGGACCGATGACGCCGAGCTCGCGTGGTCGGGCGGGCACCGGGTCCGCTTCGACGGACTGCGGGTGTGGCCGACCCCGTTCACGATGAGGCATTACCTGTTTCTGAGCGTCCCGCACGCCGTCGAGAAATACGCGGAGCGCCACTTCGACGCCGAGGAGCTCGCCGCCGGGTGGCACGGATGGCGCGCGAGGGTGACCGCGGAGGCAACCGCCCGGCTGCCGAGCCGAGAAGACATGCGCGTGGCCAGTGACGACACGCCGCTCGATCCCACCAATCCGCTGCGCAGCCACCTCGTGGAGGACCTGTGGACGCCGGCCGGATGACGGCGACGACCCACCTTCCGCCCGGCCCGGACCGGCTCTCCCTGGACGACTCGGCGCGGATGGCGCGCAACCCGCTGCCGCTGCTCCTGGCCGCCTACGAGAACTACGGCCCGGTGTTCACCGTCCGGGTACTGGGTGGTCCCCAGGTGTTCGCCCTCGGCCCGGAGGCGACCCACCGGATGCTGGTGGGCAACGCCGGCAACTACGTCTGGCGCGCGGGCGAGATGAGCGACCTCGTGCCGCTCCTAGGCGACGGTCTGCTCACCATCGACGGCCCTGCTCACCGGCGGATGCGGCGCCTCGTCCTGCCGGCCTTCCACCGCGAGAGCATCGCCGCGATGGCGGCGACCGTCGCCGAGGAGGCGGAGCGCGCCGTGGCCGGTTGGCGACCGGGTGAGACCGTCGATGTCCACGGCTGGGCCCGTACCGTCGCCATGCGGATCGCGATGCGGGCGCTGCTCGGGCTCGATCCCGACGACGGCGACACCGGCGGGCGGGCCGCCAGGGAGTTCGAGCGCGCCCTGGCCTTCTACGGGACCGACCGGCTGGCCAGACGCAGCCATGAGCCGGGCTCGCCACTGCGCCGCTTCGAGGCGGCGCGGGAGGCACTGGACCGCATCGTCTACGCCCAGATCGCACGTCGCCGACGGGCGGGCGACGGACGCGGGGACATACTCGCGATGCTGCTGGGCGCCCGGGACGACGACGGCAGGGCGCTGGATGACCGCGAGATACGCGACCAGCTGCTCACGCTGATGTTCGCCGGCCACGACACGACCGCCTCGACGATCTCGTTCCTCCTCTACGAGCTCGCCCGCAACCCGGAGGAGCGAGCGCTGCTCCAAGCCGTTGCCGATCGGGCCCCCGGCGCCGCCCCCGGGCTCGCCGGAACCGCCAACCGCCTCGAGGACGCCATCGACGAGACCCTCCGTCTGTATCCGCCCGCGTGGGTGGGCCCCAGGCTGGCGCTCGCCGAAGACACCCTCGCCGGCGTGCGTGTCCCGGCCGGCGCACGGGTCAACTACTGCTCCTGGGCTACCCACCGCCTCCCCGACCTCTGGTCCGAGCCCGATCGCTTTGACCCGGCACGCTTCGCCGACGAGCGCGCTGCAGCTCTCCCCAAGGGCGCCTACGTGCCGTTTGGTGGCGGCTCGCGGACATGCGTCGGGATGCGGTTCGCCCACCTGGAGATCCGCGCCCTGGCCACGGCTATTCTCGGCCGCTGCACGCCTGAACTGCAATCGGACCATCAGATGACCGTGCGGCCGATGCCGACACTGCGACCGGAGGGCGCTCTGCATATGACAGTGCGTCCACGCCAGTAGGCGCCTGCCGCTACGCCCATTTACAGGCACGCTCTCGCGAAGTACCGTCCCGGCAGCGGGCGATACGTCCACACTGGGAGGGAACCATGCGCGCACTGCGCACGCTGTCAACTGCCGCCGCGATGGTCGGCGGACTGCTGCTACTCGCCTTCGGCGCTCCAGCCGCCTCGGCGCAGGCGGTCGAAATGAGCAACGAAACCACGGGGGAGCACTGCTCGGACGTCACGATGGTCGGCCACGAGCCGGCCGGCGCGAGCTGCACAGTCCGGATTGTGAGTGAACGGCCCTACACGCTGTGGCTGCACAACGGCATGGCCGAAGTCGCGTTCTCGGGATGCAGTACCGAGTTCGAAGCGGCGTTCAACGAAGATGGTGACGGCTACATCTACAATCAGGTTCTTACGCCCGAAGGCGGCGCCTGCGGTCGCGAGCCGTGCGACGAAGGCGAAGCCGGCTCGACGCCACACAAGAGCCTGGCCTGGCCGGTAAGCCTGTCGGAATCCGGTGGAGGCCTGGTCCTCGCGTGGACGTTCTGCCTCTACGCCCACAGCTCAGACCCGGCCACTGAAGGCACGGCGGGCACGCCTTGTCAGGTCAACGTCCTGGTCACCGACGAGGGCAACCACGACTGGGAAGTCGGAACCCCCGCCATGGACCAGAACGGCAACGGCGGCGCACCCTGCACAAACCTGGGCGGCGCGGTCGAATGGGACGGCCACTGGCTCGTCGAGCGCAACGAGAACCATCCGGACAGCTTCGAAGTCGAGCATCTCTAGGAGCGGGCCGGAAGCGACCGTCGACGACCAGGCACTGGCGATCGCGAGCACGAGGAGGGGCCCCGCTACGGCGGGGCCCCTCCTGCACCTAGCGGCCGCCCGTGACGAGGGGCGCGTGTCCGGCGAGCCCGTCCTTGGTGGAAGAGCTCGACAGATAGGAGACCCATGCGCATCGGACGCTCAACAGAGTTCGCGGCGGCGGCAGCCGCCGCCCTGCTCCTCGCCGCCACCGCGCACGGCGCGTCAGCCCAGACCGTCGAAGTGACCAACGAAACCGCCGGGCAGCACTGCTCCGACTTCACGATGGTCAACCACGAAGCGGTCGGCGCCAGCTGCACCGTCCGGATCGTCTCCGAAGGCACCTCGGTGCTGTGGTTCCACGACGGGATGACCGAATACCCCTTCAGCGCGTGCGGCTACGAGCTGGAAGCCGCGTTCAACGAAGACGGCGACGGGTACGTCTACGACCAGAGCCTCACGCCCGAAGGCGGTATCTGCGGCCGTGAGCCGTGCGAGGAACCCGAAGCCGGGACCACGCCCCACAGGAATCTCGCATGGCCCGCCACGCTGACCGAAGTGGGCGGCAGCCCGCGCCTCACCGTGGAGCTATGCGTCGCGCTGCACAGCAGCGAGCCGACCGACGAAGGCACCATGGGAACCCCGTGCCTGATCGACGTGCCACTCACCGACGACGGCGATCACGACTGGGAAGTCACGACTGCCGAGATCGACCAGATCGGCAACGGCGGCACCCCCTGCGAGAACCTCGAGGGCCAAGTCGAACTGGACCTCCACTGGCTCGTCGCCCCCGACCAGGACCATCCCGACAGCATCGAAGTCGGCGCCCCGCCGCCACCCCCATCGGTCGAAGTGTCCGACGAAGACACCGGGGAGCACTGCTCCGACTTCACGATGGTCGACCACCTGCCAGTCGGGGCCACCTGCACCCTCCGAATCGTGGGCGAACGGCCGTTCAGCTTCTGGCTGCACAGCGGCATGGCCGAAATCCAGTTCACGCAATGCAACAGCGTGTTCGAAGCCGCGTTCAACGAAGATGGACAGGGCTACATCTACAACCAGATACTCAGCCCCGAAGGAGGTGCGTGCTTTCGGGAGCCCTGCGACGAAGCGGAATCCGGCGGAGCCCCCCACAGGAACCTTCCCTGGCCGGCCACCCTCGCGGAAACCGGCGGGGACCTAGTGCTGCTCATGACCCTCTGCTTCTACGCGCACAGCTCCGCCCCGGCCAGCGAAGGCACGGCCGGCTCGCCGTGCATCCTGGAGTTGCTGGTCGCCGACGAGGGCGACCACGACTGGGAAATCGGCACGCCCGCCATGGACCAGGCGGGCAACGGCGGCGCCCCGTGCCTCAACCTCGGCGGCGCGATCGAATTCGACGGCCACTGGCTCGTCGAGCCAAACGAGGCACATCCGAACAGCGTCGAAGTTGCGCACCTCTAGCGACTCAGAGACCGAGCGCACGACGAGTAAGGGAGCCATGGGCACCGCACAGATTCATCGCCTTCTGCTCCAACAACGAGCGGCCGTCAACGAAGACGGAGAGGGCTACTTCTACAACCAGGTCATGGCCCCCGAAGGCGGCAGTTTGCGGGCGCGAGCCGTGCGACGAAGCCGAAGCGGGATCCACGCCCCACACGAACCTCCCCTGGCCGGCCGACATCACCGCGGTCGGCGGAAGTCTCGTGTTCACCACCACTCTGCTTCTACTCACACAACTCCAGCCCCGCCTCCGAAGGGACGACCGGATCCCGTGCACCGTCGAGCTCGCGATGACCGACGAGGGCACCACGACTGGGAACTCGGCACGCCCGCCATCGACGGGAGCGGCAACGGCGGTGCCCCGTGCATCAACCTCGGCGGCACGGCGGAACTCGACGGCCACTGGCGCATCGAGCCGAACAAGGACCACCCCGACAGCATCGAAATCGACCACCTCTAGTCGGACACCGGCGCGACGGCGAGCGCGCAGCCGTCGGCCGCGACAGAGACGGTCTCGCCGGCGTCCTCCACGGTGAGGACGCCGGCGTCGGGTCCCTCGCGGGCGACGCCGACCTCGCCGCCGCGGCTTTGCCAGGCCTCAGCGGCGGCCTCGCGGCCAGAGCCCACACGGGCCTCCCACGGCCCGCCCGCGAACAGTCGGCGCGCCACGTCACCCACGATGCCCACGGTGACGTCCCTCCAGCCGTCAACGGTCGCGATCCGCGCGGTCGAGCCGACCAGCTCGACGCCCGCATGCCGCGAGCTGCCCGAAACAGCGTCGACATCCTGCTCGCGCAGCCCCGCGTAACGCAGGATCCGCTGTCCCTCGAGCCACGCACGTCTCTCGACGTCGCCGAGCGGCGGCCCAGAGGGGCCGGGCGGCCGGGGGGAGACTGGCGGCGGCGGGGAGGCGGGCGGCGGCCCCGATCCCGGGGCCGTGCCCGGCGCCTGCCCCGGCCCCGGGGGCTGGGGAACCTCGACCGCGTACACCGCGACCTCGCTCGCCGACTTGGGCGCCCGCGCCCCGACGACTATCCGCCGGGCGGGGCCGGTCTCGGCCAGCACCTGATCGACGCCCTTGCGAAGCTGCCCGACAACAGCTCCCCGGGCCTGGGACGTGCCCTTGCACTCGAGGATCACCCTGGGCCCCGGCGCCCCGAGCGGAGGCACGATCTCCAGATCGGCGCGGAGCCCCGCACCGTCGGCCTTGGTGTCGATGTCGATGATCGACGGCGCACCGGAGCTCCCCGCCCCGTACGGGACGACCCTGGTACCTCCCGCGACGAGACGCTCCGCGACGAGCAGCCCCGCCCCCAGCCCGAGCGCCTCGGTGAAGGCCTGCCGGTGATGGTTGCGCACCCTCGCCGCAAGCGGACTGAACCTAGGCGGCGCGCCAGGCAGGAACGCCGCGATCCACCGGAAGGTCGCCCACCTGGCTCCCGACTGGAACTGCTCGAGCGTCGGATCGGCGGCGGCCGCCGTAGCGCGACCGACGGCGAGCAGCAACTCCTGCTCGCTCACGGCCAGCACATACGGCGCGGCCGCCGAACCTGCGCCTCGAAGCCCGGGAATGGTCAAGGCGACCGTCCCGCCGCCGACATCGCGCGCCAGGTCCGCGTCGCACTCGATCTTCATGTCGAACCTGCGCTCCCTCTCCTCGAATGAACCAACGCCCCCCCTCCCGGCAGCCGCAGCACCAGCCGCTCGGCGTCCAGCTCGGCGACGAGGCCGTTGACGGTCTCGACGCGGTGGAGGCCGTGCTTGACCATCGAGGTGACGACGAACTCGGGGCGGTTGCGGAAGGACGGGTAGTCGCCGTCGAGGTCGGGCGGGGGATGGTCGACGGTGACGTCGGGTGTGTGGAGCACCCTGAACGGGGTGTCGAGCAGCCTGAGGAAGAAGTCCTCGTGCTCCGCGATCTTCAGCCGCGGATCCCAGCGGACGCGCTCGAATACCTCGGCGCGCATCAGCGCGAAGTTCACGACGCAGTCGGCCTCGCGGTAGCGGATGCCGTCGTGGCTGAGGAACGGGCCGTCCTCGGGCACCTCGCGCAACAGCCCGCCGGCGCGCTCGAAGCGCAGGTCGAAGCGGTTCTCGTCGCCGTCGCGGGTAACCCGCCCGCCGACCACGCCCGCGTCGGGACGGTGGTCGAGCAGCGCGACGAACCGCTCCACCCGCGTGTCCGCAGTGAAGACGAAGTCGTCGTCGAGGATCAGCTTGAACTCGCCGGGCGCCAGGTCGACGAGCCGGTTGCGCGCCGCCGACACGCCGCAATCGAACGGAAGCCGCTCCACCACCGGCCGGTACAGCAGGCCGCGGGCGCGCAGGTCGCGCCACAGGCGGTCGTAGCCGGCGTCGTCGAGGCCGCCCCCCTGGTCGGCGACGTGGACGCGGGCCGCCGGCACATGCTCGGCGATCGAGGCCAGCAGCCGCCCGAGCGCCGCAGGGCGCATGAACGTCGTGACGCAGAACGCGACCCGGTCGACCACGGTCAGCGCGTCTTCTTGAACCGCTCGCCGTGGAGGGGCTCGGCCGTAACCCGCACCCGCACCGGCACCTTGAACCGCTCCAACCGCGGCCGGCAGAAGTCCTTGACCGCGCGCGCGAGGTCGGCGGGGTCGGCGTCGGGCGCCGCCGGAAGCACCGTCGCACAGACGATGTTGCCGACGATCGCGTTGCGCTCGCCGTGCACGCGCACCTCCGCGACCTCGTCCATCGCCTGGATGACGTCCTCCACCTCGGCCGGGAACACCTTCTCGCCGCCGACGTTGATCAGCTCCGACCGCCGTCCGAGCACCCGCACGTACTCGCCGTCCTGCTGGACGGCGTCGCCGGTGACGAACCAGCCGTCCTCGGTTATCGGCGCCTCGGCGTTGAGGTAGCCCATCGCCATCGCCCGGCTGCGGACCTGGAGCACGCCGTCGACCACCCGCGTCTCGAAGCCGTCGCCGCCCACCTTCATCCACAGCGACCCGTCGTCGCGCGAGCGCGAGCCGAGCGGGCCCAGCTCGATCAGCCCGTAGGTCTGCTGGAGTCGCACGCCGGGGAACGCGGCCCGCAGCCGGTCGAGCGTGGACTGCGGCATCGGCTCGGTGCCGTAGGTGATCGCCCGCAGGCTGCCGAGGTCGTGGCGGCGGTGGGCGCCGCTGAGCAGCAGCAGGTTGAAGAAGGTCGGGGTGGCGGGCAGCAGCTCCACGCGATGCTCCTCGATCAGCGCGCAGACCGTGTCGGGCGAGCGGTCGTCGCTCGCGACGAGCGTCACGCCGTTGGACAGCGCGTGGAAGAGGGTCCGCACGCCGCCGAGATGGTCGTAGAGCAGGAAGGCGAAGGTGGACAGCGCCGCGCGGCGGGCGTGGACCTTCTCGAGCAGGCGGGCGAAGTCGTGGACCGCCGCCTTCGGCTCGCCCGAGGTGCCGGACGTGAACGCAACCACGCCCGGGCTGCCGCGGCGCCGAAGCTCGTCATAGAGATCGTGCTGCGCGCACCGTCCGGTCGCAGAGATCGTGACCGCGTCGCGGCGGTCGACGTCGACGCGCAGCTCGACCTGGGAGATCTCGTCGCCGCGACCGTGGGACACGCGGCTGACGTTGCTCTGCGGCACGACGATCGCGGCACGGTCGAGCAGCGCCAACAGCAGCGCGGTGGTCGCAGGCGTGAAGTCGCCGGCGAGCGCGACGACGGCCCCCTCCCCAACGCCGCGGCGGTCGAGCTCGCGCCCCCACCGGTCCTGGAGCTCGGCCAGCTCGCCGAAGGTGCAGCGCCCCGGCGGCGCGACGACCGCGGCCCGGTCCGGCCGCTCGGCGAACCGCTCGCGGAGGAAGCCCGTGACCGGCGTCACTCGTACTCCACCAGGACGCTGCCCCACGACACCCCGGCACCGAGCGCCCCGAGCACGACGCGGCTGCCGGATGTCACGGCGCCGTCGTCGAGGGCGGCCCGCAGCGCGTGGGGGATCGAGGCGGCGGAGAGGTTGCCGACGTCCTCCAGGCTCAGGCGGACCCGCTCGCGCGGAAGGTCGAGCGCCCGGGCGAGGGAGTCGATGACCATCCTGCTGGCCTGATGGAAGACGAACAGGTCGACGTCGGCGACGCCGATGTCGTTCGCGGCGAGGAAGCCGCGCAGATGGTCGGGCAGCACCGACAGCGCGAACGACCAGACGGCGGGACCGTCCATCTGCATGTCAAGCGGCGTCCGCACGTTGCCCGAACGGTCGACGGACTCGGTGCGCGCGCCGGGCGCGTCGTGGGGGAGGCGCGCCCCGCCGCCCGGGATGTAGACCTTCTCCAGGGCACCGCCGTCCGAGCACAGCTCGGCCGCGACGATCCGTCCCCCGGCGCCGTCCGCCGCCGAGAGGCGCGTTACTGCGGCGCCGTCGCCGAACACCGAGCGGGTCGAGCGGTCGCGCGGATTGAGGTACCTCGTGTAGGTGCCGGAGGTGACGAGCAGGATCTCCGAGCCGAGGCCGGCGCGGGCGAGCGCGTCGGCGATCGCGAGGCCGTACACGTAGCCGGAGCAGCCGAGGTTGTAGTCGATCGCCGCCGCGCCGCGGGCGAGGCCGAGCAGGCCGTGGAGAACGTGGGCGTTGCCCGGCATCGGGTAGTCGTTGCTCTGTGTGCAGTAGAGGAGGAGGTCGACGTCGGCGGGGCCGATCTCGGCGCCCGGGTCGGCGAAGAGCTCCTCGCAGGCGGTGAGCGAGAGGTCGAGCGCCGTCTCGGCCGGGCCGGCGACCCGGCGGGACAGCACCCCGGTCCGCCGGGCGACGCGATCCATGTCCCAGTCGGGGTTCTCGCGCGCGAGGTCGGCGTTGGTGACGACCGTGTCCGCGAGCGCGACCGAGATCTCCCTGATGCTCGTCACGACGCGACCGCCCCCGGCAGGTGCTCGCGCAGCGCCGGGACCGCGGCGGCGGGCACGGGGGCCCCGTGGCCGGGCCGGATCGTCGCGCCGGGCGGGCACGCGCGCCCCAGCGCCCCGAGCGAGCGGGCGAGCGCAACGGGGTCGCCGCCCGGAAGGTCCGTGCGGCCGGGCCGGTCGCCGATCAGCGTGTCGCCGGTGAAGACGTCGTCACCGATCGCGAGGCAGACCCCGCCGGGAGTGTGCCCCGGCGTGTGGACGACCGTCACCGCGAGCGCCCCGAACCGCAGGGTGTCACCGTCGCCCAGCTCGACGTCGACGGCCGGGACGTCGATCGGCGGCTCGCCGGTCATGAAGCGGCGGTAGAAGTTCACGCGCGGCAGGAGGAACGCGTCGGCCGGGTGCAGGTGGAACGGCGCGTCGAGGCGCCGGCAGACCTCGACGGCGGCGGCGAGGTGGTCGGCGTGGCCGTGGGTGGCCAGCACCGCGTGGACCCGCAGGCCGCCGGCCACGCAGCGATCGACGACCGGGCCGGCCTCGCCGCCCGGATCGAGCACCACCGCGTCGCCGTCGCACGCCACGACATAGCAGTTCCCGTCGAGCCGGCCGCCGACGATCCGGTGTACCTCGGTCGCCGCGGTCATGTCAGGCGGAGAACCCCCCGTCCA
The DNA here is from genome assembly GCA_012718975.1 of Solirubrobacterales bacterium. GTDB lineage: Bacteria > Actinomycetota > Thermoleophilia > Solirubrobacterales > Thermoleophilaceae > JAAYBF01. The sequence goes on along the minus strand of JAAYBF010000214.1, from coordinate 55,205 downwards.
CCGGGATCACGGCGCCGGTCACATAGCCCGCCCGCTCCGACGCCAGGAACCGCGCGCACGCCGCGACGTCGTCCGGGCGCCCGGCGCGGCCGGCCGGAATCGCCTGGCGCAGCGCGCCGGCGCCGTCGCGGGTCGCATCGGTCTCGATGACGCCGGGCGCGATCGCGTTGACGGTGATCGAACGGCGCGCGACCTCGGCGGCGACGGTGCCGGTCAGCCCGATCAGGCCGGCCTTCGACGCCGCGTACGCGCTCTGGCCCGGGTTCGCCCGCGGCCCGACGACCGACGCCACGTTGACCACACGGCCGAAGCGCTCCGCCGCCATCCGCGGGACCGCCCGGCGGATCAGGCGGAACGCGGCGGTCAGGTTGGTGTCGAGCACCGTCCGCCAGGCGTCGTCGTCGACGTCGGTGACGAGCGCGTCCGCGAGCGCGGCGGCGTTGTTGACGAGCACGAGCACCGGCCGTCCGAGCGACCGCTCCACCGCCTCCCAGACCGCTTCCGGCGCCTCGGGCGCGCTCACGTCCGCCCGCACGGCGACCGCGTCCCCGCCGGCGGCCGCGATCGCGTCGACGACCGCAGCCGCGCCCCGCTCGTCGGAGCGGTAGTTCACCGCGACCGGCCAGCCGTCCTCGGCGAGACCGCGCGCGATCGCCGCGCCGATACCGCGCGAGGCGCCCGTCACCAGCGCGCAGCCACGCTCGACCGGCCGGGCCGTCACGTCACGACTGCTCGGCGACGAGGACCTCCGTGTACTCGGCGAGTGCCCGCACCGACCGGAACGGGCTCGGATCCTGCTCGAGCGCACGATCGTCGCCGAGGACCACGCTCACGCCCAGCTCGCGCTCGACGTTCTCCTCGACCGCGACGATGAAGTTGATCAGGCCGAGCGAGTCCATCCCGTCGGCGTCGCCGTGGATCGGGGTGTCGAGCTCCTTGGCGAGCGGCGGGCGGCCGTTGCGGTCGCGGTTGGCCTCGTCGACGGCGGCATAGATGCACTCGACGATCTTCTGGTTCATGCGTACTCCCTGGTATCGCTTGCCTTCGACTCCGCGCGGAAGAGGCCGAGACGCTCCTCGCCGACACGCTCGCGCAACTCGGGGTCGTCGATCCCGAGACCCTCGCGCTCGGCGAGACAGAGCACGCCGACCTTGCCGACGTGATCGCCGAGCTGGACCTCGCGTGTCGCATCCGCCGTGCGCTCCAGCGGATACACGCGGGACAGAGCCGGCACGATCGCCCCGAGGCCGATCAGCCGGTTGGCCTCCCACGACTCCTGCCAGTTCGCGCCATGACTGCCGATGATCCGCTTGACCCTCATCCAGAGGTAGCGGTTGTCGAACTCGTGCCGGTAGCCGGTGCTCGAGCCGCAGGTCACCACCGAGCCGCCGCGCCGCGCCAGGTACACCGAGAGCGGGAACGTCTCGCGCCCGACGTAGTCGAAGACGATGTGCGGGTCCTCGCCGACCGCCTCGCGGATCGCCCCGCCCAACGCGCGCCCGGTCTCCTTCTCCGACAGCCCTTCGAGCCCGAGCCGGTCCCGCCGCAGGACCACGTCACAGCCGAGCTCGCGCAGGATCCGCTCCTTGCGGTCCGAGCTGACGACAGCGATCGGGATGCCGCCACCGTTGCGGACGAACTGGACGCCGTAGGACCCGAGTCCGCCGGCGCCGCCCCAGACGAGCACCACGTCGCCCTGCTTCATCTGGGCGCCGCGAGGGCTGACGAGCATCCGGTAGGCCGTCACGGCGCAAAGGCTGTTGGCGGCGGCCTCCTCCCAGGTGAGGTGGGGCGGCTTGGGCAGCAGCTGGTTCGCCTTGGTGAGCGCGAACTGGGCCAGGCCGCCGAAGTTCGTCTCGTAGCCCCAGGCGCGCGGATGCTCGGCGAGCGCCGCGTCGGCCTGGGCGGCGGGGTCCTGGTCGTCGACCCACGAGGGGGAGGCGACGACGTGGTCGCCGACCTTCCAGCGCCGGACCGCGACGCCCGTGCGGACGACGACCCCGGCCGCGTCCGACCCGATCACATGGAACGGCTGGAGGTGGCGCTCGGCCCAGCCGCCCTCCTCGGCGAACCGCTTCAGGAAGGCGAACGTCGGCACCGGCCGGAAGAGCGCCGACCAGACGGTGTTGTAGTTGATCGCGCTCGCCATCACCGCGACCAGGACCTCGTCCGGCCCGACCTCCGGCACGGGGACCTCCCCGACATGGATGCTGTCCCGGACGTCGCCGTCCTCGGCGGCGAGCATCCGCTCCATATCCTCGACCCGCAGATGCGCGGCGACCTGGGACTCGGGTAGCGCCAGATCGCCGAGCTCGGCGCCCGGGTTCCCTTGCCTGACGGCGTCGATCACATCCACCTCGGCCCCCGCCCTAGACGTGTAGCGCGATGTTCCCAACCATCCGCGCCGACCGTACCACGGACGCGCGCGACGGGCGCCCGCACAGCCGGCGCCGCGTCACGCGAACCCACCGTCGAGGTCGACGGCCAGCGCCTGCAGCGCCGAGGCGCGCGGGGCGCCCAGCCGCTCGGCGTCGGCGAGGGTGCGGGCGACGAAGTGGAAGACGCGGACCTCGATCGGGAGGTCGGCGCGCTGCGCCAGCTCGACGTCGTCGGACTGCTGGCGGCGCAGCAGCGGGTCCCAGGTCTCCGCCGCGCTTGACCAGGCGTCGTCCCGGCGCCCGGGATCGAGGAACCGCGCGAGCCGGCGCCCGACCGCCTCCGCGTCGCCCAGCCACTCCTCGTAGAAGACGAACTCGCGCCGGCATCCGGCGGTCACGCGCAGCGCCTCGCAGCTGTACTGCAGCCAGAGCCGCGGCTCGTCGACGGTGCCGGGCAGCGCGCCACCGGCCGACGCGATCACCTCGAGCGGGTTGCGCAGGCAGATCACATAGTCGAACTCCCCGACGACCGACCGCCACAGCGGCAGCGTCAGCGTCGTGCGCGGGTCCTTGAAGCCCCAGCGCGGCGAACCTCCGAAGTGCCGCTCGACGAGCTCGGCGATCCTCTCCCTGAACGGCGCGACGACATCCCAGCGCTCCCACCCCGGCGGGCGAGGAGGCGGGCGCCACCACTCGCCGCCGAGCGCCGCGAGGATCTGGTCGTTGAGCGCAACCACGTCCCGCTGCTCCCAGAAGCCCTTCGGGTTCGCCTCACCGGGAGGGAGCATCGTGTCCTCGTCGCCGAGATCGACGCCGAGGCGGTTGAGCGCCCGGGCCGCCAGCGACGTGCCGCTGCGCCCGACGCCGAGCACGCAGACCGGGCGCGGCGCAGCAGGCGGCGGCGGGATCTTGACGGAGGCCGTCAACCGGCGGAATGAGAACAGACTCGTACAGACAGGTCAAGGCGTCGCCGCCAGGACGCCCTCTCCCCACCGGCGGCCGAGCGCGACCCGCGCGGCAAGGAGCGCGCGGCGCTCGGCGGGGGCGAGCGGCGCGACGGGGAGTCGGTCCGCCACCAGCCCCGCGTCGACGAGCACCAGCCGGCCGCCGGCGCGGGCCTGCAGGCACAGGTCGCCGGCGAGCAGCGCAGGCGATGCCGCGGTACGAGGGTCGCAGCGGAGCTCCCGGACCGCCCACGGCGAGAGGGCGAGCAGCGCCCCGCCCGGGAGGCCCCCGTCGCGGACGTCCCGTCCCGGCGGCGCGGCGACCGCGGCCACCTCCGGCCGCGCGGCGAGCAGGCTCCGCAGGCGCGCGGTCGCGCCGGCCGCGATCCGCGACGTCGCCTCCCCGACGAGCACGAGCGCCTCGAGGTCGCCGTGGCGGCCAGCCGCGTCGAGAAGCTCGTCGCAACTCCGCGCCCGCTCGCACGGGGCCGGCGGGTCGAGGTGGCGACGCAACAGCAGCGAACTTCGATCGGCGACCTCGGCGATCGCCCGCATCGCCCCGGCCCGGAAGCGGCGCTCGTCGACGGTCAGAACGGCGAAGGCGATCATCCCTCACCCCCGGCCGGGCGGCCCCGGCGCACGGCGCGTGTCGGGAACCCGGCGACGACAGCGCCCGACGGGACGTCACGGGTCACGGCGGAACCGGGCGCCACGCAGGCGCCGGCGCCGATCGCGACGCCGGGCAGGATCACCGTCCCGGCGCCGATCACCGCCCCGTCGCCGATCCTCACAGGGCGCGGAGCGTCGACCCGCAGGCCGATCGCCGACGAGTCCGTCCGCGAGGCGTCCGGAACGGAGTCGCCCAGAAAGACGCGCGGCCCGATCCGAACGTCGGCGCCGAGCGTGACCTCGCCGGCGCAGTGGACGTAGAAGTCCGACTCGATCGCGCAGCCGTCACCGATGCGCAGCACGCCGCCGTAGCGCTCGCCGTCGAGCACGTCGACCACGGACAGGACCGACCGCGCCTCGACCGTCACCCCACTCCCGACGTGGACCCGATGCGGTGAGCGCACGCGGTAGGGCTCCGCGAAGTAGGAGTCACCCCCGAGCGACGCGAGCCCGACCGGGCGCACGTACCCCTTGTGGCTTGCGCGCGGCGTCACCATGGCGCAGTGTAAGCGCACGGTGACTATCTACATGGAGTGCGACCTCGGGATCGGGCGGCCGGGCACGACCGTCCACAACCGGATGACGGTATCCGGATGGGCCGCCTCTCCCGTCGGGGTGGCGGGCGTGGCCGTCCAGATCGGAGAGCGCGTGTGGAACGCGAGCTACGGGCTCGACACCCCCCGGCTGGTGAACCGGGTGGGCGCGCTGCCGGGCGTCGACCGCGCCGGCTACCGGCTCGAGATCGACACGTCGGACTGGGATCCGGGCGAGGTGTGCGTGACGGTCGCCGCGTTCGACAAGGAGGGCGGGCGAGAGGCGATCGAGGGGCCGGTGGCGGTGCAGCCCTTCGCGGAGGAGGCCGTCGGTCGCGGCTTGGCCGAGAGCCGGGATGTGGAGATCGCGCTCGATCCGCCGCTCGCCGACGGGGATGGGGGGCCGTGCGAGATCGCCGGTCCGCTGTCGGTTACCGGTTGGGCCCGGGCTCCGGCGGGGCTGGAGGCCGTGGTCGTGAGCATCGGCGCGACCGTCCGCCACGAGGCGCTCCGGCCGATCGCGCGACCGGAGCTGCTCGGACGCCTCGGCCGTGATGGGGCCGCCGACGCCGGCTTCGCACTCCGGCTCGACCCCGCGGAGGTTCCGCCCGGGCCGCACACGCTGACGGTCGTCGCGCGGGCGCGCGACGGATCGACCGCCGGCGTCGAGCGACGAGTCGTGTGCCGACCGGCCGAGCCCGCCGACGCTACGGGCCAGGCGCCCTGGGGAGACGCCTTCACGGGGTACGCACCCCGGACCGCCGACCCTGGGATGGCCCCGCTCGAGGACCGCCTGCTGCTCGCGGAGGCCGACGCCGCGACCAGCCGCGCCGAGCTGGCCTTCGCCCGCGAGCGCGAGGAGTCGGCCGTCCGGACGCTGCGGGCCGCCGAACGACGGATCGCCGAATTGGAGTCAGGGCGGGAGCCGGACGGTGGAGAGGGGGAGCCAGCCGCTGCGGCGCCACACGGCGGCGCGACGGACACGACGGGCGCGGACACGTCGGGCACGCGGGACGGACCCGCAGCCCTCGAGCGCCATGCGCGCTACGGCTGGGCCGCGGGCCTGACCGGCGGCGCCCGGGTGCTCGACATCGGATGCGGGGGCGGGTCCGGGACGGCCCGCCTGGCCGAGACGGCACGGACGGTCACCGGCGTGGACGTATCACCCGCCCGCATCGCGGAGGCGCTCGCCGCGCACGGCTCGTCAGCCCGCTTTCTCGAGGGCGACATGCGTCGGCTCCCCCTCGACGACGACAGCTTCGACGTGGCGGTCTGCTTCGAGGCGCTGACCCACGTCGCCGAGGTCGAGCGCGTACTTGACGAGCTGCGCCGGGTGCTACGTCCGGGCGGCACGCTGCTCGCCTCGGCCCCCAACCCGGCGGCGTACCCGCCCGGCAACCCGCTGCAGCTCGCCGAGATCGCTCCGGCCGCGCTCGCAGAGACGCTCTCGCGGCGCTTCGCGAACGTGCGCGTCCTCCACCAGCACACCTACCACGCCACCCTGCTCGGAACCGCCGCGACGATCGAGCACGACGACCCGCTTGTGGGGTTGGAGACCCACGTCGCCAAGCTCGTAGGCACCCCGCCGGGGGGTGCGCTCCACTCGATCGTCGTCGCCTCCGACGCCCAGCTCCCACCGGAGCCGGCGCGCATCGTCCTCGGCGAGCAGCTCGACCACCGGGCCCTCGGCCGCGAGCTCGACACCTGGCGCCGCCGCGCCATCGCGGCCGAGGCCGAGGCGACGGCGATGCGGCGGTGAGGTGACTGAGCCAGCCTTCCCGCACGGGCCGCGCAGCCGCGGTCGCGGTCCTGACCCTCACGGTCGTCGTGCTGCTCGCGCCCCACTGGCCGGGCCGCCTCAACGCCGACGCCCGGGGCCTGCTCGCGATCGCGCGCGGCGACCTGCCGATCGTGGACCACTGGACCGCGTCGCTCAGCTGGCTGTGGCGGCGGGGCCACGAGTGGCTGGGAGTCGAGTCCGGCGGCGTCCTGCTCCTCCAGACCTGCACGCTCGTCGTCGGCATCTATCTCGTGCTGCGCTCCTGCCTCGGCCGCCCAGCCGCGGCGCTGCTCACGCTCCCGGTGACACTGGCGCCGGCGACCTTCGGCTTCGTCGGACTGATCGGTCGCGACAGCTGGTTCGTCGCCGCGACCCTGCTTGCCGTCGGCTGCGCGGTGACGGCCGCGAGGTCAGCGGGCCGGCAGCGGCGCGCGGGCCTGGTCGCCGCCGGCCTGTTGGCGGGAACCGTCGCCATCGCGGCACGGCAGAACGGCTTCACCGCGGTCGCGCCGGTGTTCGTCACCCTCGCAGCCGTCGCGTTCACGCTCGTCGATGCGCGGCGGCTCCCAAGTCGCATCGCATCCCACCCGGCCATCGCGGCGTCGGCGACCGGCGCGGTCGCCACGGTCGTCGCGATGGTCGCCGTGACCGGCACCGACCGGGCCGTGCGAGAGCACGCGCTTCACCCCGAGTCCCTCACCTTCCTCTACGACCTCGGATACCTGACGTTGAAGACCGAGCGACAGCTGATCCCGAGACTCCCACCCGACGGCGTACTCGCACAGACGCCCGAGGAGGTACGCAGGCTCTGGCTCCCGCACAACGCGCTTTACATGCGGGTTCCGCACCCGGAGGAGATCGCCGCCGGAACGGCCCGAAAGGCCCGCCTGGTGCTCACCGACGAGGAGGTCGCCGCCATCTCGCGAGCGTGGCGGCAGGCCATCATCGACCACCCGGTCGACTACCTGCGCGGTAGGGCGTTCCTCTGGCGACTTCAGGCCGGAATCGGCCACACGCCCGACTACGTCCGGGCCGCTCCCTCCGAGGTCGACAAGTACGGATACGAGCCGCCCGCCATCCCGGCGGCATCCGCGGTCTCCGACCGGTACTCCCTCCTCTGGGCCGGCAGCTCCGGGAACGGCGGCTTCGTCCATCACGCCTGGTTCTACCTACTCGTTTGCGTGGGGGGCCTGATCTTGGCGCTTCCCCGCTTCGCCGCCCCGGTCCGTGCGGCGGCAGCGCTGCCCGCCGCGGCCGTCGTCATGATCATCGGCGGGCGTACCGTCATCTGGTCGTACGGACCACGACGTTGCTGCGGTCGCTGTAGACGCCGTAGCGGTCGCTGACCTTCGCGTAGAAGGTGTGGACGCCGGGCGGCACGCCGTAGAACTGCTTGCTGGAGCGCGTGCCGCACTGGGCGGTGAAGACCTCCTTGCCGTCGCGGAAGAAGTGGCACTTCACCGGGTCCCTGCCCGCCCGCCAGCTGACGTCGAAGGCCACGCCCACATGGCCTCCGCCGTAGACAACCACGATGAGGTTGGTGGCGGTCGGCTTGGGCGGCGCGGGTGGCGGCGGCGACTTCGGAGGCGAGGTCTTCGGAGGCGAGCCCGGCGAGGGACCGGGGGCGCCCTCGGGTGGGGACGACCGCTTGGGGCAGACCTCGTCGGTCACGTCGGCACCTGTGTCGAGGTAGAGGTCGAGGTACTCGAACGGGAACCAGGTCGCCGGCTTCCTCCCCGACGCCAGCAGGCAGTCGTAGGCGGCCGCCGTCGTTACGTGCCGGCGAACGGGCTTGCGCGCTCCGAGCGGCGGCGGCTCGACGAGCCAGGCCTTGCGGTCCTCGACAGCGTCGGCCTCGGGACGACCGCGTCCGTTGACGATGCGCCCGACGAGGAAGTCCCCCGCGTCGTCGAGGTAGCCGTAGTCGCGTCCGCAACCACCCCCGAAGGACAGCCCCCGTGCCCAACTCACGTCCTTGCGCCACGCCTCCAGATCCCATGTGTTGCCTCCGATCCGGCTGGTCGCCCCCCAGCGCGCGTGGCACGCCATCTGGACGTAAATGGTGTGCCGGTGCTCGGGCGTCATGTTCGCACTCAGGTGAGCGCACCGGTTGAGGTCGGCCCACATCCACGAGTACACGGGGTTGCGCGAGTCACCGCCGTCCCGGAAGCCCTTGTAGCCGGTGTAGGTGCGCGCCGCATGCGCCCTCGCGGCCGCGGTGGGAACGAACTGGATCTTCGTCCCCACGAACTCGCCGGTCGTGCGGGTGCTCGCGATCCAGGGACTGAAGCTGCACGCGTGAAACGGCTCGTCAGAGCGACCGGTGTCGACATCGTCCTGGCTGAGCGGCGAGTTGATGCCCGGGATCAGCGCCGCCCGCGCGAACGCGCCAGCGGGCATCTCGGGGATCGACCCGCGCCGCACACGCACGGACCCGGGCCGTACCAGGCGACCGCGCGCCGGCCCGCGTCGCCCGACGACGATCGCCCGCCTGGCAGAGCCGAGCGAGCGCCCGCGCCCGCCGTTGCGCCGCTCGGCGGCCCGGCAGGAGAGCCTGGCGACCCACTTGCCGCGGGCGCCTCTGGGTACCTTCCACCCGACGAGCCGGGTCGGTCCACCCAGGCGGACGGCGAAGGGGCCCTGGCGACGGGTCGCGCCTCGGCGGGTCCTGCCTCGGACGGACAGCGCACAGGCCCGCGCCCGCGGCGGCGCCACCACCTCCAGCAGGCCCAACCCGCCCGGATCCACACCGGCAACCGGCAGGATCACCGGCCGGGCCGACGCCTCCGCGGCGGGCAGCAGGGAGAACAGCAGAAGACACACTGGAACGGCTATGGCGGCTGTGCGACGCATCGCGCAACCGTAGTGCGATGTTCTCATTTATGCCAATCGCCGCGTGTGAACAGGAATCGTCCGTTCACCTACGCGAGTCAGCGACCGCGTGACCGACCGCGACGGTGCGACTTCCGCTCGTCCTTGCCCCTGCCGTGGTGCCGATCGCTCCGATCTCGACGCGCCTTGCCCCGAGGCTTCTGATCGTGCCCGCGATGGCCCCCGTGACGATGGCTGCGACAGGGGCGGGGATGGGCGAGCCCGCGGTGTAGGCCGAAGCGGCGGTGAAGCCGGTGAATCGCGCGCGGCAGCCATGCCGCCGGCGACCAGCATGGGCCGCGGTGGCGACAGGAGCAGGTGGGCGGATCGTCGTCGTCCGCATCGACGATGTAGCCGCTGGTGGGATCTCCACCCTGCGAGGGATCGCAGGCGTCACCGAGACGGTCGCCGTCGATGTCCGCCTGCCCCGGGTTGGCGACCAGCGAGCAGTTGTCGTCACGATTGACCACGCCGTCCGAGTCGGCGTCCGCCAGCGGGCCGTCGGACGACGCGCTGTCGCACCGGTCGGGGATCCGGTCGCCATCGGCATCGGCATCACCGTCTTCGAGCTCGCATCCCGGCGCCGGGCCGACCTGCAGGATGGCGCTGAGAGCGGGAACGCCGTCCGCGGTCTCGAGAGTCAGCCAATGGCTGTGCGGCGCCAGCGAGGCGGGAACCTCGAAGGAGAGATCGACCGCCCCCGAGGCCGGCACGGTGACCTCGGCGAGTACCCTGGGCAGCGAGCGGACGACCAGGCGGTAGTCGGCGGGCGGGGCGTCCACCACGCGCAGGTGCACCGTGGCGCCCGGCTGGAACAGGACCTCCGCGGGCGCCGTGTCCTGCAGCGACACCGGATCGGGGCCGAGACGGAGCGACCCGGTGAGGGTCGGGAGCGGCCCGCTGCCGCCGCTGGGCTCGGGGTTGCCGGCGCCGAAGTCGAACCGGTGCCGATCCCAGATCACGTCTGCGAAATGCGCGTAGCCGTCCTTGTTCGGATGCGCGGTCCTCGCCGAGACGACCCAGGGGCCATCGCCCTGAAATCCCGTCGAGACGCCGTTGAAGTAGGGCTCGGACGAGCACAGCTCATGACCGGCGGCCTCGTCCTCCAGATCGATCAGGTGGGCGCCCGCTTGAGCGGCCGCCCAGGCAACGCTCTCGTTCAACGTCTCCAGAAAGCCGTCACGCAGGAATGCCTGCTCCTCCGAATCGATGCCCAGGTCACTCACCCAGTCCAGCACGCCGCTGTAACCGACCGCGCCACACGTCGCACCCGAGAGCGCGTTCGGGTAGTTGGACACCCACAGCTCCGCATCCGGATTGTCGACACGCGCAGCGTCGAGTACGGCGCGATAGGTCTCGACCAGTCGGTACCGCTCCTGGAACGCCAGAGTCAGGCGGCCGTCCTCGAACCACTCGCAACGGCCGATGCCACAGTCGGAGACGAGCCCGGCGAAGCCGACGTCGTTGCCGCCGATGCTCAGCAGGACGATGTCGGCGGGCGACGACCCGGACCAGTCCCGAAGGGTTGTCACCTGCGGCTGGCTCCCGTGGACGCCGGGTCCCGACTCGGACTCCTGCCCTCGACTCGTCACGTCGAGGGAGGTGGCGCCGTTGCAGGCGGCGAAGAGCAGATCGTCACCCGTCGCCCGCAGCCGCTCGGCTATCTGGGGGCCCCAGGAGTAGGAGGTGCGCCGGCAGCGGTTGCCCGGCGTGTCGGTCCCCGCGTCGTAGGGCTCGCCCGGATCGACCCCGCCGACGCCGGCGATATAGGAGTCACCGAGAACCGCCACGCGAACGGTGCCGTCACGGTTCGTGTCGCCGGGGAGCCGGACCTCGACGTCCTCGCAGAGGAGTTCATCGGTTGCGTCGTCGTAGGGGGCGTCCATCGCCAGGGCGTCGGTGCCGGCGCCGCAGTCGAAGCGCTCGTCGGGCTCTTGATCGACCGCGTCGAGCGCGTCGTCACCGTCGCCGGCGTCGTAGTAGTCCAACCCACCGCCCCCGACGAGCTCGTCGTTGCCGGCGCCGCCGTCGAGGTGGTCGCGGCCGTCGCCTCCCCAGAGCCCGTCGTCTCCGGCACCGCCGTCGAGGTAGTCGTCGCCGTCCCCGCCGTAGAGGTGGTCGTCACCGTCGTCCCCGGCCAGGTAGTCGTCGCCGTCACCGGCCCGAAGCTCGTCGTGCCCGTCGCCTCCCTCGACGTGATCGTCCCCTCCGCCCGACTCGATTCGATCGTGGCCGGGACCGCCGGTGACGTACTCCCCATCCGGGCTGCCCCAGACGGCGTCGTCCCCCTCGCCGGCGTCGTAGTAATCCCCATCGATCCCGTCCGGGTCGTCGGGCCCGTGCATCCGGTCGTCGCCGGCACCGCCATCGACGTAGTCCACGCCCAAGCCGACGCGCAGGATGTCGTCACCCGCTCCACCCGTCAGATAGTCGTCGCCCGACCCCCCGTCGATCTCGTCGGCGCCGGCGCCGCCGTCGAGGTAGTCGGCGTCGCCTGAGCCGTCGATCCGGTCGTCGCCGGCGCCGCCGAGGATGTAGTCGCGGCCGGCGCCACCGTCGATGATCGAGGGCCCGTCGCCGGCGGCGATGTAGTCGTCGCCGCTGCCGGCCTGGACATCGTCGGCGCCCGTGTCCGGCGGGTCGCCGTCGGCCGGCCCCGGGCAGATGACGTCGGCACCGCCTCCGGCGCGGATCGTGTCGTCGCCCGCCCCGCCGACGATCACGTCGTCGCCGTCGGTTCCGATCAGCGCATCGTCGCCGGGAGTTCCGACGACCGTGGCCGGTAGGCCGAAGCAGGTCGCGCCCGACGCGGCCCGGACCAGCGGCGCGACCGTGAGCGCGGTCAGGATCTGGTTCGCGGGCTCGCGGTAGGCGAAGCTGTGCACGACGGCGCCCGCGTGCTGGACGTAGTTCGCGACCGCCTCCCCGACGTTGTCGCTCTGGCAGATGACGTCATGCTCGACGCAGACCTGCACGGTGCGACGAACCACCCAGGCCGGTGGAGCCGTGCGGCCGAGGACTCCTCCGTGGTCCGGAGAAGCGGAGCCGACGTGGTAGCCGCCTGCGGCCGGGTCGTGCCGGGGATCGGCGAACAGGACGAGAGCGGCTATGCGCGGGTGGTACTGGGCGTCCAACGACGCCGTCCCGGCCCTCGACACGTCGGCACCCTGCGAGTACCCCGCCACGACGACACGCGTTCCCTCGCCACACTGGGACGCCACGAGCGCCACATAGATCTCCACGGCGACAGCGCCCATCTCCACGGAGTCGAAGTAGTCGGGATCGCCGCCGACCGCCTCGTCGAGGGGAACCGCTGGATACGCGTTCGGCAATACCGCAACAGCGAGGCCCTCCGGCTCGAGGACCCCCGCCAGATAGCCGGCGAACCGATAGACCTCCTCCCCGACCCCCAGCGTCGGGCTCCCCGGGGACACACCGCCGGCCCCGTCCTCCTGTCCGGAGCCCCTCGCGCCAAGCACGAGCACGTCGGGACACGGATCACCAGACTGCCACTTCCCGACCTCGACACGCTCCAACGCAGTCGCCGCGTGCACCTGAAGGACGAGCGTGAACACCACCGCCCCCACGGCGGCAAGCTGACTCGACCGGCTGATCCCTGGGATGACCATGTGACTCCCCCGCTAGCGAACCTCCGCCCGCCGACCGCCCCCGCGCGGCGAACACCGATGTACCGGGCACCATACGGCACGCGCCTCACTACCGTAGCGCGCCGTTCGCCTCCTCGCCGGTTGCGATTCACAACGAATATTTGACGTGGTCCGCATTCACGTGTCTCCTATAGGCTCCAAACGCGGGAGCGGCGCCCCATGCAACCCGTTGGGGGCGCCCCCAGGGGGTTACGATGCTTGGCTTTTTCCGACAGCTCACCGGCGCCGGCACCATGCCGTTCGGACACCACTCGATCTGGGGGTTCTCCGGTGACGCCGGTGACCGGCACGGAAGCCTGGCGGGCACCGACGACCTCCAGGACTCGCCGCTCGACGAGTACTTCGCCGGCATGGTCACCGCACGGAGCGCACGACGAGCCCGGCGTCCACTCAGGCTCTACCGCAAGCACAAGGCCCGCGCTGACAGCAGATCTCGGATCGCGGAGGCGAGGGGACCGGAGGCGATAGTCGACCGAGCACCGAGGCGGGCGGCGCAGGATGAGACCGAGGCCGCGTACGCCTCGCGCCATCCGGTACTCGACTTCTTCGTCAGCTCGCCGCTGATCTACCTGCTCTCCTACGGGGTGGTCGTCTTCGCCCTCGAGGCTGCGGGCATGCTCACCTCGCTCGTGGCTTTCGATCACACCCTCGGTGAGTTCCGCGTCCCGATGGCACTGGCCGCCGGCGCGATCCTGGTGCTGGCCGGCCACGGAATCGGGCATCTCCTTCACGAGGCGCGCAGCGAGCAGAGCCGGACGAAGCTGGCTCTCGCGGCTGCGGTCGCGGTCGTGCTTGTGACCGGCCTCTGGACGATCGCCGCCCTCGGCTCCGGTCGTGACTCGAACATGGAGGCCGCCGACCTCATCGCCACCTCGGGAACGCTCACCGAGCGCGCCGACGAGCTCAACGACGAGGCCGACGAGCTCGTCGGCTCCAGAGGGCAGCCTCAGCGCGCACTGCGCGGCGTGCCGGCGCGCGCCCGTCAGCAGGCCCGGCGCCTCCGCCGGCGAGCCGGGCGGCTCGAGCGACGCGCCGCATCGCTCGGAACCAACGCGCGCGAGACCCGAACGCTCGGCTTCTTCGTCGCGGTCCAGTCACTCGGACTGGTCGTCGGCGCGCTCGGAGGCTACCTCTGGGCCGGTGGCGGGCTGATCCGCGACCACCGGACACGTCGCCGCTTCGAGCGACTGGCGCACAGGAGCAGGGCCAAGGCGGGTCGTCACCGTGACAGCGTGCGGCTCGTCGTCGAGGAGGAGTGCGGGCTGGCCCATGCGTGTCACGGCGCCTATACGACCAGGTTCTACGCGAGCAGGGAGAGCGTCGCCAAGCTCGTCCCGTGGCTGGGCGTCGATGCGGACGAGGTCCTTGGCCGCCTGCTCCGAGACCGGCATCTCGGCCGGCACGACATCGCTTCGCACGGCGATCCGTCCCGCAACGGCGGGGATCCGGCGGTTGCTACCGACCCAGGGGTGTCAGAGGCATGAAGACGCGAACACGGTACACGGCGCTCCTCGGCGTCCTGCTGGCCGGCGCGACGCTCGCCTCGGCCTGTGGTGACGACAGATCGATTGCCGCCTGCTATCTCTGGGACGCCTCGCGCTCGGGAGTCGCGCTCGAGCCCGAGTACCGCGTCCACATCCGAGACAGCGTCGACGGCTTCGCCGATCAAGGGGCCGACGTTGCGGGGCTGGTCGTCAAAGGAGATGCGCGCGTCGAGGCACGCCCGATCCGGGCGGACTTCGGGGACGTCGCGGGGTTCGAGAAGTCCGGTGAGCGATCGATCGCGGTGGGCGACTTTCTCGACGAGGTGGATGACGACGCCGACGAGTCTCTGAGCGACGTCCGGAATCCGACCAAGGGCTCGAACATCATCGGTGGGTTGGACGTCCTCGGCGACCTCGACTGCGCGACCGTGATCGTCTTGTCGGACGGCATCGAGCGCTCACGCGACGTCGACATGCGTATCGACGAGATCGCCACGGCGGTGGACCGTCGCGCGCTGATCGAGACGATCGAGCGTAGGCACGGCCTGCCCGACCTGGACGGCGCCGATCTGCACTTCCCGTTCGGTGGCCGCCGGCGAGCCAACGGCCCCGTCTGGACAGACCGCATCCGATACGTCGAGCCGTTCTGGGCCGAGTTCGCCGAGGCGACGGGCGCTAACCTGATCTGGCGCTAGGGGCCGGCCATGCTGCCACGCGCCGTTCGGTTGCCCGGCGGGCTCCGGCCCGGAGCAGTCGTCCGTCGTCCGCACGCCCGACCGCCCGGACCGCTCCATCCGCGCCGGGTGAGGCCGCCGCACAACCGCCCGCCCAGGCGTTCGCCCCCACAGTGGCTGCTGCGGTTACTCGCGCTGACCGCCCTGGCGGCCGCCGCCTTCCTGCTGTACGCGTCGCAGGACCCTGCGCCTCCGCCGACGACCACCGAGGCGGCGGACAACACGCCCCAACCCGCGCCCCCGCGCCCACCGCCGGCCACGACGCCGGCAGTGATCGATGCCCCACGGCCGCCCGCGCCCACACGGCGAGGCTCCATCCCGGCCCCCACGCAGCCGCCGGGAGACGGGGGCGGCCGGCCCGAGCCGGAGGCCCGCGGCGACGATGGTCGCGAGCGGGACGCCGCCCCGGACGGCCCCGATGTCGTACGGCGCGTCGTCCACGTCCACGACCACCACTGGTCGGTCGACTTCATCTGGCACACACTGTGGGGCCCCGCCGCGATACTCGCGCTGATCGTCGCCGGAGCGATGGCCGGTCTTCGGCGGCGCCGTCTGCCCCGCTCCCGCAGGTGGCTCGTAGCCGCGACCGACAGTGCACTAGCCGTGGCCACCGCCGGATTGTTGATTGCCGCCGCGATCACTGTTCCCAGCAACGCCAACGCACCATTGATCCGCGGGCCGGTCGACCGCAAGGACGAGACCGAGGTCGACGGCACCCGAGTCATCCAGGTCGAGCGCCACTACCATCACATCCACCGGCCGATCGAGGCGTTCGTCCCATGGCTGTTGCTGGGCGGCGGCCTGGGCGTACTGGCAGCCCTGCTGGCCGGTGACGCGTTCAACGCGTACCGCTCCCGGGCCGAGGCGGCGACAGACGGCGACAGCACCGCGCCGGGAGGTCCGGCATGAGCACCCGGGGGCTCGTCGTCCTGGCTGTCGCCTGCCTCGCCGCCGCGACCTTCCTCTGGCTGCCGGGGAGCGACGACGGCGGGTCCCGAACGCCCGCCGAAACCGTCGAGTCGTCCGGCGGGTCCGCCCCGCGCAGCGATCTCGACATCGCAATCGACGCCGTAAGCGACGATCCGCTCACCGACATGGTTGCCGACCGCTATAGCCGGCGCGGCGTGATCGGCGTGATCCACCGCCTGGTCGGCGCCGTGGGCTACGTCCTCGACAACCTTCTGGCCCCCCTTCTGATGATCGTCGCGCTCGGCGCCGCGCTGGTGGCTTTGCGGCGGTAGACGCTCAACCCCGTGGCCGCTCGCCGCGGTGCAAATACTGGAGGCGCGCGAACTTGAGTGCCCGTCGTCCGACGGCGCCGCCGATCACCCGCTCCTCATCGGCCCATGCCGCCGAACGAGGGCCGCACCGAGCCAAGCTCCCCTGAATGCCCGTGCGAGTGGGGAGGCGCCGGCAGTGCCGGAACACCCGCGCCTGCTCGAAGATGCCCTTGGCGCCGCGCTCCGGCACGCCGACCTGAAAGTACACCCGGCGCAGGCCGATCTCGCGTACGCCCGGACCGCGACAGATCAGCTCGACCGGGCCGCCGTCGGACTCGCGGTGCCGGCAGTCGTCGCGTATCGGCGCCGGTACCGCCGCGGACAGTCGCTGCAAGCTCACGAACGGGCCGAGGGCCGCGACGGCGGCATACATGGCGACCGCGAGACCTCCCACCACCACGTACCTTCCGACTTCCGGCCACCGGACACGGGATGTCGCGACGAACGGCTCCGGCCGCTCGCAGCGCGCGCACGACTCGTCGCCGCATCCGACCCGCTCGCGCAGCATTCGTGCCCTGCCGTGCCTCACCGCGACCCGCCTCCGGTGCAGACGGGCGTAGACAGCCCAAAGGAGCCCGAACAGCACACAGCCGGCCGCCGCGCCCAACGGGACGCTCAGGGCGGCCCTGACCTCCTCCGAGTAGCGCACCGCGTCGAGGACGTCGGGCACCCAGTCGCCCCGACGCTCGAGCACGACTGCGGCCGCCACGCATCCCACGACGCACACCAGGAGAACAAACGGGTGAAGCTCGACCCAACGGCGCTGGCAGTACCGTCGCAACGTGCCGTGCTCCTCGCGGAGTGCGCTCGCCGCGCCGTAGCGAGCGGCGTTGGCGCGAACCGCGCGGAGGTGCGTGCGCTCGCGCTCCGCGGCGCGGACGGCATCGGCGGCCGCGCGCTCCCGGAGCTGTGCATCGGCATCCGACCGGCTGCTCAGGCCAGTCCGCGTCGCGCCGCCCGCCGTCCCGGACGGCTCGACACCCTTCGCCCTCCGATCCTGTGCCGCCACCAACGCGGCCAGGTCGTCCGCCCGTGACTCGCGCCGAGCCCGGTGCGCCTCCAGGTCGGCGTAGCGGTCGATCAGCCGGTCCAGCGGAGCATCCAGATCCGCCCCGGCCGCCTCCACGACGGCGCCGAGCGCGGCCGCGCTGCGCCGCGCGGCCTCCCGGGCCTTGTTACGCGCGCCGGCCGCCGCTTTGACGACCTCTGCACAGGCGTCGCAGCCTGACTCCGCAACCGGCCGGCCGGGCGCCCACGTCTTCTCCCCGGTCCAATACCCGCTGTCCCGCCAGTAACCGCCGGGAATCATCCCGACCGGTGTCGGGTGGCAGGCTGTCGGAGCGCCGTGCTGAAAGACCGGAATCGGCGTCTCGACCCAGTAACGACCGGTGCTCACCCAGGTCGAGGGGGAGCCGGTTCGCAACCGCTCACGCGGAACCCTCTTCCCACACCTCGGACACTCGACCGACTCGCCCTCCACCATATGGTTCAGTTTCGCACAAGGACCCGCGACGACGAGCATGTCTCGGGCGCGCACCGTCGCCAGACTCTCCACCGCTCGAGGTGGGGACGCAGTCGACGCGGATTGCTCCGTGCGGCGCGGCCCGCCCCTCCGCTCGAAGAGCCCCTGACGCGAAGCGTAGCGAGAGAGCCACCCAGGACATAAGATGCCGGACCCGCACATGACGGCAACCATCGGAACCCACAGCTCCGCCAATGGGACTGGCGCGATACTTGTTGACTATGACAATTTCTGTGCTGGTGTTTACGACTCTCAGTCCGCATTGACACACGCCCTGAACAGGATGGTAGATCTCGCCCTCGCCCAAGCACCGGAGCTGGGCGAGATCCGCGTACGGCTGTATGGAGGCTGGCTCGACTCAGGGGTGCTAACGAAACGCGCCTCCCGGTTGCAGCAGAAGCTGAGTCAGCCCTTCTTTCCACGCCCACACCCTGATGGCCGGCTCATCCGAGGGTCAGTTGACCTCGTGACACGCCTGGTTGGCGTACCCGGGCTTGAGTGGGGCCACACCTTCCGAGAGCGGCGAGGACTGCCGCGCCTTCGACTGGCGGAGACGCCGCGCCCATCTGCGTGCGCCGGAGCCGCCAACTGCCCAATCGACCTCGTACAGCGCATTAGCCGGCGCCGAGCACGTGCATGCCATATTGCTGGGTGTTCGGTCGCCAA
The DNA here is from genome assembly GCA_012718975.1 of Solirubrobacterales bacterium. Taxonomy (GTDB): domain Bacteria; phylum Actinomycetota; class Thermoleophilia; order Solirubrobacterales; family Thermoleophilaceae; genus JAAYBF01. The sequence continues at coordinate 36,676 of JAAYBF010000214.1, read as the reverse complement.
CCGTGATGCGTTCCTTCTGCAGGAGCAGAAGATGGTCGATTCGATGCTGTGCTGTGATGCCCTCACGCTCGCCGCGCGAGTGTCTACGGTCGTTGTCATGTCCAACGACCTCGACGTGCTGCCCGCGGTCGCCCTTGCGGCGTCGACGCGTGGAGCTAGGACCGTCCTGGTAAGGGGCGTGGCCGGACCTAGCGCCTACGGGACCGAGCTTGACTCGCTTGGTGTCGTTGCCGCTGACTGGGCCCTAGCGGCATGACTGCCTTCGACGACATCGCGCTCGACCTGGCGTCGTTCGCGGATGACGACGAGGAGATCATCATCGACGCGGATGGCTCGTGCATCTTCGTTCGGGGGGGGCAGGAGACCCAGATCCGGCTTCGTCACGATGACGAAGATCGGCTAATGGTCGAGGTTGATGGTCGTGAGATGACCTATCGACGATTTCTAGGACATCATCTTGCCGGCCTGCCGGTGCTGGCCGAGCGCATCCTGGCCAAGCGCAAGGGCGTCCCAGACTATGTCGATTCACAGGGCGTTCTGGCCAGCCCATCGGAAATCAGCGAGACTGCCGATGCGCTGACGCTGCTAGAGCAGGAGGCGGCACACTCTCCGGGTTTCCTTTCTCGGGTGATCTTCATCACCGCCGACGCCGGCCAAGGCAAGACTGCCCTCCTGAAGCATTTTCAGCAGGTGCAGGCCGCGCGGTTCGTCGATGGCCGCGCCCCCTACCTCTTCTGGCATGTGGATCTCCAAGGCCGTCAACTACTTCGCCTACACGAGGCCCTAATGGGCGACCTGGGCGACCTTCGCGTCGCCGGACTGTGGATGCCATCGATTATCACGCTACTGCGCAGACGCCTGCTTGTACTGGCAGTGGACGGCTTCGACGAGCTGGCGGCCGAGCAAGGTGGAAGCGATGCTCTCGGGGCGCTCGCCGTGCTGGTTCAGCAGATGCGCGGCCGGGGCACCATCGTCGCGGCGTCGCGACGGACGTTTTTTGATACCGATGATTACGTAAGTCGCTCTCACCTGATCACCCGCGTTGCCAGTGACTGCGAGTTCACCGAGATCCGCCTCCAAGAGTGGTCTGCCGATGAGGCTACGACGTATCTTGCCCGCGCCAACGTGAGCGGGAACACGTTTACCGACCCGACGGGCACCTACGCCGCCATTGAGCAGGAGCTTGAGTCGCCCACTCACCCTATGCTCACGCGCCCCTTTCTCCTGACCCAGATCGCCCGTGGCCTGCTGCTGTACAACATGAGCCCGAGCGAGTTCATTCGAGGGAGGACAGACCCGCTAAGAGGCGTCGGCGAGGTTATCGAGGCCTTTGTCGACCGCGAGGTAACTGAGAAGTGGAAGCAGCAGGATACGGGCGAGCCGTTCCTAGACAAGGAGCAGCATCTCAGGCTGCTCGCTGATGTCGCGGAGGAGATGTTTAGGGCTCAACGCTCGACCATCGATGTCGACGTTCTGGAGGCGATTACGACGCTCCTACTCGACGAGTGGAACATTGACCCAGGGCGCCGACAGCAGATCCTCCAGATGGTCAACATGCACGTGCTCCTCACGCCACCGTCCGACGACCAGTACGGAATGCGATCCTTCGACCACGAGGAGTTCCGCGACTGGTTCACGGCGTACGCGCTCAAGGATCGGCTCCTTCGTTTCAACAGCGACGGCTCACAGGTGTCTCACGATCTCCTGAGCGTCGCCCACCTTCCGGACGCCACGGCGCAGTATGTCTGCGCGCTGATCGACCGCACGCCTGTCGTTGTAGCTGATGTAGTACAAGGGTTGGTAGAGTTAGTACAACGAGAGTGGCGGCCTACCTATCTTCAAGGAAACTGCGGGACACTTGTGCCGTTCCTCCTAGATGGCGTCGAGTCTGAGAGCCGCATCGTTGTCGATGCCGATGTCGTGTATAGCAGCGTTGTGCACGAACACAAGACGCTGAGCAACGTGACTCTTAGGCGGTCCGCGTTCGTCAACGCCAGCCTCGCTGGTGTCACGTGGCAGGACGTCACGCTCGCCGAGTGCGACCTGGGTGAGCTAGTTGTAGATCGACAGGCAACGTTTCGAGGCGTACGTTTCGAGTCGTGTCGCATCGATGGAATTCGGCTGGTCGGGCCTGATGGAGACGAGACGCGCGAGTACGCGCCATCACGTATTCGCGCGCTGCTAACGGGAATGGGCATAGAGTGCTCAGATGCCGGCGACCCGCCCGATACGGTGGAAAGTCTCCCAGACGGGGATTGCCGCAAGCTGGTTCGGCGCGTACTAAACGTGTTCAGACGCACAACTCTCTTGCCGGAGTCTGTTGTTGAGCGACGGTTTCGGGGCGAGGCGAACCGCGTGATCGGCGATGTCTTGCCGTTAATGGAGAGGTATCAGCTTCTTGAGGAGCGACCATGGAAGGGCAGCGGTAGACAGCGCGCGTGGGGACTCGCTAGTCGCTTGGAGGACATCGAGCGGGCCGATGGCGATGAGACGCACTCGCTACATCCATTTTGGACAGAAGTAGACGCACTGGACGCGCGGGTGCGGCAGTAAAGAGGGCGCTGCCGATCCGTGACGACCGAGTGGTCGTCGATGTCGACACGGATCCTGTAGACGGACCCGAGCCGGCACAGCCCACCCTCACCCCCCAAACGCCCCCTCCCACGCCCCCGGCCTAAGCGCCGGGTCCCAGCGCTCGGCCAGGCGTACGCCCGCGCGGCGGACGGCCTGACGGTCGTCGCGCGGGGACATTTGGTGGCGGTAGGGGATGTCGTCGCAGACGACGCGGCCGCCGAGGGCGAGCACGCGCCGGCAGAGGTCGACGTCGTAGCCGTGGAAGTCGGCGGCGAGGGACTCGTCGAAGCGGACTGCGTCGACTACCCAGGGCGCAAGGACGAGCAGGCTTCCGTCGACGACCTCGACGTCGGCGGGAGTCGGCCCGAACCGCCGCTCGCCACCCGTCACGCTGGCGACGCCGTACAGGTCGGTGCTCTCGGTCCAGCGGTGCAGGGGCACCGCACGCGCCCCGAACGAGCCGACGACACCCACCCGCCGGTCCGCCAGCAGCGCCCGCACACGCGGAGGCAGGCTCCCGTCGGTCAGCTCGAGGTCCTGGTGAAGCAGGACGAGCGCCTCGAGGCCGTCCAGCTCGCGGGCAGCGTCCAGCATCTCGTTGCACGGGCGCTGAAGCGAGTCGTAGCCCTCGTAGTCCCAGATGAGCGCATCGGACTCCGCGGCACGCCGGATCCCCGGCAGCGCCACCCGCTCGTAGACGTCCCGGTCGGAGACCGCGGTGCCGAAGACGATCATCTCGCGGACGCGACCGCCCCGGGAACCCACCGGCCCGTCACGCCGTCCCAACGCCCGACGACCCGCGCCGGATTCCCGAAGACGACGGCACGCGCCGGCACGTCGGCAACCACCACCGAACCCGCCCCAACTGCCGCCCGCTCGCCGATCGTCACGCCCGGCATCAGGATCGCGCCGATGCCGATGATCGCGCCGGCGTGGATGCGGACGGCCAGGTCCCCGTCCTCGGCGCGCATCAGCTCGGGGTGCAGCTCGGCCCCGAGGTCGCCGATCGCCACCCGCGCGCTGATCCCGACCCGGTCCCCGATCTCCACCGGATGGGAGCAGCGGACGTGGAAGTCCGCCCCGATCATGCAGCCGTCGCCGATCCAGATCGCCCCCTGACCGACGTCGCCCGTTCCGATGTCGGCCCGCTCGGCCACCTTCACCGAATGGCCGACGTGGACACGGTCCGGGGAGCGGATGACGTACGGCTCGGTGAAGTAGGAGCCGCGCCCGAGCGACGCGAGACCCACCGGCCGGGCGAACACCGCCGCGGGACTCTGTATCTGGTCCAGGTCCTCCCAGCCCCTCCACCAGTCGAACTCCGGGTAGACCGCGTCGCGGCGGGCGGTCAGGCGCCGCGCCGTCGCCCTGCGGGCGAAGGTGTCGCGGCCCGGTGGCGGCGTCCGCCAGGGGAACGCGTTGCGCAGCGACGCCGCGGCCGTCGCCGCCTCGACCTCGGCACGGATGCCCACGTTGTCGGGCCAGGAGACCCGCTCGTCGGCGGCCCCCACAGTCGAGGTCCGCGCCCCCACCTCCTGTGCGACGTCGGCGAGCAGCTGCGCCGACGCGGTCAACGGCAGGCCGTCGCGGAGTCGCTCGAACGCCGCCCGCGCGCCCGCGGCGCGGCGCTCCTCGTCGTCGAGGTATGCCTCGGCCACCGCCACGAGCTCGTCAGACGCGCCGGCCGCGAAGTCGGTTCCCGTGCGCAGCGGCTCGGTGCCCGTCGAGTGCTCGGATACGACGAAGACGCCGTTGCAGATCGCCTGCGCGACCCGCAGCCACTCGAAGTAGGGCCGTTCGCCGGAGTGGATGTTCAGCAGCACCCGCGACCGGGCGAGAAGGTCCCACTTCTCCGCCCCGATGACGAAGTTGTCGCCGGCGATCGAGTTCGGCGCGCTGTCGTCGCCGAGGACGAGGGCGGTGCGCCGGCGCTCCAGGCGGTCGGCCGCGGCGGAGAGCACCTCGCCGCGGCGGGGGCTGTAGCCGCCCATGTGCAGGATGTCGATGTCGCGCGTGTGCCGGGCGTCGCCCTCGGGACCGGTCTCGGTCGGGTCGGCGAACGTCCACGCCCTGGTCCAGCCGAGCGGCGCGTGGTGGGCGACGACGCCGTTGCGGCGGAACTCCTCGACCCCGAGCTCGTTGACGTCGAGCACCGCGCCGACAGCACCGCGGGCGAGGTCGAGGTCGCCGTCGAAGAACTTCGTGCCCGGCTGCTCGAAGCAGTAGAGAAGGGTGCGCCGGAGCTGGCCGTTGGTCGGCCAGTGCCCGGGGGGGGCGAGGCCGGCGAACTCGTGCGGCGGGACGAGAACGTAGACGAGGCCGTCGCGCGGCGGCGGGAACCCCTCGCGGCTCACCTCGGCCGGGACCCCGAGCCACTCCAGCTCGCTGCGCATCGCCTCGGCGACCTCGACGAAGAAGTGGTTCTGCCCCGGGGCCAGAACGAAGCACACCTCCGTCATGGACGGCATCGTACAGTCGCGGCGGGCATGGGCCGCGACCAGCCCCGACGGTCAGTCGGACGAATGTCGGCGGCGGATCTCTTCGAGCACCGCGCGGTGGCGCTCGGCGCGCGACATGCGGGCCTCGCTCTCCATCGCGTAGGCGTGTGACACGGCCGGAACGGCGAGCGCCGGACTCTCCGCGGTGAGCCGTATAAGCAGATCCCAGTCCTCGCCGGACTCGAGCGGCTCGAACCTCGCCTCGGCCAACCCCCGGCGGTGGGCGAGCGCGCCGGCATCGGTGAGGTTCTCCTCGAGCAACGTCTCGCGCGACCAGGGCAGTTGCCAGAACGCCGGCCACCAGCCCGCATCGGAGAGGTCGTCGGGAAGTCTGTGCTCGGCGAGGGTGACGCCGTAGAGGACGTCGACGTCGTCGCGGGCGGCGAAGACGTGCGCCACCGCCTGGAGCCAGGCGGGGTGCATGACGTTGTCGTCGTCGAGATAGCAGACGAGGTCGCCGGTCGCGGCGTCCAGACCGGCGTTGCGGGCGGCGCTCAGGCCGTCCCGGGGACCGGCCACGACGGTCACACGGTCGTCGGCGATGCCGCCGAGAGCGCGCGAGGCGGCGTCGGTGTCGCCGTCGTCGACGACGATCAGCTGCCAGTGCCCGTAGCGCTGCTCGAGGACCGATGCCACCGCCCGCGGGAGGCAGGCGGGACGGTCGCGGGTGGCGAGCACGACGGACACGGTCGGGCCGAAGGCGGGCGGACGCAACTCGAGCCAGGTGGTGAACGCGGCCACCCGCGCGGCGAGCAGCGCCTCGCGAGCCGTGTCGACCGCGAACTTCGCGATCTCCGACGCCTCGTCTGCGACGGCGCGCGCCTCGGCACCCCGGTCGCCGGCGGCCCCGGCGCGCTCCACGGCCGTGGTCGCGAGCGCGCGCGCGTCGTCGGCGGCAGCCTGGGCGTGGGAGGCGCGGGCGAGGCCGTCCTCGGCGAGCGGCTCCGCTCGGCCCGCCCGGGCCAGGCCGTCCTCGGCGATCTCCTGGGCGTTGGTCGCGCGGGCGAGACCGTCCTCGGCGATCGCACGGACACGCGCCAGCTCGTCGAGCCGCTCCTCAACCACGGCGAGCCGATCGCGCGCCTCCGCCAGCGCGGCGATCTGCGCGTTCAGCGCTTCCTCACGACGCTTGGAGCGCCGTGTCTTCCATGGTCGGCCAAGGCGCCTCATCCCAGGGTCCCGCGTAAGGGAATGTACACGGCTGCCGCTCTAGCATCGAGCGCGTGGCATCCCGGCGCGACGCGGACGGCAGTTGGGCGGCCAGCCCCGGTGTCCGGCGGAGCATGCGCTCGAACCGGCGCGTCGACACCGGGCCGGAGTTGCGACTGCGGTCGGCTGTCCACAGGCTCGGCCTGCGCTTCCGCAAGGACCATCCCGTCGAGACGGGCGAACGCCGGGTCCGACCCGACATCGTGTTCACGCGAGCCCGCGTATGCGTGTTCTGCGACGGCTGCTTCTGGCACGGGTGCCCGCAGCACGCGACCAAGCCGAGAACCAACGCGGAGTTCTGGGAGCGCAAGCTCGCGCGCAACGTGGAGCGGGACCGCCAGGTCGACCGGGCGCTCGCGGCGGCGGGCTGGACGGTCGTGAGGGTCTGGGAGCACGAGGATCCCGCCTCCGCGGCGGCGCGGATCGCGACCGTGGTCTCCGCGGCTACCGGCCGGCTTCCAGCGCCCGGGTGACCGCACGGGCGTGCCGCTCGATGAACGGGGGCGGCAGGGCGTTGCCGACCATCGCGGCGGCCGCGTACTTGCCGCGCCGCATCGAGAAGCGGTAGTCGGGCGGGAAACCCTGGAGGACCGCAGCCTCCCTGAGCGTGATCGAGCGGTTCTCGACCGGGTGGAGGAAGCGCCCCTTCGACGGGTTCACGCACCCGCCGGTGATCGTGGGGGAGACGTCGTCCCACGACATGCGGCCGTAGACGTCGAAGAAGCCGTCGCAGTTGCGGTGGCACTCGAGCTGCAGCTCCTCGGGTAGATCCGTCCTGCTGCCGCCGTCCGGCGGGATGAGGGAGATCTTGTGGACGACATCCTCCCGGCGGCGCTCGCCGTGGTCGTGCAGCGGGTCGCCGCTCGATCCGGCGGGCGGAAGCGTCGCGATCGCGTCCCTGACGTTGCGGGCGCGGCGCGCCCGCGGGGCGAATCGGGCCCTCCCGACTCTCACCGCCAGCAGCACATAGCGGGGTCTGCGCTGCGGCACCCCGAAGTCGCGCACGTCGAGGACGTCGTCGATGACGTCGTACCCGAGATCCGTCAACTCGGCCGTGAACCGGTCGCGGCGCACGTCCGTCTTCAACGCGGGCACGTTCTCCATCATCACGGCACGTGGGGCGAGGTCCCGCACGAGACGGGCGACATCGTCGATCAGGTCGTTGCGGGCGTCCTCCACGTCTCGCGAGCCGTTGAGGGTCCGCACCGACGAGAACCCCTGGCAGGGCGGGCACGAGGCGAGCAGATCCAACTCCCCCTTCTCCAGCCCGAGGGTGTCGAGCATCTCCTCCGAGCCCAGCTCCCGGATGTCGCACTCCCACAGGACGGTGTCGCGATGGTTGAGCCGGTAGGTCTCGGCCGCCAGCGGATCCAGCTCGACCGCCCCCACCACGTCGTAGCCGGCATCGGTCAGTCCGAGCGAAAGCCCGCCCGCGCCGGCGAAGAGGTCGACGGCGGTAAGGCTGGGGGGTTGGGATCTACGAGCCATCGCCCCTCTTCTTCCAAAGCTGCTGCACCTCGGATCGGTCCACGGCGACGCGACCCAGCTTCTGGGCGAGCTGGTGCGCGACGTTCTGCGCGTGACTCTTCCGCAGCTGCGCGACGAAGCTGAACATCCTGGCCTCGGGCTCCTTGTCGGAGCCCTCATCACGCTCCCCGTCGGAGCCCTCATCACGCTCCTTGTCGGGCCCTCTGAACTTCGCGCCCGGCCCTCGACCGTCGGCCACTACCGCTCCGGTGGAGTCCGGCTCGAACGGAATCGAAAGCAGCTCGTACGGGTCGCGCACGACCGCCAGCTCGACCAACTCGCCGTCGTCCTCAACCAAGACGTCCGGCACGTTGCCGTTCTTGGGCTGCTTCATCGGGAGAAAGGGGAAGGATCGCGCCCCGCCGAGACGGACGGAGTCGCACCCCGGCTGGACACAGATCAGATACCGGCCCTCGTCGTCCCTGACGATCGTGCCGAGGGTGAGGCGCGGACTGACGTTCGGTGTCGTCGTTTTGTGCAACAGCCTCAGCGCGAACGCCTGATCGGACTTGTGGGCAGACCCGTCGTCCGAGCGCATGAACCGCGAGGTCTGGCTCTCCCTCGCACCGACCAGCTTCGGGTTGGCGCGGTTGACCTCAGGGATGTCGTTCAACTGCTTCTTGGCGGAATCGCTCTTGATCCCGACGCGCACAACCCGCTTGAGGGTGTCGGCGCTGAGCTCGCCGTCGCGGGGCTCCAACTGATCGATGTAGGCATCGATCGGCTCCAGTCCCACCGCCCGGCGGACCATCTCGTTGTCCTCAATCGCGACCCCCCACTCGGACGCGATCAGCTTGATCAGCTGATCGCCGGACTCGTCGGGATCGGGCAGCAGGATCCGATGGCCCAGGTACGCCGGGTCGAGATCGGCGCCAAGGTTCTCGAGGATCCGCGGCGTAGCGGCGCGCAACTCACCGATCGCGGCGACGGTGGCCGAGGGCAGGAGGCCGCGCGTCAACCCGACGAAATCACCGATGAGGCGGCCAGCGAGTTCCTGAACCCGAACCTCCCGCTTTTCCTCCGCACCGTGCAGTAGCGCGCCCTCTTTCGAGTAGACCTCGACCACCAGCGAGGCGCTGGTGACCCGGAAGGAACCGGGCTCGTGCTCGCAGTCGCCGAGCGCCGCGAGCCTCTCCGCTATCTGGTCGGCGATGTCCGCGAGGCCGCCGGCCGAGGTGTAGACGACGATGAGCCGGAGCCCGTCGCAGGCCGCGAGCTGCGCGATGAATTCCAGAACACGCTCGCCCCTGTCGTGGAGGCGCCAGTCGAGCAACACGATGTCAGCGCGCGACGCGGCCGGTACGACCCTCCTCCCACCTGGATCCTCCCTGTCTGGTCGCAGGACCCCGCAGGACAGGCCCCGATCGGCGAGGGCATCGCCGAGAACCTTCACGTCGAGCGGAATCTCAGGTGGCGCCGTTGCGGCTCCATCGTCATCGTCGTCGTTCTCGTCCCGCGCGACCGCGGCACCGGGATCGGGCTCCGCGACCTCCCCGGGCTTCGGCGGCGGCTCGAAGGTCGCGAGATCATCCACCACCAACACCGACTGCAGGAAGCGCGTAGCCGCCTCCTCACACCACTCGTCGAACGTAGCTACCCCTGCCTCTGCCAACTGCCCCTCCCTCACTCGTCGTCGCTGTGCCGGATTCTCCAGGCCCAGTGGTCATCGGTGTCCACGATGTCTATGTCGAAGCCCTGCGTCCTCAACGCCTCGTGGACGACGAACAGTCCCATTCCCTGCCCACCCGGCTTGCGGGTGAAGCCCATCTCGAACACGCGCTCACGGTCCGGCCCGGGGATCGGCGGGCCGGAGTTGGAGACGAGGATCGCCTCGTCGGCGGCGTCGAGCTCGATCCAGCGGTCACCCTTGCGCTCGCCCACCCAGTAGAGCGCGTTGTCGACGAGCGCTGTGAAGACCGGGTACATCGTGGAACGGAACGCGACGACCTCGTGAGCGGCGAACTCGTCGGTGACGCGCAACCCCACCGACCCCTTCTCGAGCCGCCGCTCGAAGAGGCTCTCGACGTAGTCGGCGATCTCGCGGCCGCGGATGCGGGAACGACGCCGGTTGAGGCGCCGCTGCAGCGGCGCGAGCAGGCGCAGGTAGCCCTCGAGGTGCTCGAAGCCGGTACGTAGATCGCGGTAGGGCCGCTGCAACCCCTCGTTGGCGTCGGCCCACGGCTTGAGCTGCCGGAGCGCGCCTCGAACCGCACCGACGGAGGCGTTGAACTCGTGTCCGACGATCTGGATCCCCATTCCGAGCTGGGCGAGCTCGAGCTCGGCGGCGCCCCGCTCGCGCCACTCGAGCACCTCCTCCTCCAGGGCGTCGAGCGCGTCCAGGTCGGAGATCTCGAGCTCGCCGCTCGGGGTCGCGCGGATGGCGCGCAGCTGGGCGGCGACGGCCGCGAGGGCGGCCCGCCCCCGGTCGGCGGCCTCGAGGATCGGCAGCTCGGCCTCCCGCCGGCGGTCGTCGAGGTCGCCGTTCACGCTGTCGGCGTGCGCCGCGAGCTCGGCGATGCTCCGCTCCGACACCTGGTCGAAGTCGCGCAGGCTGCGGTCCATCACCGCGCGTACGGTGGACGTCGTGCGCTCCAGCGCCTTGCCCGTCGTGCGGCGCTCGCCGTCGAGCGCGTCGCGCGCCCGGTCGGAGGTGTCCACGACCAGGGCCCGCAGCCGCTGCGCCGGCGTTGGGCCAGACCTAGCTTCCGCCAGTGCAGCGCCCGCCCGCTCGCCGACCGCGTTCCGGGCCGGCGTCCAAACGTCGTCCTCCAGCGCGTCGGTGAGCGTCCGGTAGTACGCCCAGGTCGCCCGCAGCTCGCTGTCGAGGCCAAAGCCGGTGGGCGGGGTGACCGTGTAGCGCTTGATCAGCCCGGTGATCGCGGCGTGTGCCCGCCGCTCGGCGGCCGCGATCGCCTCGCCCTGGTCCCCATCGGACCTCAGCGCATCCGCGATGGCGGCGTCGAGATCCGCGACGACCTCGTCGACGTCCGCTCGCGGCCCGCCGGCCTCGATCGGGGTTAGCGCGTCGACCAGCGCCCGCTCGAAGGCGGCGCGCCGCTCGGCCGCGCGCTTCTCGCGCTCCCTCCGCGCCTTCGCCTTCGCCTTCAGGTCCTCCTGGGCGGCCATGTAGGCCTTCGCGCCTGCGCCGGTGAAGAAGTCGCTCACCACCGATCGGAGGAAGAAGATCAGCAGGTCGCGGAACTGCCGGTAGGCACGGTTGTCGCGAAAGCCCTCGCGGCCGGCCTTCTCCTCGAGAGCCCTACTCCGCTCGCCGTCGAGACTCACCGCCCCGAACATCCGGCGGTGCGACAGGAAGGCCCGTCCTGCGTGCTTGGTGCGCCGCTGCTCGATGCCGAGCCAGTCGTGGTCGGGCCGGCCGTAGGGGAGGATGCGGACGTCGTCTCGGTAGACGTACAGACCACCGAGCTTCTCCATCTTGGCGTTGAGCGCAGCCAGCTCTGTCGCCGGCATCGTCGAGGACTCCTCAACCGGATTCACAAGCGCGAGATCGAGCTTGAACGCGCCGCACAGCAGGCTGTCGCCGTGGGGCCATCGGATCTCGTAGTCGACGGGGTCCTGGTTGTAGATCCTCACGGTGCCGCGGAACACGGCGTCGTCATCGAAGCGACCCTTGATGTGGTGGTCGGCGTGCTTGAACTGCTCGGCCGTGAAGAACTCGCCGGGTGCGATCAGGTCCCGGGCCACGTCGCCTTGTCGGTGTATCCGAAAAGACGGCTCGATCCGCGGCGGATCACTGTCGGGGAGCATCGTGTTCATGAAGCCGATCAGCGTCGTCGTTAGCTCCGGCGCGTGGTCCTCGTCCCTGGCCCGGATCGCGGCATCCAGACTGTCGTGGGTCGGCTTGACGAAGAACTGGACCCCGCTGCGGTCCCGCTCGAGCGACGGGCCCGGCAGCTCGCGGTCGAGGCGGCGGGGGTCGACGTCGAAGGCCCTCAGGTCCTCGCGGATACCCTTGATCAGCTCGGCGTCGGTCCCCTTCGGCAGCGACTTCAGGTTGGCGGCGAACACGTCGACGAGCTCGCGCACGGCGTCCGCGTCGGGGACCTTCGTCCCGAGCCGCTCGACGGGGATCTCGATGTCGTCGAGGTTGATGCCCGGCACCTCGAACAGGCCCCAGTGGACGAACGCGCCCCAGATCGGCTGACGTCGCTCGCTCTCGCTGAGCGGACGCATCAGGGCGAGCAGCGCCGGGCCGATCGACGCGATCGCGAGCCGGCCGATGCCCTTCTCCCCGAGCAGCGGCCGCTCGAGGTAGCCGGGCCTGGGCTCCGGGCGCGAGCGCTGGCCGCGTACCTTGCTCTCGGTTCCGAGCACCAGCCAGCGCTGCTCGAAGTCGCGGCCCGACATGCCGACGCCGTCGTCGCGTAGCACGAACAGCGAGTCGTCGGCGAGGTAGTCGGCCTCGACCCGCTCGGCGTACGCGTCGTGGGCGTTCTTGAACAGCTCGCTCACCGCCGTCGGGATACCGGCGATCTGCTGGCGACCGAGGAGGTCGACCGTTCGTGCGCGCGCGCGAAAGTTGGCCATGGCTCAGGCGGCATACTGACGCCCAGGCCGGCGGCGCCGCCACGTCGACGGCCGCCACCCTCCCCCTTGACGCCAGAGTAGACCCATGTTCCTAATAGGGTCGGACGGTCCTAGCGGGCGAGGGGCGGATGCGGGGGTTGGTTGCACCACAGGTCGACGGAAGGAGGGCTCTCTGTGCGCTCGCGGCGCTCCTGCTCGCCGGGGTGGCGCTGCGGGCTCTCGTGATGGCGTCGTGGTGGCCGGTGACCCTCGAGACCGTCGACTCGTGGCCCTACGCGCACTACGCGCGTGGGGACCTGCTCGCCAGCCCCCAGCATCCGCCGGGCTACTCGACGCTCCTCGCCGCCGTCGGCGTGCTCACGCGGTCGGTGCCCGTGTTCGTGCTGCTGCAGTTCGCGGCGGGCATCGGCTCAGCGCTGCTGCTCTTCGCCGCGACGCGGCGGCTGGCGGGGTCGGCCGCGGTCGCGCTCGCGCCCGCGGCCGTGGTGCTTCTGGGGCCCGACCAGGTCTACCTCGAGCATTCGATCATGTCGGAGGCGGTGTTCCTCCTGGTCGTCGCGCTCGCGCTGTACTCGGCCGCGCGGGCACTCGCGGACGGCTCGTCGATGTGGTGGGCGGCCGCGACCGGCCTGCTCTGCGGGGTGGCGACGGTGATCCGAACGGCCGGCGTGCTGATGATCGTGCCGGTCGCGGCGGCGATCCTGCTGAGCGGTGTCGCCGGCCGCGGCCGGCGCGCGCTGGCCGCGACGGGGGCGACGCTCGCGGCTCTAGGGGCGCTCGCGACCGTCCAGGCCGTGGAGAAGGGACGGCCGCAGTTGGCGCCATCCCCGGGTTGGCACCTCTACTCGCACGCCGCGCAGTACGCGGACTGCCAGCGCTTCGACCCGCCGGCGGGTACCGAGGCCCTGTGCGAGGACACGCCGCGGCATAGGCGCCTCGGTAGCGACCACTATCTCTGGGACCTCGGCTCGCCGGGTCACACCCACTTCGATACCGGCGACCGGCCGACGCTCACCCCCGAGGAGACGGGCGCGCGGCTGCACGCCAACCTCCAGCGCAACGACTCCGAGCTCGGGGCGTTCGCCCGGGCGGCGATCCTCGCGCAACCCCTCGACTACGTGACGACCGTGGCGCGTGACCTCCTCCGGTATCTGGTGCCAGGGGTCCGCCGGGACGTCCGCAACGTCGGCGCGGACCTCTCGCCCGCTCTCGACTTCGCGCGCGTGTCGCCGCCGGAGACCACGACCGTCGTCCACCGCGGGCTGATCGCGTTCTTCGACCCCTTCGCGGTCTACCACCGCCGGGCCGGAACGGAACTGCTCGCCAGATACCAGTCCGTGTTCCGCTTCGGCGCGACGGCGCTGATGCTCTGTCTGCTGCTGATCGTCGTCGGGTTGGCGGCGGCGCCCGCGCGGCGATCCGCGATCGTGCTGCTCGGCGGTTCCGGCCTGTCGATGTTGGTGCCGCCGGTGGTGGCAGGCACCTACAGCGGCCGCTACTCGGTGCCCGCGGCCGGGCTCGTGGCCGGGGCGGCGGCGGTCGCGATCCTGGGACTGCTGGAGCGCCGCCGCGGGACGTCCGGCACGGCACCCCCTTGACGCCAACGTACGGCACTGTTCTTAATAGCTCCCACTGGTCCTGCAAGGGCGGTCGCCGCCCATGTCGAGCGTTCCGCGTGTCCGCGAAGGGGGCATCCGATGCCACGCCCAACCGCCGTCTCCACCGTGCTGCGTCGTGCCCGGCTCGCGGCCGCGACCGCGCTCGGCTCGCTCGCGCGCGAGCGAGCCTACGCGCAACGACGACCGCCCCGGGACTCGGGCGCGTCCTCGCGTAACGCGGCGCATACAACACGCGGGCGCAGGGGCCCCGCATTGCCCTTGCATCCACACCGTTGGGCGAGGCTCGTGAGACGGCTGCTTCTGGTGGCCGCAGCGAGCGCGCTCCTGGCAGGCGCGGGGTGCGACAGCGAACTCACACTGAGGGATGCACAGACCACCGCCGCCCCTCCAGCTACGTCGCCGGAACTACCCTCTGGCGCGACGCTTGATGCGGCCGAGACGGTTCTCCGCACCAGCGACGGACGCCGTCTCCCCGTGGACCCACAGCAAGTCACCGGATACATCGACAGCGCCGTCCTAAACGGCGACTACGTCGACATCAGCGGATGGGCGGCGCCAGCCGACCTGAGCCGCGCGGCGGCGGGAGTCGTCGCCCTTGTGGACCGTCGATCCGTAGCCTCAGCCGTTCCGGACGGAGCCAGGCCCGACCTCGTTGAGGGGTACGACCGTCCCGGACTCGCAAGCGCCGGCTTTGCGATGAGCATTCCGCGATCCCGCCTGCGCTGTACCGAGCGCACGGGCGGACTCCAGATCCTCGCCGCGACCCAGCGGGCAGCGGGCCAGCTCGAGTGGCTAGACGACAGCGATGCTGCCGTTCGATCCGCCTGCCAGGAGGGGCATGACTGAGGCCACTGTCGAGCGCGCGGGCGCCCGGCGGCGCGTGAAGTGGGGGGCCCTCCTTGGCTTGCTCAGCGTCGTAGGCGCTGTCGCCATCTACGCCGCTAATGCTGCTCACTACGCGGAGATGCCGCTTCGTATTGAGGAGAACGAGTGGCCGCCCATGGCTCACGCGATAGCCGAGTCGGGGAAGCCGATCATCGAGTACTCCGACGGCGACCATCGAGTCCGATTCAATCCCGATCTCACCGTTGATAGGTCACCTCTAGTGGGGGCGTGGCACCCACCTCTGTACCAGTACTCACTAGCGGCGGTGGCCGTGGTCGCCGGCGATAGTACTTCTAACGGCCTCCGCGCCGTGGGCGCGATTGGCCTACTCGCGGCTGTAGCGCTGCTCCTGCTCATCTCGCGCGAGGTGACCCCTAGATGGCGGCTCATAGGGGGGGTGGCGGCCGGACTGCTCATCGTCCACCCATACGCCATACAAGGCAGCGTGTTCCTCGATATCGACAACACCATCTTTGCGCCGCTCGCGTTGCTGGCCATGTGGCTCGCGATCCGCTTCGCCCGCCAGCCCGGCCCGTTGTCCGCGACACAGGTACTTGGCCTGGGCGGCGCCCTCGCCTTGGTCACCTGGGCAAAGATGACGACCACGATCGCTCTGGTCGGCGTGCTGGTCGTCTGGTGGCTGCTCAGCCGGCGTCCGCTGCGACGGGCCGCTATCGAGGCCGCCAGCTTTGTCGGTGCCGGTGCGGCCCTATTTGTGTCGACCTACGCCGCCTGGTCCATGGCGACGGGCATCCCGTTCTCGTACACCTTCGACGTGACCTTCGCCCAGAAGAGCGGCCGGCTCTTTGGTGAGTGGTGGATAACCGACCACGCTGCTCACTGGCATTTGCGATGGTTCGGGGCTGCCGTCCTGCTACTGAGCGCCGTGTATCTGATCGACCTGGTGCGCAACCTCGTGGCAAGCCGGAGGGCGCGCCCCCTCGATCTACTATTCCTGTTCGGGGTGGGCGTCCTCTTCAACTACGTCCTCGCCTCGCCGACGGATGGCGCCTACCAAGGCAAGTACGCGTTCCCGGCGCTCGCCGCGCTGCTCCTCCCAGTCGTGTGGCTCCTCCTACGCAAGCCCCACGGCCGCGCCAGCGCGTGGCAGTGGGCTGGCGCCGCCGCCCTCGGCGTGATGGCTGCTGCACTCATGCCGGACGTACTCACTAACCTGAGCCTCTACGGCCACTATGGCACCTGGAGCTTCGAGCTTGCCGTTGTGATTGGCACCGGCGCGGCCCTCGGCGCCGCCTGGCTTCTCGGCCGGATCGACGGTGACCGACGAGGTTTCGCGGGCGGTACCCTCCTCGTCGTCGCGATACTGCTCGTAGCGCAGGATGTGCGCTCTTACAGGTCAGATACATCTCCGCTGTACCCGATCCCGGACACCGCCGACTTCCGCGTCGCGGCGACCGATCTAAACGCTTCTTTGGGCTCTCGAGAGGTCGTCGTTGCTCCTAAGGACCTCGGCTTCTATGTCGACGGCCCCGTCATCGAGGGCGAGGACGCCTTCGCCCGCGGCGACGAGTTACTCGCCGCAGCCATGCACCGCCATTCACGAATCGCCGCGGTCGCACAGGGGACCTTTGGCCCCCCAATTGGCCCGGCGACTACTGCCGTCATGGACAAGTGTTTCCTAGACCGGAGGGTCATCGGCTCTGTCACGATTGCCTACCGCGACCGGGACTGCGGATAGCCCGAATCACGCGATCCCTACCGGCGAGCATCGACAGCAGCTCAACCTCCCCGTACTACGCAGCCATGCTGACTTCCCTAGCGCTACCGCCACGAGCATCAGGGCCAGCACCCGTCCGCCAGTTCGAGGAGCACGGTGGAGCGTAGGCGCGCCATGCTCGAAGCCGGCCGGTCGTTCCGCGGCGCTGGACTCGAGGCCGGAGCGTGGGCCGTCGCGCGTCTGGCGAACGCGCCCTTGGCGGACCTTGACGCGGAACTACTCCGCGTACGTGGACGCGTCCTATCTGTGGGGTGCGGGTTCGGAGTGGTCGAGCGCTACGCTGCTCTCAGAAACGGCCGCATCACGATCAACGGGTTCGAGCTCGAGAAGGCGCGGGTCGATGCAGCCGCGGCGACCCAGGCCGCTGCGCCTCGCGTGACGGTTCAACAAGCGGACGTGACGCAACTGCATGTACAAGGAGCATTCGACGCCGCGCTCGCGATAGATGTCTTCCATCACCTCCACCCGGGCGGACAGCACCGATTGGCCAGTGCACTCGCAAAGCTGGTGCGTCCCGGGGGCGAGATCCTAGTGAAGGACATCGCAACGACGCCTCGCTGGCAGCACGCCTTCAACGCACTGCACGACCGGCTCGCCGTCGGCGAGTCCACCCATTGCCGCTGTCCACGCGCAATGTCCGAGCTGCTGGCCGATGCGGGTCTGCGCATCGACGGCTGGCGCCGGCTCGGTCGGCTGAGCCCCTACCCCCACTACCTCATCCGCGCCCAGGTCCCCGACCGCTCTCGACCAGCGGCAGACAAGCCTTAGAACACGAACGCCACGAGCACGAACGACCCAAGCCAGCCCAGCGCGAGGAACTGCGTCGTGCGGTCGAAGAGCGCTATCTCCGTCGGCGAACCGCGATTCCCAAGTGCGATGACCACCTGCAGATATCGAATGACCCCTATCGCGACCCAGAACGTCGTGACGTACAGATAGGAGGAGCCGTAGCGCGCAACGGCATAGTCAGACACAGTGAACAGCGCGTAGAAGCCTATCACTGATGCCGCGAGTGCTGCCAACGAGGCGTCCACGAACTCAACCGAGTAGCCGCCCAGGGATGGGCGCGACCGAGCGGTCTCGTGACCAAGGTCGACGCGCCGCTTGCCTAGAGCAAGCAACAGTGCGAGGAGGCCAGTGGCCAGCACAATCCACTCGGACGGCTCGACCGACAATGCGGCACTACCGGCAAGCACCCGTAGTACGAATCCTGCTGCGATGATCGCGATGTCGACGAGTGCCACTGCCCGCAGCCAGGTGGAGTAGGCGATGTTGACGGCTACATACGTTGCAACTATCGCCCAGAAGACTGGCGGTAGGCCCGCAAGGAGGCCGGCGGCCAGTCCCGTTAGAGCGAGCGCGATGCCGATCACCACCCCGTCCCAGCCACTCAACTGGCCAGCGGCAAACGGTCGACAGCACTTCACTGGATGGCTGGCGTCATCGACGCGATCGAACCAGTCATTGATCACGTAGACCAGCGACGACGCGATGCAGAAGACAGCGAACGCCGCCACGGCGTCGAGCACCGCCGCTCTCACGTCGAACATCTTTGAGAACAGCAGCGGCGCGAGCACGAACACGTTCTTCACCCAGTGGGGCGCGCGTATCAGCGCAACGCCGGCGAGGAGCCTTGATCGGCGTTGGTCCGCAGCAGCAGGCTTGCCGACAGCCACACGACCAAGGGTCATAGACGTGAGATTACCGCACTGCTACGGTACCGCCTCGTGAACCAGTCGACAGGGGGCGCCGCGAGTCGCCGTGAGCTGGGACTCATCGCCATCGCTCTAGGTGCAGCAGCCGCGGCGATCTACGGCCCCTATATCGCCAACGGCGGGTTCATGATCGATGACTGGAGCAACGCGCTCGCGGCGGCGCACCCCCGCACCGGCTCCGTCATCCAAGACTTTTGGGAGACGCCGAACGTGAGGATCGGATTGGCGCTGTACATTCCTGCCACCCATCAGGCGCTGGGGCCAAGTGCTGCGCTCCACATCGCCCTCGCGATCGTGCTCGCGGTCGCCATGTCCACCACGCTCTATGCGTTGCTGCGGCGTCTCGCCTTCACGCCCCTCCCTGCCGGAGCCATAGCTCTGCTTGTCCTCCTGTTCCCCTGGGCGGACAGCGCGCGTTTGTGGTCAGTGGCGGGTCACATCAGCCTCGCAGTCACGCTGGCTCTCATCGGCGTCGCGCTAGCGCTTCGAGGGCTCGACGCCCGTGCGCAGGGTAACTCAGGACTGGGACGCCGCCTGCATGCGGCCGCGCTAGCACTCTACGCCGCCAGCCTGCTCATCTACGACATCGCCGGATCCGCCCTCCTTCTGGCCGGCGCCCTCTATCTGACGCGGGCGGACTGGCGAACAGTGCGCTGGCGATGGGCTGGGGACGTCGTCGTCGTGATCGCGTGCCTCGTGCTGACCTGGCTGAAGGTCGACAGGGAGCGCTATCCGCTTAGCGCGATGATCGACCACGCCGAGGCCATCGCAGATGGCGGGCTGAGCATCCTCGCTCTCGCGGCTCACCCGTTTGGGACCCTGGGACGTGACACCATCCTCTTCGGGCTCGCTGCGGTGATCGTGGCCGCCATGGCCGTGCGCCTGCTCCTGCCCTCCAGCGACGACGCGCGGCCGGCCGTAGGCAGATGGCTCGCCACCGCGGGCTCCGGCGCTCTGTTGGCTGCGGTCAGTTGGGCGCAATTCATACCCGCCCACTCCTACTACAACCCGATCTCTCCAGGGGCCGGCAACCGGGTCAACGTCCTCGCCTCGGTCGGAGTGGTACTTGTCGTGTACGCGGCTGCGGTGTTGGTCGGGCTCCTGCTCTTCCGGGGCGTGCGGCGGTGGACGCATCCAGCCGCAGCCTTATCAACAGCACTGGCCGCGGCGTTGGTCTGGGGCTATGCACACGATGCTCGAGATCAGCGGCAGGCATGGACTCGAGCGGCGCGGACGGCGGACAACATACTCGCGACCATTACGTCGACGATCCCAATGCCCCCCGAGGGAAGCACCATATACACCTTCGGGCATCCTGGTGGGGAACGTCCTGGGGTCCCGATCTTCAGCTACTCCTGGGATCTCGACGGCGCAGTCGGCCTCGTCTACGACACCCCTAACCTGGATGCCTACCCCATCCTTGAAGGCACGGCTATGAACTGCCTTCGAACCGGTGTCGCGCCTGTCGGAAGCGGCTGGGTTACTGACGCCCACGGCGCACCGTACGGCGCGGCGTACTTCGTTGATGTGGAGTCATCCTCCGTCCAGCGGATTGACTCCCGACGTGACTGCCTAGAGGCCCAGACCCGGTTCCTTCCTGGGCCTGCGGTGCGCACTCTCTAGTTCACACCGTCGGTTCTGCGCTTGGCAGGAACTCCCTCCGCCATCACCGGTACCGCCGCCCCCTCCCGAACCGCGCCCCCCACAGCACCGTCGTCTGGGACAGCCGCTCCCGCGGGTCGGAACCGGCGTCGAAGACGTGGCCGAGCACGCCGTCGATGCGGTAGCCCAGGTCGGTCGCCTCGAGCTGCGACAGGGTGAGGAACTGGTCGCCCGTGACCGGGTGCGTCGCGCTAAAGAGGGCCGAGTAGCGCTGGGCGGGCCGGCGGCGCAGCCAGCCGAGGATCTCGGGCTCCCGTCGCGCCAGGCGCGGGCGCCCGGCCGACCGCCCAAAGAGACGACGGGCGCGCGAGCCGGCGGCGCGCAGGGCCCACGCCGGCGGCGGCAGCTGCCCCCACGCCAGCGGCGCGAGCGTCCAGCGCGCCGCGCCGACCGGAGACGGGCGGCGCCTGCCGGGGCCGCCGAGGTCAGTCCCGAGGCGGCCGTCAGGAAGTTGTCGCAAGGCCGTCAGCGCGTCGCCCGGCTCCCTCAACAGCGAGCCCAGCGACACGCACTCCCGCTCCTCCCCCGGGGGGCCGGTGCGGTAGCGATGGCGCCAGGCGACCGGGTCGACGAAGCGCCGCAACGGCACCGCCCCCCATGGCCCGAGATGCAAGTCGGTGTGGCGCGGCTCGATCGGCAGCGGCTCGATCCAGCCGAGGACGGCAACCTCGGTCGCCCGGTCGAACAGCGGATCGTCCGGCCCGGCGACGAGGACGTGCGCACCGGTCTCGGGTACCCGCCGCACCTCCAGCACGGCGAGCCCTGGAAGCGGCGCCTGCTCGACGAAGCCGAACGCCGTGGCCGGCGGAGACAGCTCGTCCTGATCGTCGATCAGGGTGAACGTGCCCTCGTCGGCCACCAGCCGGCGTGTGCCGGGCAGAGCGAAGCGGTGGACCGACCCGAGGTCGAACTCGAGCACGAAGCCCGGCGGGGGGGTGCGGTCGGTGGTGACGATCCACTCCGCGCGGTCGAGCGCCCGGTGGCGGCAGAGCGGCACCGTCTCGGGCGGCGTCCAGGCCGGCCCCGTCCATCGCCGCACGATGTCCCGCTCCAGCCCGGGCGCGCGCGGCTCCAACCACGAAACCGCTCGCCGCACCCAAGCTTCGGCCCGATCGGTTGGCGGGCGACGATCCAACGACAGCAGCGCGGTCCCCTCCGCCGCCGGGTTCGCGGCCGGGGCCGACCCATGCCCGTTGGAGCCTCCCTCCGGTGAACCGAGGCTCGCTGTCGGCAGGAGCCGCCACTGCAAGGGGCCGTGGCCCTGGACGTTCAACACCATGTCGGCGAGCAGCGACGAGGTCAGGCCCAGATCGACCGGGGGGGACGGGCGCTCGGGAACCCGTTCGAACGCGAAGGCGAGCGGTTCGGCATCCAGCCGCTCGACATCGGTGAGCTGCGAGAACGTGGCACGGTCGACTCCGGGCGCCGAGGCCAGCACCACCCCGGCGCTCCGCTCGCTCATCCAGAAGCAGTAGAGCAGCCGCTCGACCAGCGACGGGTCGCGCAGCGCGCACGCCGCGCGCGGAGTCAGCACGCACACCCAGCGGCCGCGCGCCGCGTGCAGGCACGCCTGCAGCCGTGCGGCGGGCGTCCCGGCCCCGCCACCGACCGCGCGCACACCCGGCGCCAGCGCCGTCGGGGCCACGAGCTCGAAGTCGGCACAGGCCTGGTCGGGCAGATCCGCGAGGTCGGCCGACGCCCAGCTCCCGTGGTCGTCGTCGACCAGCACGAGCGAGACCGCCGGCGCCCACCGCCGCTTGATCTCGTCCCGATTGCGGTAGAGGGCAGGGTGGCGGCGCTCCACCTCGGCGTGGAACTCCTCCGCCCCGTAGTCGACCGCGGTGATCCGGCTGAACCCGTACTTGCGGTAGTGGAACGTCGGGCCCTCGACGTGCTCGCCCCGCACGCCTAGCTCCGCGAGGGTGAGCAGCAGATCCCAGTCCTCGTGTCCGTGGAGCATGTCGTCCGGGTAGGTGGCTCCGAGCTCGAACGCACGCCGGTCGAACAGAGCCGGCGCCGGGCAGTAGTTGTCGGCCATGAGCAGCCACAGGTTGTAGGCCGGGGAGGGCACGTAGTCGGACCTGTTGCCGACGTGCTGAGCGTTCGGATAGACGTAGCCGACATCGGGAGCGGCGGCCTCCAGCCGGGCGAGCATCCGCTCGATCGCGTCGGGGACCAGGGTGTCGTCGGCGTCGAGCGGCAGGACGTATGAGGTGTCCAGTTCGGCCAGCGCCCTGTTACGGGCGGCCGAGGGGCCGAGGTTCTCGCCCTGGCGCAGGACCTCGACGGCCGCGTCGTCGTCGAGACACGCCAGCGCCTCGACGGTCTCCGGATCGGTCGAGCCGTCGTCGACCACCACGATCCGGTCGGGCGGCAACGTCTGCGCCTTGATCGACTCGACGCACTCCTCCAGGTACAGCCCGTGGCGGAAGCAGGGCACCACCACCCCGACCGTGCGCTCGGGCAGCGGATCGCGCGGGAAGAGGGAGACGCGCTCGGGCGGCGGGTCGGGAGGTGGCGACGCCGGGCCGTTTCGGCGGCCCGTGGAGGCGAGCAGCATGTCGTAGAGCTCGTCGTGGCGGCGGCCCATCTCGGCCAGCGAGAAGTCCGACAGCATCCGCGCGCGGGAGCGCTCCCCGATCTCGATCCGCCGCCCGTCGTCGGCGAGGAGGCGGCTGACCGCGGCCGCGTACTGGTCGGCGTCGTCGCGCGGATCGACGAGCGCGCCGCTGTGATCGTCTAGGAACTCGCGGTTGCCGGGGAGCGCCGGCGCCACAACCGGCACACCCATCGCGAGGGACTCGTACATCACATAGGGCACGCCCTCGAACACGCTGGTCATCAGCACGAGATCGGCGGTGCGGTACCAGCGGGCCATGTCTAGGCTCGGCGGGTGCCACTGGATCGCGTCCTCCAGGCCCATCTGACGGGCACGGGACCGCACCGCCATCTCCAGCTCCCCGTCGCCGACGACGTCGAGCACGAAGTCGACCCCGTGGCCGCGAACCCGGGCGAGCACGTCCAGCGTGAGCATCGGGTCCTTCTGCTCGACGAGCCGACCGGGCCAAAGTATCCGCGGGGTGCCGTTGCCGGGCAGCTCGAGCGGGCCGACACGCTCGGGGTTGAACTCATCGACCGCATCGACGCCGGTATGAATCACGTGGATCCTGCTGCGCGGGACGCCGTAGCCGGCCACGGCGTCGCCGAGATGCTCGCTGGTCACCGAGAACGCGTCGACGAGGTTGCCGTAGCGGCGGGTCACGTAGCGCACGTAGCCCGACTTGTCGGGCTCCTCGGCGTGGAGCTGGACGACCACCGCCACGCGCTCGGGCAGGGCGGTGAGGTCGGGCAGCAGGTCGAAGGCCAGCCGCGAGTTCATGATGTGGATGACCTTCACCCCGCGGCTCTTGACGAAGCCGAGGATGAAGCGCGGGTAGGCGGCGCCCGGCATCAGGTCGGGGAGGTCCCAGACCTCCTCCGCGAACGGCTCGACCTTGGGAAGCCACCGGTTCGGCGACGGCTGGGTCGTGATCAGCGACGGCGCCCAGCGCTCCCGGTCGATGCTCTTGAACCAGTCGATCGTCCCCTTGTCCGAGCCGCCGAGGTCGACCCAGGGGGCGAGGTAGAGAACAGATGTACGGCCGTCCCCGCCGCCGCATTCGTGCGCCATCCGAACCGGGATAAGAACATAGCCATACGCACCGCGTCAAGCGACTACCGCAACGGGTCAGTCCGCTCTTGACAGCAGAAGCGTGGCGATCAGGTCAGCCAGTCCGACAGTTGTCGACGGCCCACTCTCGGGCCTAGCACCACCCGGGATCAGCGCTACGTCGACCTCCGCGCGATCGCGCTCGCCGAGGCCCGCCGCGAGGCGGACCCAGGGCGGACCAGACCGACACGACCCGCGAACTCAACGGCGCTCGCTCCGCGCTTCGGAAGAGCTCAGAGGACCTCACCGCCCACCAACATCAGCGCCCGCCGACGCCACGCAGCCCAACCGGCCGCCCTGCCGCGCCTACCTGCTCAAGTGGCGGCTGCAGCGGATTCTCCACGTCGGGCTGCGGGCGACCACCCCCGGTAGCAACAGGAGTCGCATTGAACTAGCCTCCGACGATCGCCGTCGACAACCCGGTCCGGACCGCGCGCCACATGCATATATACTCCGAGTTCGTATTTCTGCACACGCCCAGAACGGCCGGGACCTTTCTAGCGGAGGTGTTCGCCGCTGAGCTTGGGACGCCCGTCGCAAGCTATGAGCGCCACCCAGGATGGGAGGCGGTGCCGCCCTGGGCCAAGGACCTACCGGTCCTTGTGTTTGTGCGAAACCCGTGGGATTGGTACGTTTCCTGGTATCACTACCTAGCTGGCGTCGTGTTTCCATCCGTGAGCACTGCGGCACTGCGGGAGAACCCATGGGTCCGCCTTGTATTTGGGGACGCGATTGAGGTGGTCGACGGGCGAGCGCAGCATGCTTGCGACTTCACTACCGTCGTTGAGCGTGCCTGCGGGGCACTGGACCTGAGCCATCCCGCCTTCTGTGGGCTCTTGGAGGGCGGGGATCAGGAGGCCGCCCGCGTGGCATCGGGGTACGACATCTACACGGTCCAGCTTCTCAAGATGGTGGGGTCCGGACTGGGCTCCGAGCGCCTAACGATCGGCCGCTTCGAGTCCCTGTACGACGATCTAGTGGCCTTCGGGGCCAAGGTAGGCCTAGGAGTTGCAAAAGATAGGTGGGAGCGGTTGCTCCAGCAGCCGGCGATCAATAGTCACCCACATCCGCCCTACCGGCAGCAATACGACGCCCGGCTACGTGGTGTCGTCGGTGCTGCGTGCGAGTGTATTATTCAGCGCTTCGCGTATCGGTTCTAATGGGATCGGGTGAGCTGGCTCGATCCGCCAGGAGGCACTTTCTCCGGGCGCCTGAGACCTGCTTTGCGATGCCCCACTTCTCGACACCAGCAGGACTCCCAAAGGTGCCTTCACCAGCGACAAGCAGACGATGGATGCCAGGACGGACGGCGGAGGGCTCGTCTCACACACGCGGGGGCGTTTCCACTGGTCGAGGTTGGCCGGCCGGCTCGCGCTCACCAACGAGCTCCCGGTGGTGACGACGCCGAGCAGGCGGCCGGGCAGTGCCGCGTGGCGGGCCCTCCCGGTCCGGCTGCCTACGCTCCTCCAACAACTCGTCGAAGCCGGCCTCGCGGAAGTGAGCGCGCCAGCCCTCCATGGCAGGGAGCTCAGCCAACCTCGTCTGTGAGTCGTCGATCTGGCGGCTCAGGCACGCGACGAGGGTGGCGTTCTCCTCGCAGCGCGCGACTAGCTCGGCCTCGCGGGACACAACCTCGCGCAACTCCTCGGCCGCGACGGCGTCAAGCATCTCGAGTCGCGCCGTCTCGTTCTGAGCGACGCCGAAGATCTCTTTCTGCCCGAGTACGCGCAGGCGTATCAAGTTGCGTTGCATCGAGATCGGGACATGGGTCCCACCGTGCTTCCTCACGATCGGCGCATGAGCGCCGTACGCTCGATCACGAACCTCCGTTTCGGCCCGCCCGTCTCGATCAGCAGCGAAACCGTCGAGCCCGACGGGAAGGCCCTTGAGCACTTCCCCGGCGGTCGCCTCGAAGCCGGGAGGTGATAGCCGGCTCCAAGCGCGTATCTGATGGTCTCGATGACCGTCGACTTTTCCGGCTCCGCGCCCACCGATCAGGCAGTTGAGCTCGGCGTTCAGCGGAAAGCTCACGCCGTCAAGCACGCCGCCCTCCCAGCTAGCGGCGGGTATCCGGGCTCCACGACGCCGCTCCTTCGGACCGGTGTAGGCAATCCGCGACTCCGGATCGAGAAACGCCTGACGTAGGCCGGTCACGCCGACGGTGTCCATCTTGATCCAGTGGATACGGAGCCGATGCGGTCCAACGACCGGGCATCCGACGTCAGAACGTAACCGGGGAGACGTTCGCGTGCGTAGATCGGCTCCCCCGCAGACCCCGCCGCACTCGTCCTGAACCAGTTCCACCAGATCGGCGAAATGCTGACTCGTCCTAAGCTCCAGGCGGGACTTCTCGCGCTTGGGCGCGGTGGGCCCAGCCGCGCTAGCGTGCTCTCGAGGTGCGGACCGGGAGTGTCCGAATCGAAGAGGCAGAGCACGTGTATCCCCTCGGCGCTCTCCACCTCGAAGCCTGGGAGCAGATGGGGGCCGATCTTGCGCGCGACCGCGCGGAGCTCATCGATCCACGAGACGTCGTTGTGCTCGGTTATGCCCACTCCCGAGGCTCCGGACCAGGCTCCAACGCTGGATCGACAGGGTGTGAACCTGGAGATCCGCACGCAGGAAGACCGTCTCCCGGACGGCCCTCCGCGAACCCCACGACACCCGGGAAAGCCTGTTGCGCCACTGTCCGGCGTCGTCCACAGGTCCATTCTCGCCCCTCATGAGACTCCCCTTTGCCCTCGCGTCGCCCCGGCGCGCGTGTCAGATCCGGCCACGCCGCGCCACGTCCTCCGCCTGCCAGACATCCTCGCGGTGGGAGGCGCCGTGGTCGAGACACCAGCGGTTGAGGTACACGGGGGTGACCGTCCGCCTGGACTGCAGCCGCTGACGGGTCCGCGCGAGCGCAAGCACCGGATCGAACCGTAGGCGGACGTCGACGACCCGCACGCCGGTATCGGCGGCCGCCTCGACGTGGCTGGTGGCGGGGACGCTCAGCAGAACCAGCTCCTCCACGCGCGCGCCGCGCACAACGGCGCGCGACGCGACCTCGCCACCATAGGAGTGGGCGAAGACGCTCTGCAGGCCGTGGGGCGCCACGTCAGCTGCCCAGTCGCAGAGGTCGACGGCAGCCTGCGCCCGATGGCTGGCGCGGTAGGCGCCGCTCCAGCCCCCAGGTTCCGTGAACCATCGTGGAAACCGGCGGCGCCTCGGGCGTCGACGTCGCAGGCGAGGCCGGCTCTCCGCCGCCCTGATCCTCGTCCGACAGGAACGGTGCCAGCGCCAGCGAGCGCGTGACGGGATCGAGCGACACCCGCGCCTCGCCGAGGCGCCAGCTGCTGAGCTGTTGGACCAGCAATGCGTCGGACTCGGCGCTACCGTCGGTCAGAGAGCGGATGCGCTCGTAGAAGCAACCGCACCGTCGGGCTCCGCCGTCTCTCCGACCATCTCCCAGTGCCTGACGCGCCGCTCCTCCGGTGCCCCGTCGAACGGCGGCAGGCCCGCGAACAGACCGGCCGGGTCGCGCGTCCCCCAATCCCAATCGCCGCTTCGCAGTTGCGGCGAGAACCCAAGCTCCCCGAGCTCGGCCTCGAGCATCTGGGCTGCCGTGCGGTCGTTGCCGAGCATCGTCGACAGTGCCGCAGCCCGACACACGTTGGCACCCTCGAACTCGGGGGCCTCAGCGGCTGTATCGGGCGAAGCCGCCACGAAGAAATCCTCGTATCCGTCACCCTCGGATGGAGACATCGTCACACCCTGTCATCTTGAACGCCGGCCGCGGCCATGAGCACCTATCGCACCCGCCCGACCGGCGCGAACTCGTAGACGAGCGTCCGGAACTCGTCGCCATGGCTCTCGCGGACCGCCTTTAGCGAGGGGTCGATCCTCGCCCACTCCACGAGCGCGTAGCGCCGGCGGCCGGGCGCGACGGTGAACGCTCGGCGCAGGCACACGAGGGCGGAGTCCAGAGCCTCGTCGTGGCCGGCGGCCGCGATGGTGGCCTCGAGACAGGCGAGGTCGTACCACGCCCTGTAGGAGTACCGCTTGGCGTCCGCCGCGCTGAGGGACCCCACGGTGAGCCGGGCGCCGTCGACCTCTCCGCGACGGGCCTGGAAGCCGGCGAGCACGACCGTCGCGCACGGATGCACGACCCTGTCGAGGAACTGCAGGAGGCGGTCAGCGTCGTCACGAGCATCGTCCTGGCGACGATGCCGCAGCCACTCCAGTGGCCGGCGCCACCAGACCGGCGGCGCGACGTTCACCTCGTCCTCGAGCTCCGCGATCCTCGTCGCGACCTGCTGGACGAACGCCCCCGCCTCGGCCTCGCCTTGCGCGAGATCGTCCTCCAAGGTGGCGGTCGAGGACCCTGCGCCGTCGACGAACGTCCGGTTCAACCGCTGCGCGAGGTGCTGGTAGACGAGGCGGTAGTAGTCGGCGACGAGGCGGCCACCGCCCGAACCGTCCTGCTCGATCGCCGCCCTGGCGCGGGCGAGGGTGTCGACCGCACGGTCGTAGCGATCAAGCCGCACCTCCATGCTCGCCTGGCCCAGCCAGGCCGCCCAGTTGCGCGGATACAGGATCACCGCCCGCTCGTAGAGCGCCAGCGCCTCCGTGTAGCGTCGCGCCGCCTGATGTTCGCCGGCCTCGCGAGCGAGCGCGAACGACTCCGGCCCGTCCGCGGGCAGAGCGCTCTCGCCGCCGAGCAGTCGCGCGACCTCGTACTGGACCCAGATGGCGATCGGGTCGGCGAGGCCGAGGTAGTCGCTGTTTGCCGGCGGCTTGGCGCCGCCCTTCCCGGCCACCCGAGCCACGGCCGGCACATTGCCGCCGTCCTCGATGCTCACCGTCGCGGACATGCTGTCGCCGTCCGGTGGATCGATGAGGCCGAACACGACGAAGCGCCGCCGGGGAAGGAGAGCGGAGGCCAGCTTGACCACCGCCGCCGCGAACTTCGCGTGATCGTGGACCTCGCTCGCCTGGGCGACGGCGTCCTTGAGGCCGGCATCGTCGCCGGCGAGGTCCGCGAACCGGTCGGCGAGGGCGCCGACGTCGAGGTCCTGCTCGGCGCCGACATCCGCCTGCGCCTGCTCGTGGTAGCGGTGCAGCCGCTCCTTGATCCGCGCCGTGAGGGCGGCGCCGGCCCCCTTGCCGGCGTCGCCGAGCGCTCCGTCGTCGACGACCTCGAGCTTCAGCCGTGGCCGCAGATGTGGGCCTATCACCGGCAGGCCCTCGAACTCCCTGGCAAGAGGCCTCAGGACGGTGGCGAGCGCCAGCAACCCGACCGCGAGCGCAAGCGCCACGGCGGCGACCACCACGGCCAACCACTTCGCCAGCGCGCCGATCCAGTCGAGCGCATCGTCGGCGGTCTCGCCTAACCCGCCGTACGGCGGGGCGTTCAAGTCGGCGAGGGCCTGCTTGCACACCGCCTCCGGATCCTCGTCGAGGGCTTTCAGATAGTCCTTGGTGGCCGCCTCGTCGTCGCCGGCGGCCTCCTTCGCCGCGCCGGAGGCGCAGAGCTCGACCGCAGTACTCAGCGGCTCGGCCGCCGCGCTGTCGGCGGCCGCCGCCTTCGAGCCGGCGTCGACTCCATTCGCCACGGCGAGCCCCTGCCGCGCGCAAGGGGCGCTGGGATCGTCCCCCAACACCTCCACGTAGGCGGCCCGTGCACGCTTGGTCTCACCCGAATCGAGAAGGCTGTCGGCCAGCGCGCAGGGCGAGGCCTGCTGTGCCGGAGCCGTCGCCTGAGCGCCCGCGGTAGCCGGCGCGACGGCGGCGATCGCGGCAATCGACACTGTCACGGCCCCGACTCGCCACCCGCTCCCCATCGGGCAACCGTATCAGTGTCTGTAAACCGCCCATCTCACGCCATGAAAGGCCAGAGCGCCATCGCTGGACTGAGCGGGGAGGACCGCGATCGTAACCCGCCCGCCACGCGCGACACATTTCGCGATCAGACGTGCGTCAGTCGTAACACTGCCAAGCGTATATGCTGTTCCCTGAAGGCCCTCCACGACCTAGCCTCCAGCCGGTGCAGCTCATGACCTGGACAGACGACCGCATAGACGACCTCGCCAACCGGATGGACGCCGGCTTCGCCCGCGGCGAGCGGCAGATCAAGGAGCTCCGCCAGGAGCTGAAGGGAGACCTCTCCGGACTGCGCGGAGAGGCCAAGGACAACGTGGCCGAACAGCGCACCGAGATCAAGACCGACATCGCAGTGCTACGCGCCGAGATGAAGAACGACTTCGCCGGATTGCACGGGGAGATCCGTGACCTGCGCTCGTTGATAGTGCGGTTCGCCATCGCGCTCGTCATCGGGCTCGTCGGCATCGTCGCCACTCTCGCTGGCGCGATCGCCACAGGGCACCTCACGGCCTGACCCCCAACCGGTCCGCCGCCGGGCACACGATCCGGAAGGCGCAAATCCCGGCCTTCGAGGTCAGCTGGACGCCCTGGCGGGAGACCCTCTCGAACACACGCGGGCTACGTTGGCGGAACTGCTAAGTGCGAGTTGTTCGCGCGCACTAGCCCACTAAACCGCAGGTATTCAGCTTCGGAGCCCTTGCGCCCGTACCTTACCCCCCCCCCGATCCGCACCAGGACCCTGCCGCTCCGACAGCCGATGTGGACTAGCCAAGCGGCGCGGTCGAACGCGTGTAGACAGCCTATACGCTATGCTGACCTGAACGTTCGGCCCCAACACCAAGACACCCCATGCCCCTCCCAACCGATCCCACAGAGGCCCTCACCAAGCAGATGGAAGCCGGGTTCAGGCGATGCGAGAACCAGATCGAGCGAATCCATGATCAGCTCGAGCGGCGCCGAGCCTTCCGAGTAGAACTCGGGACGACGCTCCTCACCACCCTGATGGTCGCCCTCGCCGGTGTCGTGGTGGGCCTCGCGCTCGCGCCCGGTCCCTGACCCCCTACCGCTCTGCCGCCGGGCACACGATGCGGAAGTCGCAGAAGGCGCAGATCTCGGCCTTCGGGGTCGGCTGGAAGTCCTGGCGGGAGATGCCCTCGCCGATCCCCTCGATCGTCTCGCGGACGCGTTCGAGCTCGGCGTCGGAGTGGGCGACCGGCACCTTCTCGGCGGTCATCACGTAGTAGTAGGAGTGGGCGGAGGTCTCGACGCCCCAGGACTCGCGCGCGCCCATCTGGTAGATCGAGAGCTGGACGTCGGAGCGCAGCTCCTCCGCGGTCTTCGAGCGGCCGGTCTTGTAGTCGATGACCTCGTAGCTGCCGTCGGGCCGGCGGTCGACGCGGTCGACGCGGCCGCGGATCACGTGCGGGCCGAGCTGGAACGAGAAGCTGCGCTCGAACCAGACCGGCTCGCCCTCCTGGTCGCGCGTCTGCTCCCAGTAGCGCTCGAGCGCCTCGACGCCCCGCTCGCGGAACTGCAGCTCGTCGTCGGACTCGCCGAACCCGCCGCGCCGCCACGACGCCTCGAACAGCTCGAACAGCTCCTCCCGCCCCGCGTTCGGCGACTTGTGGAACCGCTCCAGCACGGTGTGCAGCGCGATCCCGAAGCGCTGGTGGATCGTCGCCTCCTGCGGGATCCGGAACACCCGCGCGAACTTGTACTTCAGCGGGCACAGCCGGTAGGTCTCGATGTCCGACGCCGACAGCATCAGCCCGTGCTCCGGCGCGCCCGCGCCGCGCCGGCGCGGGATGAACGGGTCGAGCGAGCCGCGGCCCTGGTCGTCGCCGGCGCCGGGGAGGCGATCCGGGTCGCGGCCGGCGTCGCGCAGCCAGTCGTCGAGCGCGGAGCCCTCCAGCACCTCGCGCTGCTCGGCCGACGCGCCCGCCGCCAGCAGCTGGTTGACCTCGGCGATCGCATCGTCGAGCGGCTGACCGGCCTTGGTCCGCTCGATCAGCGCCGCGACCTTCAGCAGCTCCAGGTAGCGCGCCACCGCCTGCGACACGTCGAGCGTCGCGTCGAGACGCATCTCGCCGAGCCGGCCGCCGACGCGGTGGACGGTCTCGAGCAGCTCGTCGCGCATGATCCGGAACGTCGAGTGCAGCCCCTCGCCGGGCCCGAACAGCTCCTCGTCGAAGCGCTCCTCCGGCGCCCCCGCCGCCGCGCGCGCCTCCTCGTAGAACGGCGACGGCCGCGCCGGCGAGCCGTTCGGCGTCTCCGCCCACGACAACACCAACGTCCGCCGGGCGCGCGACAGGGCGATGTGCGCGAGCCGCCGCTGGGCCGCCTCGTGGGTCGTGCGGACCGTCGGCGTGGGCGCCTCGCCCGGTGCGGCGAGCGCCGGGCCGGCCGGATCGTCGGCCGGGGCGCGCCCCGGCATCCGCGCCGCCGACAGCGCGAGCACGAAGACGTGGTCGAACTCGCGGCCCTTCGCGTCGGCGACGTCGAGGATCGCGACGGCCGGCGCCCCGCCGGTCACGGTCGCCTCGGGCTCCGGGAGCCCCGAGTCGGCGACGGCCTGCAGGTAGCGGGTGAAGTCGCGCGGGGTCGCGAGCGGCTCGCGGCGCATGTAGCGGGTCGCCAGCTCCGGCAGCCGGGCGATGTTGCGCAGCCGCTCGACGGTGTCGGCCTGGGTGGCGAACACCTGCTGGCGCCGCACCCCGACCCGCTCCACCAGGCGGCGCACGAACGCGTCCGGCCGGCGGTTCTCGAACGCCGGCCCGGCGGCGCGGTAGAGCTCGAGGAACGCCTGGGCGCGGTCGCGGCCCTCCGGCGAGAGCTGCGGCCCGTCGAGCGCGGCGGCAACCGCGGCCGGCATGTCGACCTTGCGCCGCCGGGCGAGCTGCGTCAGGCGGGCGATGTCGACCGAGTGCAGCCCGATCGGCGGCCGGGTCAGGGCACGCACCGCGGCGCCCGAGTCGGCCGGGTCGGCGAGCACCCGCAGCCAGGCGAGCACGTCGCGGACCTCGGCCCGCTGGAAGTACGCGCCCGGCCCGCTGACCCGGAACGGCACCGCGCGCTGCTCGAGCGCCCCGCCGACGACGGTCCCGTCGACAGCCGCCGAGCGCACCAGCACCGCGATCCGGCCCGGGTCGGCCCCGCCGGCGACCAGCCGCTCGATCGCCAGCGCCGCCGCCTGCGCCTGCGCCTGCTCGGACGCGCAGCGCCAGAAGCGGACGTCGGCGCTCGCGTCGGAGCGGCCGCGCAGCGCGGGCGCGTCGCGGTCGGCGACCACCGCGCCCGCGACACGGGCGATCGCGTCGGCGCAGCGCTGGCTCGGGCCGAGGTCGATCTCGGTCGCCTCCGGGTACTCGCGCGCGAAGTCGGCGAGGTTGCGCCCGCCGACCGAGCCGAACCGCCGCCGGGTCTGGGCGTCGTCGCCGGCGACCGTGATCTGCCCGTGCTCGGCGCACAGCAGGCCCAGCACCGCCCCCTCGGCGAGCGTCGCCTCCTGGTACTCGTCGACGAGCACGTGGCGGTGGCGTGCGGCGACCCGCTCACGGACGTGGGGGCGCTCGTGCAGCAGCCGGAAGGCGGTCAGGACGAGGTCGCCGTGGTCGAGCGCGCCGCGGTCGGCGAGCAGGCGGTCGTGGTCGGCGTAGATCTGGGCGAACTCGACCTCGCGCTCGGCCAGCGAGCGGGCCGCGTCGCCGCCGTCGGCCGCGAGCTGGAGCGCGCGGCGGGCGCGCTCCATCTGCGTGTCCGGCGTGACCATCTCCTCCTTGAGCCGGTCGATCCGGGCGACGAAGCTCGCCACCAGCGGCGCCGGGTTGCCGCGGATCTCGTGGCGGCGCAGCGTCAGCTCGCCGAGCCGGTCGAGCAGCAGCGCGACCCGGTCGGCGCGGCTGACCGGGACGAACAGCGGGTCGACGCCCGCCTCGAGCGCCTCGCTCGCGACGATGCCGTGGCAGAGGGCGTGGAAGGTGACGACCTCGAGCTCGTCGTAGGGCGGGGCGACCAGCTCGGCGAGGCGGGCGAGCAGCTCGTCGCGCGCCCGGTCGGACGCGACGACCGCCAGCAGCCGCCGCGGGGAGCCCTGGACGGACGCCAGCCAGGCGAAACGGTGGGCGAGCACCGTCGTCTTGCCGCTGCCCGCGCCGCCGGTCACCGCCAGCGCCCCGCCGGGGTGGGTGACCGCGGCCAGCTGCGCCTCGGTGAGGCCGGCTAGAGGGTCGGCGCGCATCCCCGGCAAGGATACGTCGCGGTTCGGGGCCGAACCGGCGCGACAGCCTGGCGGTAGCTTTGGTCAGACCACTTTGTAACTCTTGACACGAGAGGAACGCGATGTTACGGTTCCGGTGTCCGAAGGCGCGAAGGGAAGGCGCCGGACGACAGCGCAATTGGAGGGGTGGGGCCGTGTAGGAGGGGCACGGTCCCACTGCGCTCCGGGCTGGGGTTGGGGGCCGCGATGGAGGGCGCGGCCTCGCCCGGACCCTCCCCGGTTCCGCGTCGTCCGAAACATTTGGGGCGGCGGGGCGACCGCCCCGCCGCGCCTCAGCGACGGACGCCGAAGGTGGTCGTGTAGGTCGCCGCGGCCGCGCCGACGCTCATCGGCGCGCGGGCGATCACGCCGATGCCCATCTCGCGGAAGCGCGGGTCGAGCATGTTGCGCCGGTGGCCGGGGCTGCGCATCCACGCGCGGAAGATCTCGATCGGCGTGCCGCGCCGGCCCGAGCCCCAGGCGAGGTTCTCGCCGACGACCCAGCTGAACCGCCCGCCGAGGTAGCGCGAGCCGTGGAGACGGTCGACCACGTCGCGCCCGCGACCGGAGACGTGGCCGAAGTAGCGGCGGTGGACCATGTCGTGGGTGTGCCACATCGCGGCCTTGCCGAGCCGGCGGTTGAGCCGCAGCCGCGGCATCCCGCGCTTTGCGCGCGCGTGATTGATCAGGCAGACCGTCGCGCGGGCGAGGCGGACCGGCGGCGCCTGGCGCGGCGCCTTCGAGGCCGCGGTGACCGCGACCGAGCAGTTGGGGAGGTGGCCGCTGACGCGCGCCTGTGCGGCGTCGGCGGCCACCGGAGAGAGAAGAGAGACGAGCACCAGCGCCAGGCACGTGGCGAGCGTTGCCGCGACGCCCCGCGACCGGGCGCTGGTCCAGCGATGACGAGGGAGGTATGAGAGTGCCATCGCCCCTCACCTCGTCACCTCCCGGCGAGACCTTTAGCGCCGGACGGCGTCCGGCCGTCAAC
This sequence comes from Solirubrobacterales bacterium, assembly GCA_012718975.1. Classification (GTDB taxonomy): domain Bacteria; phylum Actinomycetota; class Thermoleophilia; order Solirubrobacterales; family Thermoleophilaceae; genus JAAYBF01. Next base: position 1,887 of record JAAYBF010000214.1, on the reverse strand, counting down.
GGCGAGCGCCGGGCACGGGGCCCGGCGCTCGGCGCTGCATGTGCAAGCGGGGCGATCCCCGCGACGGTCAGCGGCGCCGGCCGCCCTTCGGCTTGGCGACCGTCAGCCGCACCGCGCGCCGGAGCGTCCGTCGGTTGCCGGCGCCGTCGCGCACCAGGACGATCGCGACCGTCCGGCGGGCCCGCGGGCTGCGCGCGACCAACCGCCGCGCCGCCTTGCCGAACCGCATCCGCACCTTCCGCGTCGTCCCGGCCGGAACCGAGAAGCGCTGGCGGGCCAGCACCACCCGGCGCCGCTTGCCGCCGACCTTCAGCTTCGCCTTGGTGCGCAGCGTCACGCGGCCACGGCAGGGCCCGTTCGCCTCCGACGCCGGGCAGCGGAGCCGGAGCTGGGCGAAGCGGCCCGAGCGCGCGACCCGTGCCCGCTTGACGACCGCGAGGCCGACCTTGCCGTCCTGCGGGGAGCCCGTGGGCGGAGCGGCGTCGGCCACGTCGGCCACCCGCCAGACCTCGTACCCGTGGTGGCCGTCGTTGGCGCTGAAGTACAGCGCGCCGCCGTAGGGGGTGAAGTCGAACGGGTCGGACCCCTGCGTGCCCTGCAGGATGTCCGCGAACAGGGCGGTCGACGAGCCGTCGGTCCGCCACAGCTCGTAGCCGACGTCGGGCCGCTCGGCGACGAAGTAGAGCGCGCCGCCGTGCACGATCGGGTCGTAGATGGAACCGGACTCGGGGCCGGGCCGGGTGTCGACGACCAGCTCCGCGCCGCTGCCGCCCGACCGCCACATCTCCTGCCCGTGGACGCCGTCGTTCGCGCGGAAGTAGACGTGGTCGCCGTAGGAGACGAGCTCGCTCGGGTTCGACCCGCCGACTCCGGGCTCGATGTCGGCGACCTGCTCGGCCCCGCCCACGTCGGCCCGCCACAGCTCCGAGCCGGTGACGCCGTCGTTGGCCCGGAAGTAGACGTGCTGCCCGTGCGCGTGGATCGCGGCCGGGTTGGCGTCGGCGGCGCCGGGGTTGATGTCCTGCACCGGCGCCGCCAAGCCCGCGCCGTCGGTCCGCCACAGCTCGGCGCCGATCACCGGATGGCTCGCCCCGAAGTAGAGCTGGCCGTCCAGCACGGTCAGGTTGTTCGGGTTCGACGAGCCCGCGGCCGGATTGATGTTCGACCACAGCACCGTGCCGCCGAGCGTCCCGTCGGTCCGCCACAGCTCAGAGCCGGTGACCGTGTCGTCGGCGCGGAAGTAGAGGTGGCCGCCGAACGGGGTCAGGTTGGACACGCCGCTGGCCCCGAGACCCGGATTGATGTCGCGCACGAGGCCCGTCGTGGTCCCGTCGGTCCGCCACAGCTCACGGCCGTTGACACCGTCGTCGGCGGTGAAGTAGAGCGCCCCTCCGTGCACGGTCGGGCTGGTCGGCGACGACGAGTCGCCGCCTGGCCGGATGTCCATCACCAGCTCGGTCGTGGTGCCGTCGGTCCGCCACAGCTCGCGGCCGTGGACGCCGTCGTCGGCGGCGAAGTAGAGGTGCCCGCCGAGCGCCGTGAGCCCGCCCGGCGAGGATCCGGAGGGGCCGGGCCGCACGTCGCCGACCGGCGTCGCGTTGGTCCCGTCGGTCCTCCACAGCTCGCGGCCGCGGATGCCGTCGACGCCCTGGAAGTAGAGGTAGCCTCCCATCTCCGCGTAGTCCTCAGGCTCCGAGCTGCTCGGGCCGGGGTTGACGTCGTGCGCGAGCTGGGCCTGCGGCGCCGCGCCGGCCGCGGCGGGCGCGCCGGCGCCGATCGCCGCCACCGCCACGCCCGCTGCCAGCGCGAGGCGCAACCGGTCTCTCATGGGTGTCGTCGTGAGTCGCATCGAGATCCTTCTCCTTGGTCGAGTGCCCCTCCAACGGG
>JAAYBF010000213.1 GCA_012718975.1 Solirubrobacterales bacterium | reverse complement strand
GGCCCCCCCCCCCCCCCTCGTCGGATCTGTCTCCCGAGGATGCGCGCCAGTTCACGGCGACGCTCAACCGGCTTGCCAAGTCGCTCGATGGCCTCGACCCCGCGACCGTCAAGGCCCTTCGCGCCGCGAGTCGCACCAGGACGGAGACGACGGTCGATTGGGATGGCGGCGGCGGATTCACCGTCGCTCGCGTCGGCCCGTCCATGTACGAGTTGGACGGGGACGAGTTGGCGCTGGCCCCGGCGGCGACGAACGGCCCGTGGTCGCAGGCCGTCGCCGGCCAGCTGCGGTTCTCGCTGACGCCTGACCACCCCGTCTTCTGCGGCGTGCGGCGCCGGCAGCGGCTCGCCGTGATCGACGGCGTGGCCGACGACGAGGTCGTGGCCACCGTCGCCGAGCATCTCGGCGACGGCGAGCGCTGCCTGATCGTGGCTAAGGCGGTACTCGACGGGGCGCGCGAGCGCCTCGCCGACCTCTCGCCGGGATCGCGGATCCGCAAGGCGCCCGACGAGCTCTTCCCGAGGGGGACCGTCCGGTGACCGTCGCAATCGCCCGCGACGGGGCGCTCATCGACGAGATCGCGGCGCGCTTCGACCTGCGCGCGCCGAACCGCGACGCGCTCGCCGCGATCGTCGAGCGGCTCGCCGCGGCCGGCGGCGACTACCGCGAGCTGGTCGCCGACCTCGCCACCGGGGTCGGCAAGACGTTCCTGATGGCCGCCCTGGTCGAGTACCTCGCGGTCCAGGGCGTCCGGAACGTGCTCGTGGTCACCCCCGGCAGCACGATCCAACGCAAGACCCTGGACAACTTCGACCGTGCAAGCGGGCGCTACGTAGCCGGCGCCGACATCGCTCCGGCACTCGTGACGCCGGAGAACTTCCGCAACGCGACCACGGGCGCCCTGCTGCGCGACCCCACCCGGCTGAAGGTCTTCGTCTTCAACGTCCAGCAGTTGATCCGGCCGACCGACAAGGCGGCACGCAGGGTGCGCGAGGACGACGAGCACCTGGGCGAGGCCCTCTACACCCAACTCGAGACGGCGGACGACCTCGTCGTCATCGCCGACGAGCACCACGTCTACAACCGCCGGGCGCGGGCGTTCAACGGCGCGATCCGCGACCTGCGTCCGCTCGCGCTCGTCGGCCTGACCGCCACACCCGACCCGGCCGACGCCGACAGGATCGCCTTCCGCTACACGCTCGGCGAGGCGATCGCCGACGGACACGTGAAGGTGCCGGTGATCGTCTACCGCAAGGACGGCACCCGCGACGAGCGGACCCAGCTCGCGGATGCCTGTCAGCTGCTGCGCCAGAAGGAGCTGGCCTACGCGGCGTTCCGGGATGCCAGCCCCGACGCGCCGGAGGTCGAGCCGGCGCTGTTCGTCGTCGCCCAGTCGATCGAGCACTCGCGCGAGGTCGGACAGATCCTGGCCCAGCCCGGCCTGATCGGCGATCCCGGCGCGGTCCTCGAGGTCACATCCGAATCCTCCGACGACGCGTTACGAGAGCTGTCCGAGGTCGAGCGGCCCGGCTCGCCGATCCGGGCGATCGTCAGCGTGAACATGCTGCGCGAGGGCTGGGACGTACGCAACATCGCGGTCATCGTCGCGCTGCGCAGGCTCGCCTCCCAGACCCTCACCGAGCAGATCCTCGGCCGCGGGCTGAGGCTCCCGTTCGGGCGCCGGACGGGCGTCCCCGCCGTCGACCAGGTCGACCTCGTCGCTCACGACTCCTACCGCCAGCTGCTCGAGCAGAAGGATGTCCTCCAGCAGCGGATCGCCGCGCGAGCGGAGACGCTCGAGGTCGACGCGCACGGGGCAGCGGCCGCCCCACGGTCACCGTCGGCCGACGCCGCCGAGCCGACTGCGCCGGAGCCCGCCGTCAATCCGGTCGACACCGAGCGCGGCGGCGGCCCGAGCCCGCTGCCGCCGATCCCCCCATCGAACGGCAGTGACGCCACACCGCAGCTCTCCTTCGACGAGACGGACGACCGGCTCCGGCGCCCCGCTCCCGAGCCGGCGGGACGGGTCTCGGGCGCGCCACAGATCGTCTTCCCGCGGCGCGAGTCCCGCCTGAGCCCAGCGCAGTTCTCGCTGTCGGAGGTGCCCGACGGTGATGCGCGCGCGGCCGGCGCACGCTTCGTCAAGGAGGTCCCCACGTTCATCTACCGCGACGCGCTCGAGGCGGAGCGGACCGGTGACCGCATCGAGATATCCGTCCGGCCGCAAGCGAACGCCGAGGCGGCGCAGCGCCTGTCGGGCCTCGACGTCGTACGCGACGATCTGGTCGCCTCGATCCTGACCCAGCCGGAGGTCGTTCGCGACCGCAGCGCGCGCAACGCCGCCGACCGGCTGGTCGCAGCCTTCCTCGCCGGTGCGGGAGCCACCTCCGCCGACGCGACCGCCGAGTGGGGAGAGCTGCGCCGTCGCCAGGCTGTCGAGGGGATGCGGGCGACGATCCGCGCCGCCATCGGACGGCGGCGCCATGAGCAGCGCCACGAGTTCGTGGCGGTCACCGTGCCCGTCGAGCCGATCGTTCCGGACCCCGACGCGCGCGACGCCTACAACGACGAGTTCGCCCGCGGCGTTCAGTACGGAGGCTGGCGCAAGAGCGTCATGCCGGTCGCCTCGTTCGACGCCAGGACGACGGAGTGGGAGCTCGCTCACCTGCTGGACCGCGACGACGAGGTCGCCTGGTGGCTGCGGCTCTCCGTCGGAGATCCGGCCTACATCCCACATGCGCGCGGCACCTACTTCCCGGACTTCGTCGCCATCGACCGCGACGACTGCCGATGGCTGATCGAGGGCAAGGCCGACCGCGACGCGCGCGACGCAGACGTCGTGTCCAAGCGCGAGGCCGCCGAGACGTGGGCGCGCGCGGTCAGGGACGACGGCCGCCACGGCCGCTGGCGCTACCTGTTCGCGACCGAGAGCGCGATCGCCGACGCGGCCGGCTCCTGGAGAGCGCTCCTGCTGTCAGCCGATCCGGAGTGAGCTGGAGAGCCGCCGATCCACTGTTCCCGTGTCGATCTCATGCCGGCCCGACGTTTGCCGCGCACTACGCGGCAAACGTCGGGCCGGCTGGCTATCGGCCGGAGAACGTCGGTCGCGCGTCGTCGCTAGCCGTCGAGCGCCCGCCGGATCGCCCAGTCGGAGCGTTCGAGGCGGGCTGTGGCCTCGGCCTCGTCGACGGCGGCGAGGTCGGCGACGATCCGCACCGCGCGGCGGCGGAGCTTCTCGAAGCTGGCGCGCATGTCGACCATGTGGTTGGCCTCGACGCGGCCGGCGAGCACCATCGCCGCGACGGTGATCCGGTTCAGCGCCAGCTTCTGGGCGGTCGCCGCCTGCAGGCGGGTCGAGCCGGTGAGGATCTCCGGGCCGGTCGCGAGGTGGATGCCGAGATCGCCGGCCGACAGCAGCGGCGTCGCGCCGTTGTTGGCGATCCCGCAGGTCCAGGCGCCAGCCGCACGGGCGGCGCGGATCCCGGCCAGCGCGAACGGCGTCGTCCCGCTCGCCGCGAGCGCCAGGACGGCGTCGCCGGGCCCGACCTCCAGCTCGGCGAGTCGCGCCAGCGGCGCCTCGACGTCGTCCTCGGAGGTCGTGATCGACGACGCCAGCCCACCGCCGGCGACCAGCGCCGTGAAGCGGGTGCCGATGTCGCCGAAGGTCGGCGCCAGCTCCGAGACCTCGGCGGCGACGATCCGGCCGCTGGTCCCGGCGCCGAGCAGCGCCACCCGCCCGCCGGCGGCGGCCGCGGCGCCGACCCGCTCGGCGGCCGCGGCGAGGGCCGGACGGACCGCCGCGACGGCCGCCAGCGTCGCCGGCTCGACCGCGTCCATCAGCTCGACGACAGCGAGCGGGTCGAGCGAGCCCAGCGCGCGCGAGTCGGGATGGGTGCGCTCGGTCTCGGGGACCGTCATGCCGCCAGCCCCCGCGCGATCCGGACCGCGCCGACGACCGGCTCGGCGCCGAGCGGGACGACCTCGAACGCCGGCCCGAGCGCCCCCTCGAACGCCGCGAACGCCGCCGGGCTGTCGAACACGCCGCCCGCGAGAGCGAGGCGCGGTCGGCCGCCGCGCCGCCGGCCGGGCAGGCGCGCGGCGTGGCGGCGGACGTCGGCGGCGAGCGGCGCCAGCTCCGCGCGCAGGGCCGCGGCCGCCCAGGCCTCGCCACGTTCGGCCGCGCCCGTGAGCAGCGGCGCGTGGGCAGCCTGCTCGGCGGCGGTCCGCTCCCCGGCACCCCCCGCGACGCAGGCGGCGCCGTCCGGCCCGCCGTGACCCGCGGCCACCGCGGGCCCCAGCGCGTCCCCGGCCGCGGGACCCCGTTCGAGCGCCACGCGGCCAAGGCGGACCGCCGAGCCGGGGTCGCCGCCGGGCGCGCCCGCCCCACCGGTCACGAGGTAGCCGGCGCCGCGGCGCGAGGCGACGACCGAGCCGGTGCCGGCGACCGCGACGATCGCGGTGCCGGCCGGGGCGGCGGCCCAGACGGCGGCGTAGTCGGGCAGCAGCGCGAGCTGGGCGCCGCGCGACCAGGGCGCCAGCGCGCGGCCGAGCCGCCGCCGCCCGGCGGGCGACCCCGCGCCGGCGGCGCAGACCGCCAGCGCCCGGGCCCGTGGCAGGTCGGCCAGCGCCGTCGAATAGTG
>JAAYBF010000212.1 GCA_012718975.1 Solirubrobacterales bacterium | reverse complement strand
GCGGCCTCCCAGCGGTCGCCCATGTGGTCGTCGAGCTCGCGCGCGAGGATCGGGGCGACCTGGCTGCCGAGGCCGCGGCCGATCGCCGAACGGTGGCGGTCGAGCACGCCGAGCCAGAACGCCAGGTAGTTGTCGGCGATGCGGTAGATCCGGCGCCGGGTGTGCGCCTCACGCTCGGTCACCGGGACCACGCGCTCGATCAGGCGCAGCTCCACGAGGCGGTCCAGCACCCGGCCCGGCTCCGCCCGGACGGCCTGCTCGATCTGGCCGTGGCGGGTGCGGCCGGCGGCGATCGCGCGCAGGACCAGCTCGCCGAGGTCGCCGAGGTCGCCCTCGGAGGCGAGCACGAGCTGGCCCTCGTCGAGCAGCCGCCCCCCGGGCGTGCAGGCCAGCCGCAGGAGGTTCTGGCGCAGGCTGGCGCCCTGGTCCCACCAGCTCAGGTAGAGCGGGATCCCGCCGACGATGCCCCACACCAGCGCCTGGTCGGCGGGCTTCAGCCGCGGCAGCATCTCGGCCGCCTCGTGGGGCCGGAACGGGTGCACGAGCAGCGACAGGTCGAAGCGGCCGTAGAGGGGGGCGCGCTCCTCCTGCATCGCGTGCATCGTGCGGACCGCCGAGCCGCAGAGCAGGATGCGGAGCTTCGTCGCGCCGCGCGCCCGGTCCCAGAAGGCGCGCAGGACGCTCGGCAGCTCGGGACTGGCGGCGGCAAGCTCGGGGAACTCGTCGAGCACCAGCAGCAGCCGCTCGCGCTTCGCGGCGGCGGCGAACGCGTCGAGCGCGTCGTCCCAGTCGGCGAACGGACGCTCGGCGAGATCGCGGGTGCCGGCCGAGAATACCCGCGCGGCGGCGCGGCTCAGCAGGCCGAGCTCGTCGGCGACCGGCCGCCCTGCCCCGGTGTGGAAGACCACGCGCCGCTCGTCGGCGAAGCGCTCGAGCAGCGCCGTCTTGCCTACCCGTCGCCGCCCCCAGACCAGCGCCAGCTGCGCGCCCGGCCTCGCGTACCAGCGCTCGAGTTGAGCCAGCTCCTCGCTGCGGTTGACGAACACCTGCCCAACCTTACCGACGTCCGACGTAACCGACATCCGGCGTCGGTTACGTCTGATGTCGGTACGCCGCTACAACTGCAGCGCGAAGGATCGTGCTCGCCGGAACGAGCACGATCCTTCGCGCTGCGCCCAGCTCAGCCCGCCGTGACCGGCTTCGGGCTCCGCCACTCCGCGTGCAGCCGCCGCTCGAGCTCGTCGGCGACCTCGGCGGCGGGGATGCGGGTCTGCTCGAGGGAGTCGCGGTCGCGGAGGGTGACGGTGTCGTCCTCCATCGACTGATGGTCGACGGTGACCCCCCAGGGGGTGCCGATCTCGTCCTGGCGGCGGTAGCGCTTGCCGATCGAGCCGCCGGTGTCGAACTCGGCCGGCATCCGCTTGCGCAGCTCCTCGTAGATCGCGCGCGCCTTCTCCGGCTGGCCGTCCTTGTTGACCAGCGGCAGCACCGCCGCCTTCACCGGCGCGAGGCGCGGATGCAGGCGCAGCAGCACCCGCTCGCGGCCCTCGACCTGCTCCTCGTCGTAGGCGTCGACCATGAAGGCCAGCGTGCCGCGGTCCGCCCCCGCCGACGGCTCGATCACATGCGGCACATACCGCTCCCCGGTCCCCGGGTCGACGTAGTCGAGCTTCTCGCGCGAGTACTCGGCGTGCTGGGTGAGGTCGAAGTCGCCGCGGTTGGCGATCCCCTCCAGCTCAGACCAGCCCATCGGGAACAGGTACTCGATGTCGCTCGTCGCGCTCGAGTAGTGCGACAGCTCGTCGCCCTCGTGGCGGCGCAGGCGCAGATGGTCGGCGCGGATGCCGAGGTCGGTGTACCAGGACAGCCGCTCGTCCATCCAGCGCTGATGCCACTCGGGCGCCTGCGCCGGCGGCACGAAGAACTCGATCTCCATCTGCTCGAACTCGCGCGTGCGGAAGATGAAGTTGCCGGGCGTGATCTCGTTGCGGAACGACTTGCCGACCTGGGCGATCCCGAACGGCGGCCGCTTGCGCGCGAACTGCATCACGTTCTTGAAGTTCACGAAGATGCCCTGGGCGGTCTCAGGGCGCAGGAACACCTGCGAGCCCTCGTCCTGGACCGGGCCCATGTGGGTCTCGAACATCAGGTTGAAGTTGCGCGGCTCCGACAGCTCGCCGCCGCACTCCGGGCAGACCAGCGGCGCGTCGGGGTCGCCGCCCTCGGCCTCGATCGCCTCGCGCAGATGGTCCTCGCGCCAGCGCTTCTTGCACTTGCCCAGGCACTGGACGAGCGGGTCGGTGAAGCCCGCCAGGTGGCCCGAGGCCTCCCACGTGCGCGGGTGCATCAGGATCGCCGCGTCGAGGGCGACCATGTCGTCGCGCTCCTGCAGCACCGCCCGCCACCACTCGGCCTTGACGTTGGACTTCAGCAGCACGCCGTAGTGGCCGTAGTCGTAGGTCGAGGCCAGTCCGCCGTAGATCTCGGACGACTGGAAGATGAAACCGCGTCGCTTGCAGAGCGAGACGATCTTGTCCATGGTGACTGCGTCGGTGGGCGTGCTCATCGGCGGGACAACCCTAGACCAGCGCCGGGGATGGCCGCGGCTCGCGCGGCGACGCTCGTATACTGGCCGGTCGATGCCGATCTACGAGTACCGCTGCGAGAAGGGCCACACCTTCGAGGTCATGCAGAGCATGAGCGACGATCCGCTCGACTCCTGCGAGGTCTGCGGCGCTCCGGTGCGCAAGGTGCTGCACGCCCCGGCCGTCCACTTCAAGGGCTCGGGCTTCTACAACACCGACTACGGCAAGAAGAAGAAGGGCGCCGCGGCGGGCGGCGACTCCAAGGGCGAGTCGTCCTCGAACGGGTCGTCCTCCTCGTCGGACGGCTCGAAGTCGTCGAGCTCCTCCTCGGACTCGTCGTCCTCGACGGCGAAGAAGTCCGAGGCGAAGAGCTCCTCCTAGCGGCCGAGCAGTTCGTCGACCGCCCGCGCCCGCTCGTCGGCGGGCACCTGCAGGCTGAAGTCGACGCCGCAGCCCAGGCACGACGGCTCGAGGATCCGCGTCTCGCCGCTGCCGCCGGTCGCGACGTCGAGCGCGAGCATCAGCAGGCCCGGCCCGCGCAGGTCGGTGCGGATCGTCTGCGGCGCCCGCCACGACACCCACGGCAGGCGGAAGAACGTCAGCGGCGAGAGCAGCGCGCCGCGCACCCCGGCCAGCACCTCCTGCTGGCGGGCGGCGCGCGCCAGGTCGTTCTCGGCCGGCGCGCACGGGTTCGACCGCACGCGCGCGAAGCCGAGCGCCTGGCGGCCGGTGAGCTCCCGCTCGCCCTTGCGCAGCCGGAAGCCGCGCCAGAAGTTGTCGAACGGCGGCGCGCAGATCCGGCTCGGGTTGTTCACCGTGATCCCGCCGAGGCTGTCGATGAACTTCGGGAAGTCCTCGAAGTCGACCTCGATCAGGTGGTTGATCTCGAGGCCGTTGCCCATGTAGCCCTCGACCGTCTCGATCATCAGCGCCGGCCCGCCGAAGGCGTAGGCGGCGTTGATCTTCGTGCGGCCGTGGCCGGGGATGTCGGCCTCCGCGTCGCGCGGGATCGACACCTTCGCGACCCGGCCCAGCGACGCGTGGACGAGCATGATCGAGTCGGCGCGGCCCGGGCCGCTGTCGGACGCGTCGATCGACTCGCCCTTGCGCTCGTCGGACCCCAGCACCAGGATCGTCGTGCCGGTGACGAAGTTGCTGCCGCCCGCCAGCGCGTCCTTCGCGTCGTCGGAGATCCCGCCCTCGAGCTGGGCGCTGACCATGAACAGCACCAGCGACAGCGCCAGCCAGCCGGCGACCGCGATCGCCACCCACTTCAGGACCCGGCGCGCGGAGATCGGGCGGCGGGGGCGGTCGCCGCCGTCGGGCCCGCGCGGCTTGCGGCGCGGACGGCCCGGGTCGGGGTCGCGGTCGCGGGTGGGACGGTCGCGGCGCGGCGGCTCGCCCGGCGGCCGGGACGGGTCGCGGAACCGCTCTTCGACGTCGTCTTTGCGCCCCAGGGAGCCGATGCCCCTGCGCGACCGGTAGACCTTGTACTCGGGCCGGTCGCCCTGGCCGGAGTCGTTCACCTTCCTCTATATACAGTCCAGCCATGCCGCCACGACGCGTCATCGGCATCGACGCGGGGGGCACCAAGCTGCTCGGAGGGGTCGTCGACGAGAGCCTGGCGGTCCACCATCGCGTCCACCGGCTGTGGCGCGGGGCCGACCGGTCGGAGACGATCGACATCTTCGTCGCGGCCGTCGAGGAGATCCGCGCGGCGGCGCCCGACGTCGACGCGGTCGGGTTCGGCATCCCGGCGCTCGTCGACGCGCGCGGGGCGGTCGTCTGGTCGAACCACCTGCCGATCGACGGGATCCCGTTCGCGCAGGTGATGAGCGAGCGGCTCGGTCTGCCGGTCGTGATCGACAACGACAGCAACGCGGCGATCGTCGCCGAGCACCGCCACGGCGCCGCGCGCGGATACGACGACGCGCTGCTGCTCGCGCTCGGAACCGGGATCGGCGGCGGACTGGTGATCGGCGGGCGGCTCTACCGCGGCGCGCGCGGGTTCGCCGGCGAGCTCGGCCACATCCCGCTCGACATCCACGGCGAGGACTGCCCAGGCGACTGCCCGGGCCGCGGCTGCTTCGAGACGCTCGTCTCCGGGCGGGCGATCGGGGTGGCGGCCGAGCGGGCCGGCCGCGAGCAGCCCGAGTCGACCTTCGGGCGGCTGCTGGCCGGCCACGGCGAGATCCGCGGCGGGCTGGTCGCCGAGCTCGCCCACGACGGCGACGGCCAGGCGCGGGCGGTGCTCGCCGAGGTCGGCGCGCGGCTGGGAATCGGGATCGCCGGGCTGGTCAACGCGCTCGACCCGGGCGTGGTGGTGATCGGCGGCGGGGCCGTCGGCGCCGGCGACCTGCTGCTCGACCCGGCGCGGGCGATGCTCGCCGAGCGGGCGCTGCCGCCGGGGGCGCAGCCGCCGCCGGTGCTGCCGGCCCGCTTCGGCGGCGAGTCGGGCATGCTCGGCGCGGCGCTGCTGGCGCTCGACGGGGCGCCGTGAGCGGGGGCGGGCGCCTTGCGGCACGGCCTGTGGTGAGTTCCGTCCGCCAGGTGGACGGAACTCACCACAGGTCCCGATCCGGGCCCCCGCGGGCTTGGCGCCCGGACCTCGCCCGCGAGCTTGGCCCGCGGACGGGTGTGAGAGGCTGACGCGGTGGGACTGACCGTCTGCCCGACGCCGATCGGCAACCTCGAGGACGTGACGCTGCGCGTGCTCTCGGCGCTGCGTGAGGCCGACGTCGTCGCCTGCGAGGACACCCGCCGCACGCGCACGCTGCTCGACCGCTACGGGGTCAACGCGTCGCTGGTGAGCTACCACGAGCACAACGAGGAGCAGCGCGCGGCCGAGCTGGTCGAGCGGATGCGCTCCGGCGCGCGGGTGGCGCTGGTCTCCGACGCCGGCATGCCGCTGGTCTCCGACCCCGGCTACGTGCTCGTGCGCGCGTGCGTGGCGGCCGGGCTGGAGGTCGAGGTGCTGCCGGGACCGTCGGCGGCCTTGGCGGCGCTGGTGGCCTCGGCGCTGCCGGCCGACCGCTGGCGGTTCGTCGGCTTCCTGCCGCGCAAGGCGGGCGAGCTGCGGCGCGTGCTGGCCGCCGACGGCGGGACGCTGATCGCGTTCGAGTCGCCGAAGCGCGTGCCGGCGACGCTCGCGGCCGCGGCCGAGCTCGATCCCGAGCGGGCGGTCGCGGTCTGCCGTGAGCTGACCAAGGCCCACGAGGAGGTGGCGCGCGGGAGCGCGGTCGAGCTGGCCGAGCGCTACGCCGACGCGCCGCCGCGCGGCGAGGTGGTGCTCGTCTTCGGCCCGCCGAGCCCGGCCGGCGCCGACGCGCCGCCCGAGGGCGTCGAGCAGGCGCGCCGGCTGGTGGAGGCGGGGGCGAAGCGGCGCGTGGCCGCCCAGGTCGTCGCCGAGCTGACCGGCGGCAGCGCCAACCGCCTCTACGACGCGCTCACCGAGTAACGCGCGACGCACCGTCGGAGGAGCAAGCGGCGCGTGTGACGCCGGCGCGCCTTGTGTCACGCCCGAGCACGCTTCGCGTCGAGACGCGCGCGAGGCGCACAGGGGTGTGACGAGCGCTGGACCAGGCGCCGGCGCGCGCCTAGCTTCGCGGCGTGCGAGTCCTTCGACCCAGGCGATTCCGGCGGCGGCTCCGGTGGCTGGCGCGAGCCGCGGCGGTGGCCGCGGGGACGATGGCCGCGGTCGCGCCGTGGCCGGCCGCGGCGAGCGCCGAGTGGCGGTGGCCGGTCGACGGAGCGGTCGTGACGTCGTTCGCGAACGGCGGCGGGCCGTATGCGGCCGGGCAGCACCGGGGGATCGACGTCGCGGCGCGGCCAGGTGCGGCGGTCGTGGCGGCGTCGGGCGGGACGGTGCGGTTCGCGGGGGAGGTCGGCAGCTCGGGGCTGACCGTGTCGATCCGCACCGCCGACGGACGGTTCGACGTCTCCTACCTCCACCTGGAAGCGATCGATGTCGCCGAGGGGGCGGCGGTGCCGGCCGGCGCGCGGATCGGGGCCGCCGGGACGAGCGGCCGGCCCTCGTCCGCGACGCCGCACCTCCACCTCGGCGTCCGCGAGGCGGGCACGCGCCGCTACCGCGACCCGCTGACGCTGCTACCGCCGCGCCCGTCGGTCCGCGACCTCCCGCGCGGCGCGCCCGCTCCGGTCCGCGTGCCGGCGCGGTCCGTGCCCGGCGCCGTTCGCGTGCCGCCGCCCCTTCCCGCCTCCGCTCCCGCGCTCGACCGGCGCGGCTGGGCGGTCGCGTGCGCCGCGCTGCTGGCCGCCGCGGCGCTGCTCGGCGCCGGGACGCGGCGCGTCCGCCGGACGCTCCGCCACGCCATCCCCGCCAGACTCGCCGCCTCCGCCCGCCTCGCCGGGGCCGCCCGCATGTCCGAAAAGGCGCGGTCCGGCGCCCCCGAACAGTCGCGGTGAGACTTTCGGCCAGTATTTGGCCGAAACTCTCACCGCGGCGTCGGGCGGGCGAGCCGGGCGCTGGCGGGCGGGCCGGGCGCTGGCGAGCGGGCCGGGCGCCGGCGGGTCACCGGGCGCTGGCGGGTCACCGGGCGCTGGCGGGGGAGGCGGGCGCGGCGGGGCAAGTAGCATCGACGCCTTCGTGGCCTACTACGTCACCACCCCGATCTACTACGTCAACGGCGAGCCCCACCTGGGGCACGTCTACACGACCGTCGCCGCCGACGTGCTCGCCCGCCACATGCGCCAGCGCGGCGAGGAGGTGTTCTTCCTCACCGGCACCGACGAGCACGGCGAGCCGGTCGCCCAGGCCGCCGAGCGCGAGGGCGTCCCGCCGCGCGAGCTGGCCGAGCGCAACGCCGAGCGGTTCAAGGAGGTCGCCCGCCGCGTCGACGCCACCAACGACTTCTTCATCCGCACCTCCGACCCCGAGCACGAGACGGTCGTCGCCGAGATCGCCGCGCGGCTCAAGGACAACGGCCACGTCTACGAGGGCGTCTACGAAGGCCTCTACTGCCCGCGCTGCGCCGACTTCAAGACCGACAGCGAGGTCGTCGACGCCAACAAGTGCCCGATCCACCTGATCGAGCTCGAGCGCGAGCAGGAGCAGAACTGGTTCTTCCGGATGTCCGCCTTCCAGGAGCCGCTCGAGCGCCTCTACACCGAGCGGCCCGACTGGGTCGGCCCGAGGAACCGCTACAACGAGGCGCTGTCGTTCATCCGCGGCGGCCTCAACGACCTGTCGCTCAGCCGCGCCCGGCTCAGCTGGGGCGTCCCGGTGCCGTGGGACCCCGAGCAGGTCATCTACGTCTGGATCGACGCGCTGCTCAACTACTACTCGGCGCTCACCTACGCCCGCCCGGGCGAGGACCTGCGCGACCGCTTCTGGCCGCCCACCGTCCACCTCATCGCCAAGGACATCCTCAAGTTCCACGCGATCATCTGGCCGGCGATGCTGATGGCGGCCGAGATCGAGCTGCCGCGCAAGCTGTTCATCCACGGCTACCTGCTGATGGACGAGCACAAGATGTCCAAGTCGCTCGGCAACGTGCTCGACCCGTTCGAGGTGATGGACGTCTACGGCACCGACGCGCTGCGCTACTACCTGCTGCGCGAGGTGTCCTTCGGCCAGGACGGCTCGATCTCGCCCGAGGGGTTCGAGACCCGCTACAACACCGAGCTCGCCAACGAGTACGGCAACCTCGCCAGCAGGACCTTCGCGATGATCGGCAAGTACCGCGACGGGGTCGTGCCGGCCGCAGACCCGGCGCCCGAGGTCGCGATGCAGTTCGACGGGCTCGCCGCCGCGGTCAAGGAGCGGATCGACGCGGTCGAGGTCAGCGCCGCGCTCGACGACGTCTGGGAGCGGGTCCGCGCGCTCAACCGGTTCGTCACCGAGCGCGAGCCGTGGAAGCTCGCCAAGGACGAGGCGGCCGCGACCGAGCTCGACTGCGTCCTCTACACGCTCGCCGAGGGGCTGCGCGTGGTCTCGATCCTGCTCACGCCGTGGATGCCGTCCACGACCGCGCGCCTGCTCGCCGCGCTCGGCCAGCCCGACGAGTCGCTCGCGTCCGCCGAGCTGGGCGCCGTCGGCGGCGGCGCCACGCTCGCCGAGCTCGGCCAGCTGTTCCCGCGCGTGGAGCCGCGCGCCGAGGCGAGCGCCTAGGCCCGTGGTCGACACCCACTGCCACCTCGACTCCTGCAAGCCGGCGAACGCCGAGCTGGTCGCCAACGCGCGCGCGTTGGGGGTGACGAAGATCGCGACGGTCGGCATGGACCCCGCGACCAATCCGCTCGCGCTCGCCGCGGCCACCGAGTTCGACGGCGTCAGCGCGATCGTCGGGCGCCACCCCAACGCCGCCGAGGGCTGGCAGGCGACCGACATCGAGGAGATCGAGCGCGCGGCCGCCGGCCCGGGCGTCGTCGCCGTCGGCGAGACCGGCCTCGACTACTACCGCGACCGCGCCCCGCGCGCCGACCAGATCGCCGCGTTCGAGGCCCAGCTCGACCTCGCCCGCCGGCTCGACCTGCCGGTCGTCATCCACACCCGCGCCGCCGAGGACGACACGTTCGCCGTCCTCGCCGAGCACGCCGACGGCCTGACGGTGATCCTCCACTGCTTCTCGGCGCCCGACCGCCTCGACGAGGCCGTCGAGCGCGGCTACGTGTGCTCGTTCGCCGGCAACGTCACCTACGAGAGCGCCGCCGACCTCCAGGACGCCGCCCGGCGCGTGCCGGACGAGCTGCTGATGGTCGAGACCGACGCCCCCTACCTGACGCCGGTCCCGATGCGCGGCGAGCCGAACGAGCCGGCGAACGTCACCCACACCGCCGAGTTCGTCGCCGAGCTGCGCGGCGTCGGCTACGGCGAGCTCGAGCGGGTCGTGGAGGCGACCGCCGCGCGGGTCCTCGGCTGGTGAGCGGGGCGCCCGGGCGGGAGGGCGAACGCGCCCGCCAGGGCAGCATCGACCGGCTGCGCCGCTTCGACGTGCGGCCCAACCGCGAGCTGGGCCAGAACTTCCTCGTCGACGACAACGTGCTGCGGCTGATCGGCGAGGCCGCCGAGCTGACGCCGGCCGACGTCGTGCTCGAGGTGGGAGGGGGGCTCGGCGTGCTCTCCGAGCACCTCGCGCCACGGGTCGGGCACCTGCACGTCGTCGAGATCGACGCGACCTTGGAGCCGCCGCTGCGCGACGCGCTCGCTCCGTTCGCCAACGCGACGCTCCACCTCGCCGACGCGGTGACCCTCGACCTCGCGGCGCTCGACCCCGCGCCGACGAAGGTCGTCGCGAACCTGCCCTACGGCGTGGCGGCGACCGTCCTGTTGCGGACGGTCGCCGAGCTGGCGGGGGCGGAGCTGTGGGTCGCGATGGTCCAGCGCGAGGTCGGCGAGCGGCTGGCGGCCGCTCCGGGGAGCAAGGTGTACGGGGCGACTTCTGTGCTCGCCCAGCTCGCCTGCGAGGTCCGGGTGCTGCGCCGCGTGCCGGCGACGGTGTTCCACCCGCGCCCGCACGTCGAGTCGGCGATCGTCGTCCTGCGCCGCCGGGCCGAGTCGCCCGGGGCGGACGTCGTCGCGCTCGTCCACGCCGCCTTCGCCCACCGTCGCAAGGCGCTCGCCGGCTCGCTCGCGCTCGACCGCGGCGCCCCGGCCGGCCTGCGCGACGCCGCCCGCGCCGCCCTCGAGCAGCTCGGCCTGCCCGCCGACGCCCGCGCCGAGCGGCTCGCCCCCGACCAGTTCGCCGCCCTCGCCGCCGCGCTCGGCCCCGACCTCCTCGGCCCCCTCACCGCCCGCCGCGGCTGACCCGCTCAGCCGAGCGGAGCCGCCCCCGGCCGAACGGAGTTTTCTTGGGGGTCAACCCCCAGGAAAACTCCACGCGGGGTCCGGCGCGGGACGGAGCGGGTCCGGCGAGGCGGTGGCGACGGTGGGCGGCGCCGCCCACCGTTCAGGGACTTCGGCGCCCGCTCCGCTGAAATACAGGCCGTGAGTCCGCCGCCGACCTCCGTGACCGAGCGCGCGCACGCGAAGGTCAACCTCGTGCTGCGGGTGGGGCCGTCGCGCGCCGACGGGCTCCATCCGCTCTGCTCGCTGTTCGCCGCGCTCGCCCTCCACGACGAGGTCACCGTCACGGCCGACCCGAGCGCCGACGGCGATGTCGTCGACTGCCCCGGCGTCGACGGCGACAACCTCGCCGCCGCCGCCGCGGCCGCCTTCCGCGCCGCCGTCCCCGGGGTCGAGCTGCCGCCGTTGCGGATCGAGATCGAGAAGCGGATCCCCGTCGCCGCCGGCCTCGCCGGTGGCAGCGCCGACGCCGCCGCCGTCCTGCGCGCCGCCAACACGCTCGCCGGCGGGCCGCTCGGCCCGGACGAGCTGCGCGCCGTCGCCGCCGGCCTCGGCTCCGACGTGCCGAGCCAGGTCGAGCCGGCGCACGCGGTGGTCTCGGGTGTCGGCGAGCGCGTCGAGCGCGTCGAGCTGCCGCCGCTCGCGCTCGTCCTGCTGCCGCGCGCCGAGGGCCTCTCGACCGCCGCCGTCTACGCCGAGGCCGACCGCATCGGCCGCTTCGCCACCGACCTGGACCCCGCGCCGCTCCACCGCCTCGCCGCTCGGGCGCGCGCCCAGGCCGACGCCGCGCCGCTCGCCGCCGCGCTCGCCAACGACCTCCAGCCCGCCGCGCTCGCGTTGGCGCCCGAGCTCGAGGACGGCCTCGCCGCGCTCCGCGACGCGGGCGCCCTCGCCGCCCAGGTCAGCGGCTCCGGCCCGACCGTCTTCGGCCTCTTCGCCGACCGCGTCGCCGCCGACAGCGCCGCGCTCGCCCTGGCCGGCGTCGATCGCGCCGCGCCGCCGATCGCCCCGCCCGGCGAACCGGCGGCCGCCCCCGCCCCGATCGTCACCGAGCTGCACGCCGCGTGAACGCGCTCGCCCGCCACCGCACGCTGCTGGCCGTCGTCGCGCTGCTGATCGTCGGCGCCGCGATCATGCTGTGGGCGACCGGCTCGCTGCCCGACTTCCCCGACGTCAAGCAGCTCGTAGAGGACGTCGCCCAGACCCTCGGGCAGTGGACCTACGTCGTCGTCGGCGTGCTCGCCTTCCTCGAGACCGGGGCGTTCGTCGGGCTCGTCGCACCCGGCGAGACGGTCGTGATCGTCGGCGGCGTGATCGCCGGCCAGGGCGAGATCAACCTGATCGTGCTGATCGGGATCGTCTGGGCCTCGGCGATCCTCGGCGACACCACCAGCTTCTTCATCGGCCGCCGGCTCGGACGCGGGTTCGTCCTCCGCCACGGCCCGAAGGTCAAGATCGACGAGGACCGCCTCGAGCAGGTCGAGGCCTACTTCGAGCGCCACGGCGGCAAGACGATCCTGATCGGCCGCTTCATCGGCCTCGTGCGGGCGCTCGCGCCGTTCGTCGCCGGCTCGTCCGGGATCGCCTACCGCCGCTTCATCCCCTACAGCATCATCGGCTGCGGACTCTGGGCGACCACCTTCTGCGTCCTCGGCTACGTCTTCTACGCCTCCTTCGACCGCGTCGCCGACATCGCCGGCAAGGCCACCTTCGGCTTCGGCCTCACCGTCGCGACGATCGTCGTGGCCGTCGTCGCCTACCGCGAGCTGCGCCACGCCGAGCGGCGGCGCCAGATCGTCGAGTGGATGGACCGCAAGCCCGTCCTGCGCCAGCTGGTCGCCGTCGGCAGGCCGATCCGGCGCCGGGTGCTCGCGCCGCTCTGGGCCGCCGTCGCGCCCCAGGCGCGCTTCCTCTTCGACCGGATCACCCCCGGCGGCCTCGGCCTCGAGCTGACCACCGCGCTCGCCGTCGCCGGCGTCGGGCTCTACGTCTTCACCGTCTACGCCGTCCTGCTCCACGATAACCCCGGACCCACCCCCGCCGACGACGAGCTGCTCCGCCTCGCCGCGCGCGTCCACGACTACCCCGTCGTCACCGACATCGTCCGCTTCGTCACCGACCTCGGCTCGTTCGCGACCGTCCTCACCCTGCTGATCGTCATCTCGCTGCTGCTCGCCGCCCGGCGCAACTGGATCGAGCTCGTCGCGCTCGTCACCGGCGCGATCGTCCTCTACATCTCCGTCCGGCTCGCCAAGGAGGGCATCGACCGGCCCCGCCCCGGCACCCGGCTGATCGAGGCCGACGGCCGCAGCTACCCCAGCGGCCACGCCGCCTACTCGACCGTCTGGGTCGCCGCCGCGCTCGTCATCGCCCGTGTCGTCCCCGGGATCGCCAGCAAGGCCGCGCTCGTCGGCGGGTCGATCGCGCTCGCAGCCGCGATCGGGCTCTCGCGGATCTACCTCCACGTCCACTACTGGTCCGACGTCGCCGGCGGCTGGGGCCTCGGAGCCGGCGTCTTCGGCAGCTGCGCGGTGGTCGCCCTCGTCGTCGGCTACCTGCGCAACAATGGCGGCCACGCCGGGCAGGCCGACGAACGGCCCGCCCCCGCCGACACCGCCACATGAGCCTCGACCTCACCACCACCGAGCTGGCGATCGCGCTTGCCGCCGGCATCGTCGGCGCCGGCTACGTCGCCTTCATCCTCGCCCCCGCCGTCCGCGCCTACGGACGCCTCTGGGAGCGGATCGCCGCCGGCATCCTCACCCTCTACATCCTCGGCGTCCTCGTCGGCGCCGGAGCGGTGATCGGCCTCGCCATCGTCTGGTCCTACGACCAGTACGCCTGAGGCGCGATAGCCGTCGCATTCCGGTGTCCTCGGTCGCTCGCGGCCTGGGGGCCGCCACGCTCCCTGCGTCCTGGGACTGCTCGGCTCTCGCGCCTCAGAGAGGCATCGCCCGCACACCGGTCTGCCAGTATCCCTGACTTGGCCGGGAGTGCGGACAGCACGCGCAGCTCGTTCCTCGAGGGGCTCGAGGAGGTCTCGGCGGCGGTCGAGTCCGGCGCCGGGCTGCCCGCGGTGGTGCGGGCGGCGTCGCGGGCGCTGGAGGCGAGCGTGGTGGTGCTCGACACCGCCAGCAGCGTGCTCGCGGTCGCCTGCCAGAGCTCCGAGGACGAGCGTGCGGTGATCGCCGGCGAGCGCGGCAGCGAGACGGTCGAGCTGCGCGTCGCCGACCAGCCCGTCGGGCAGCTGCGGATGCGCTCCTGGGACGAGCCCGCCGAGCCGGCGCTGCTGCGGATGGTCACCACCCTGATCGGACTCGAGGCCGACCGCGCCCGCGCGCCCGGCCGCGCCGCCGAGGAGGCCGTCGGCGACTTCCTCGCCGACCTGCTCGGCCGCCGGATGACCGACCGCGACAACATCGTCGCGCGCGCCGCCGAGCTGGGCTGCGACCTGCGCGAGGGGGCGGCGGTGATCGTCGTCCGCGCCCGTCCCGCCGGTCCCGAGGAGGGCGACTGGCGGGCGCGCGTGCTGACCCTCGCCGAGCGCGGGGCGCGCGCCGTGGAGCGCAGCTCGCTCGCGGCGTCGGTCGCCTACGGGCCGCCGCGGCCGAGCGGCCACGGCGAGACCCGCTCCGCCCGCGGCGAGCGCCAGCTCGTGGTCCTCGTGCCCGGCAAGGGGGAGGAGACCGCGCGGCGCGTCGCCCAGGCGGTGCTCGCCGAGCTCGAGGCCGGGCTGACCGGCTACCACCTCACGGTCGCGCTCAGCCGGCCGACCGGCGACCCGGCCGACCTCCACCGTGCCGGCGGCGAGGCGCTGCTGGCCGCCAACGTCGCGGGCGCGCGCGGCGACACGTTCCTCTCCTTCGAGGAGACCGGCTCCTACCGGCTGCTGCTGCCGGCGATGAGCGAGGACCCGCGCGAGCTCGAGCGCTTCCAGCAGGAGACCGTCGCGCCGCTGGTCGACTACGACGTCCAGTACGAGACGGAGCTGGTGCGCACGCTGGAGACCTTCCTCGACGCCGACGGCTCGGTCGCCAAGACTGCCGAGCGCCTTTTCACCCACCGCCACACGATCCGCTACCGCCTCGACCGCGTCCGCGAGCTGACCGGCCTCGACGTCGGCTCCACCGACGGCCGCGAGCGCCTCAGCCTCGGCCTCAAGGCGATGCGCGTGCTCGGCATCGCCGCCCCCGGCGGCCCCGCCGACGAGGCCGGCCTCGTCGCCGGCCGCACGCCGCGCGACGCGGGCTGAACGGCCACTGGGGAGCGCGGATTTGAACCGCGACCTCAAGGCTCCAAAGGCCTGTGTGCTGCCGTTACACCACTCCCCAAGGGAGAACGGCAGGATACGCGCCGATCGACCACGACCACGACGGGGCCGCCGGACCGGCGCCGGTACCCTCCCGCAGACATGGCGGGCGAACTGACGGCTCTCGTGATGGCGGCCGGCAAGGGGACGCGGATGCGCTCCTCGCTGCCGAAGGTCCTGCACCCGGTGTGCGGGCGGCCGATGGTCGAATGGGTGGTCGCCGCCGCGCGCGCCGCCGGGGCGCGGCGGGTGGTGTGCGTCACCAGACCCGGCGACGGCGTCGCCGAGGGGCTGCCCGACGGCGTCGAGGTTGCCGAGCAGACCGACGGCGAGGGGACCGGCTCGGCCGTTCTCGCAGCCCGCGCCGCGGTC
>JAAYBF010000211.1 GCA_012718975.1 Solirubrobacterales bacterium | reverse complement strand
CCGATGTACCAGCGGGCGATGTCGGACAGGCCGCCGTAGCCCTTCTCGTCGTAGAAGAGCGGCTCACCGTTCTTCCACAGCGACTGGTGGCAGTGCATGCCCGAGCCGTTGTCGCCGAAGAGCGGCTTCGGCATGAAGGTGACCGTGCGGCCGTTGCGGTGCGCGACGTTCTTCACGATGTACTTGAAGAGCATCACCTTGTCGGCCGACCGGGCGAGCGTGTCGAACCGGTAGTTGATCTCGGCCTGGCCGGCGGTGCCCACCTCGTGGTGCGCGCGCTCGACCTGCAGGCCCGCGCGGTTGAGCTCGAGCGTCATCTCGTCGCGCAGGTCGGCGAAGTGGTCCACCGGCGGCACGGGGAAGTACCCGCCCTTGTACGGCGTCTTGTGGCCGAGGTTGCCGCCCTCCTCCTTGCGGCCGGTGTTCCAGGCGGCCTCGATGGAGTCGATGTAGTAGAAGCTGGCGGACTGGCTCGTGTGGAACCGGATGTCGTCGAAGATGTAGAACTCCGCCTCCGGCGCGAAGAACGCGGTGTCGGCGATGCCCGTCGACTTCAGGTACGCCTCCGCCTTCGCGGCGATCTGGCGCGGGTCGCGGGAGTACGGCTCGTCCGTGTACGGGTCGACGATCGACATGTTCAGCGCGAGCGTCTTCTCGGCGCGGAACGGGTCGACGTACGCCGACGACAGGTCCGGCAGCAGCTTCATGTCGGACTCGTGGATGGCCTGGAAGCCGCGGATCGAGGAGCCGTCGAACATCTGGCCCTGGGTGAAGAAGGTCGTGTCCACCGTCTCCGCGGGGACGTTGAAGTGCTGCATCACGCCCGGCAGGTCGCAGAACCGGACGTCGACGAACTTGACGCCCTCCTTCTTGATGAAGGCCATGACCTCATCGGCGGAACTGAACATCCGGAGTTCTCCTCGCTCGTCGTGGTCGGCGGCCGGGGGGCCGGCTCACCAGGACCGCACGCCGCGGACCTCGTCCGCCGCGGTTCGCCCCCGACGGTAGGGGCGTGCGATTTCCCGACCGTGTACCTCATGTTTCCGTCGCGTTACCGCGCACTCCGTGCCCGACGCGCGGGCCGCGCCCGACGCCGTCCCTCGCCCTCGTCGTCCGCCCGCCGACCGCGGCCGGTCGCCCGGGCGGGGCACCGGTAGCCTGGCCGCGTGGCGCGACGGGAGGACCTGGGGACCTGGCTCGAGGGCACGCCGGAGGACCCGGAGGCCCGGGCGGAGCTCGGCGTCGCGCCCGACGGTCCCGGCTCCCTCGCGCGGCTGCCGCGCCGGCTGGCCGCCCTGGCCATCGACTGGGCGCTGTGCCTCGCGGTGAGCGGGCTCATCGCCCCCGTGCCGGGGCAGGGGCGGGGGATCCTCGCGGGCGCCCCGCTCGTGACGATGGCGGTGTTCGGCGTGTCGAGCACCGTCCTCGTCGGCCTGCTCGGCACCACGGTGGGGCACCGGCTCCTCGGCCTGCGCGTGGTGCGCGCCCGCGACCTCGCCGGGCCCGCCGACGGCGCGGCCGCGCGGGTCGCTGCGGCGCCCCCTCCCGGCATCCTCGCCGGGCTCGTGCGCAGCGCCCTGCTGTGCCTGGTGATCCCCGCCGTCGTCTGGGACCGCGACGGCCGTGGCCTGCACGACACCGCCGCGGGCACCGTCCTCGTCAGGGGCTGACCGGCGCCCGCGGGCAGGTCAGGCGGACGGGGCCCGCCGGACGAGCGAGTGCCGCCGGTAGAGGTGGCGCCGCAGGCGCGGTGCGGGTCACCGGGTCAGCGGCCGCGCAGGCCCTTGCGGTCCGGCCGGACCCGGAGCGGGTCGACGCCCTTCGGCACGGGCAGCTTCGCGCCGCCGAGGGCGCGCAGCCGCTTGGTGACCTCGTCGGTCGCCCGCCGGTCGAGCTTCGGGCGGATCTTGCGCACGCGCTTGGCGAGCTGGCGCAGCGGCACCTGGCCCTCGGCGTCGCCGCACTGGATCACCGTCACGGGGACGTTCGGCAGCACGCGGCTGACCCGCTTGCGCTGCTGCTCGAGCATCGGCCGGACGCGGTGCGGGGGACCCTCGCTGACGAGCAGCACGCCGCCGCGCCCCGACCCACGGAACACGAGGTCCATGGTGCGCGCGTTGAGGTCGACCGGGTCGTCCGGGAAGTCCCAGCCGCGCACCGTGCGCAGCGCCGACAGCGCGGCACCGGGCTGGCCCTCGATCCGCTTGTAGCCGGCCGCCTCGGTCCGCCGGGCGAGGACGAACATCATCACCACGAGCGCCAGCGGCAGCCCGAGGATGAGGAAGTACCAGACCCGGCCGAGCCCGATGCCCACGCCGGTCGCGATGCCCATGATCACGACGAAGGCGCCCACGATCCACCACGTGACCGCCGGGTCCGTCTCGGCGGTGAACCGGTAGGCCTGCCAGAGCGTGCGGTACCACCGCTGCTTCTTGGGCTTGGCGGGGGCGTCGGAGGATCGGGCCATGGTCGGTGAGTCTAGTTCCCGCGCGGGGTCCCCAGGCGCAGGCCCTCGGCCCTCCGAGCCCGGTCGGCCGCCGTCGTCGGCCGCTCAGCCCCGGCCGAGCAGGTTCGCGGCCTCCTGGCGCGCCGTCGTCGGGCTCGCGAGGTGCGCGAGCTCGGCGGGGATGGGGCGGCCGTGGCGCTGCATGGCCTGCGCCCACAGGCGGCCGGCCCGGTACGACGAGCGGACGAGCGGCCCGGACATCACGCCGAGGAAGCCCATCTCCTCCGCCTCGGCGGCGAGCGCGACGAACTCCTCGGGCCGCACCCACCGGTCCACGGGGTGGTGGCGCACGGACGGCCGCAGGTACTGCGTGATGGTGACGAGGTCGCAGCCCGCGTCGCGCAGCGCCCGCAGCGCCTCGACGACCTCCTCGTACGTCTCGCCCATGCCGAGGATGAGGTTGGACTTCGTCACGAGGCCCGCGTCGCGCGCGGCGGTGAGCACCGACAACGACCGGTCGTAGCGGAAGCCGGGGCGGATCTGCTTGAAGATCCGCGGCACGGTCTCGAGGTTGTGCGCGAGCACCTCGGGCCGCGACGAGAAGACCTCGTCGAGCAGCTCGGGCACGGCGTTGAAGTCGGGGATGAGCAGCTCGACGCCCGTGCCCGGGTTGAGCGCGTGGATCTGGCGCACGGTCTCCGCGTAGAGCCACGCGCCGCCGTCGGGCAGGTCGTCCCGGGCCACGCCGGTGACGGTGGAGTAGCGCAGCCCCATCTGCCGGACGGACTCGGCCACCCGGCGCGGCTCGTCGGCGTCGAAGGCGGCCGGCTTGCCCGTGTCGATCTGGCAGAAGTCGCAGCGCCGGGTGCACTGGTCGCCGCCGATGAGGAACGTGGCCTCGCGGTCCTCCCAGCACTCGAAGATGTTGGGGCAGCCCGCCTCCTCGCAGACCGTGTGCAGGCCGCCGCCGTGCACGAGCTGCTTGAGCTCGGCGTACTGGGGGCCCATGGTCGCCCGGGTGCGGATCCACTCGGGCTTCTTCTCGATCGGGACCTGGGCGTTGCGCGCCTCGATCCGGAGCATCCGGCGTCCCTCGGGGGCGATCGTCACCCCGCCAGACTATTCCAGGCCGGGACCGGTTGTTCGGCGAGGAGCGGGGCCATGGCGGCGGCCAGCGCCGCCCGCAGCGGGGGCGCGGCGTCCTCGACGGTGACGCGCCGGCCGAGCTCCGCGGTGAGCGACGTCGCGTCGGCGTCGGGCAGGCCGCAGGCGACGATGCGGGAGAACGCCGAGAGGTCGGCGTCGCAGTTGAGCGCCAGGCCGTGCATCGTCACCCCGCGGGCCACGCGCACGCCGATCGCGGCGAGCTTGCGGGGCCGCTCGCCGTCGGGCACGGGGACCCAGACGCCGGAGCGGCCCTCCTCGCGGACCGTCGCCAGGCCGAGCGCGGCGGCGGCGTCGATGACGGCCTGCTCGAGCGCGCGGACGTAGGCGACGACGTCGACCGGCTCCGCGAGCCGCACGATCGGGTAGGCGACGAGCTGGCCGGGGCCGTGCCACGTGATGCGGCCGCCGCGGTCGACGTCGACGACCGGCGTGCCGTCGACGGGCCGGTCCGCGGCCGACGTGCGGCGCCCGGCGGTGTAGACGCTCTCGTGCTCGACGAGCAGGACCGTGTCGGTTCGGGTGCCCGCGACGACCTCGGCGTGCACCGTCCGCTGCAGGTCCCAGGCCTCGTGGTACGGCACGTGCCGGCGCCCCAGGTCCACCGGCCAGAACTCCATGGGACGCGACGCTACCCGCGCCCGTGGCCGGCCGGGTAGGGGAGCGGCGCGCCGCCCGGCGTGCCGTCGGGGTGCGCCGCGAGCATGACCGCGAGGAGCTGGCGGAGCTGCGCGACCTGCTCGGCGTCGAGGCCGCGCACGCTCATCTCCTCGGCGACCCGCGGGTCGCCGGCCTCCACGACGGCGCGCCGCCCGGCGTCGGTGAGGACGACGTCGTGCCGCCGCGCGTCGTCGGGGGGCACGCGACGCTCGACGTAGCCGCGGCGCTCGAGGCCGGCGACGATCCGGCTCATCGTCTGCTCCGTGACCCCCGTGGCGCGGGCCAGCTCGCGCTGCGAGCGCGGGCCGCCGAGGAGGACGTAGAGGACGGGGATCGAGGCGTGCGTGAGGTCCCAGCGGGCGAGGTGGGCGTTCCACTCGTGCTCGATCCGGCGTGCGACGGCCGACAGCATCCGGCCGGTGGGCCACTGCTCCATCGCGCCTCCCGTGTTCGCCCTGAGGGGAACGGACCGTCCCGCGCCCCGCTCTCCGGTGGCGGGGTGTCCCGGACCCCGCATACTACTCAGCATGCTGAGGAATCGACGAGGTGTGCTGCGCGGGGCCGGGATCCTGGCTCTGATCCTGGTCTGGCTGGCCCTGGCGGGGCTGGGCGGGCAGTCCATCGGCAAGCTCTCGG